>SLKC01000040.1 GCA_007134775.1 Ectothiorhodospiraceae bacterium | reverse complement strand
TGCCGTCTTCGCGCCCTCCTGCGGCAGGGTCTCGTCGTGGTATTCACGCGCCCGTTCGGGGTCGAGGCCGAGATTGAACTGATCCTCCCAGCGGAACTCGAAGCGCGCCTTGGACAGCGCATTGTCGCGGATCTGTGCCGCCGGATGGCCCTTGGCCAGATCGGCGGCATGGGCGGCGATGCGATAGGCGACCAGTCCCTCGCGCACATCGTCACGATTGGGCAGGCCGAGATGCTCTTTCGGTGTCACGTAACAGAGCATCGCACAGCCGTACCAACCGATCTGCGCCGCGCCGATCGCGGAGGTGATGTGATCGTAGCCGGGCGCGATGTCGGTGGTGAGCGGGCCGAGGGTGTAGAAGGGCGCCTCCATGCACTCGGCCAGCTCGCGCTCCATGTTCTCCTTGATGAGCTGCATCGGGATGTGCCCCGGGCCCTCGATCATCACCTGGACATCGTGGTCCCAGGCGATCCGCGTCAGCTCGCCCAGCGTCTCCAACTCCGCGAACTGGGCCCGATCATTGGCGTCCGCAATCGAACCCGGGCGCAAGCCGTCGCCGAGCGAGAACGACACATCGTAGGCGGCCATGATCTCGCAAATCTCGGCGAAATGCGTGTAGAGGAAGCTCTCGGTGTGGTGGGCCAGGCACCAGCTCGCCATGATCGAGCCGCCGCGCGAGACGATGCCAGTGACGCGGTTCGCCGTCAGCGGGATGTGCGCCAGGCGCACGCCGGCGTGGATGGTGAAGTAGTCCACGCCCTGCTCGGCCTGCTCGACCAGCGTGTCACGGAAGATCTCCCAGGTCAGCTCCTCGGGCCGGGCGACCTTCTCCAGCGCCTGATAGATTGGCACCGTGCCGACCGGCACCGGGCTGTTGCGCAGAATCCATTCGCGGGTCTCGTGGATGTGCTTGCCCGTGGACAGATCCATGATCGTGTCCGCCCCCCAGCGCGCCGCCCAGACCATCTTCTCGACCTCCTCGGCAACGCAAGACGTCACGGCCGAGTTGCCGATATTGGCGTTGACCTTGGTGCGGAAGTTGCGGCCGATGATCATCGGCTCGCTCTCCGGGTGGTTGATATTCGCCGGGATGATGGCGCGCCCCCGCGCGACCTCTTCGCGCACAAACTCGGGCGTGATCGCCTCGGGCAGCGTGGCACCGAAGGGCTCGCCCGGATGGCGCTGGTGGAGATCGAGATCGCTCACCGCCTCGCGCCGGGCGTTCTCGCGGATGGCGATGTACTCCATTTCCGGGGTCACGATGCCGCGACGCGCCAGGTGCATCTGCGTCACGGTGTGCCCGGCGCGGGCGCGCCGCGGTGGCGGCACATCCGGGAAACGCAGCGGGGCGAGCTGGCGGTCGCTCGCGCGCTCGCGGCCGTAGGCGGACGAAGGACCGGCCAGGGCCTCGGTGTCGCCGCGCTCACGGATCCAGTCGGCACGGACCGGCGCCAAGCCGCAACGCAGATCGATGACCGCCTCGCTGTCGGTGTAGGGCCCCGAGGTGTCGTAGACGGGCAGGGGCGGATTGGTGCGTAGCCCGTCCGTTGTGCGCGTCGGCGCCAGCTCGATCTCGCGCATGGCCACGCGCAGATCGGGCCGGGAACCCGCAATGTGCGTCTTGCGCGACGCCGGCAGAGGGCAGGTGACCTCACTGGAGAGGCGCTCGGCCGCCTCTGCGAGATGCTCGTTTGCTCGTGTATTCATTGGGCTGTCTCCAGGGCAACAGGTACTGCGGAGACAAGCCGGCGAGCCAGGTTGGGGATCCCATCGACTGGCGGGACCGCACACACCACGGCTGGCGGTCCGAACCGGAACTTCCCTCCGCCGGTGGGCACGCCACAGGCGTACCGCCGGATCAGGTTCCAAGGGACTCTCTCAGCCCGCGCACTGGGCGGGCACCCCCAGTTCCACACTCGACACTAACGACTGGCACGACCACGAGCAAGGTCAGCGGATCAGCGCCAACGAGGGATTTGGGATCCCCCAGGAGTTGCGCTATAGTGCTTATTCTCATCTAATAGCCTGAAATACTCTATTTAGATGAAATTGGTATATAAATATTCCGGGGAGTAGTACCGATGCGACACACAACCACCCGCCCTATCCCGGGCACGACCGCAGCCCTGTCGCTGCTCCTGGCCGCAGCGATCCCGCTGACGGGCCAGGCGGCCATGGAAGCGCCCGATGATCCGAGCAGCTACGAGATCTGGGCGCTCGATCAGGGCACGAACAAGGTCTATGTCTACGACGCCGACCATGAACTCGTCGACGAGGTCGACCTCGGCTTCTACGGCGTCGAGGTCCCGCACATGATCGCGTTCAACAGTACCCACGAGTATGCGGCGATCGCGAGCACCGCCTCGGGCGACGTGACCATCATGCGCACCGAGGACCGCCAGGTGGTCGACATCATCGAGACCGGCCCGCGGACCCACATGGCCTCATTCACGCCCGACGACAGCGCCATCATCGTCGACGTAATCGGCTCGCCCGACGAGCAGTGGGACGGCGAGATCGTCGAGCTCACCGCCGATCTCGACGAAGAGCGCTTCAGCAAGGGCCTTGGGCGCTCGCTGACCATCGCCGACGACCCGCTTTTCGCCGAAAACCGTGACCAGTTCGTGGACTCGGGACCGATCTGCCACGAATACGGCCCCGGCGGCGAGCACGCCTTCATCACACTCGGGCCGGCGCTCGATGCGGGTGGTCTCGTGGTGCTCAACACCGAGACCTTTGAACTCGACCACGTCGTCGGCCCCGACAAGCTGGCCGTAAACTGCGGCACCGTGCCGACGGCGGACCGCGAACAGATGCTGCTCACCGGCGGCTCCGGCGAAGCGGGCCATTGGTACGTCATGGATACCGAGACGTTCGAATTCGGTGAACAGCGCGACAGTCGCGGTATTGACGCGCACGGCGCCTGGCTGACCGCCAACGGCAGCGAGTTCTGGCTGGTCAACCGCGTCAGCGACGACGGCATCATCATCGACGCCGAGACCTTCGAAGTGACGGGCGAGTTCGACGAACTCGGCGGCACGCCCGACATCATGGCGGTCTCGCCGTTCAACGATCACATCTACGTCTCGCTGCGCGGGCCCAACCCCGTCTCCGCGGCACACGTGGCCGAGGGCGACACACCGGGATTCAGCGTGCTCAGCCTCGAAGACGGATCGCTCGTCGACGTAATCCAGCCCGACGAGGGCAATCCGGACAGCGACTTCCACGGCATCGGCGTACGCTACATTCCGTAAAGCCCGTTCGGCGCTTGCCGAGGTGCCGAATGCGCAAAAAGGCCCTTCCGAGCAGGTTCGCGGCCTTGGCCGCGAACCTGCTTGCGACCGCTTTTCCAAGCAAGGCTCGCGGCCAACGCCGCACCCCAAGCGCCCAGGGAGGACTTGAGCGGTCCCCGTAGAAGGACCCGCCGCCTCGCTGCACCACGACACGGTCTCGCAGCGTGTCCGCGAGCCGGCGTTGTCACTCACCAAGGCGCAGGATACCCCTTGAGCCCGCGGGATATCGGCGCGAGCATGGCGGTTCTGTAGCCTGTGAGGGGCAACACGCGTGGTCCAGATCTATCGCGACGAGGACTGCCGCTTCGATGTCGAACGTGAGCGGTTGATCCAACGCCTCGGCGAAGTACTCGCCACCGATGACCTGCTCGTCGAACACGAGCAGCTCCGCCCCTACGAGTGCGACGGCCTCTCGGGCTACCGCGTACTACCGAAAGTCGCGGTCATCCCGCACACGGTCGACCAGGTCCATCAAATCCTCGCCATCTGCCACGACCTCGAAGTCCCCGTCGTCACCCGCGGTGCCGGCACCAGCCTCTCGGCCGGCTCGCTGCCCCATCCGCAAGGTGTGCTCTTGTCGATGGCGCGCTTCAACCGCATCCTCGAACTCGACCCCGAGCGGCGGCTGGCGAAGGTCGAGCCCGGCGTGCGCAACCTCGCCGTCTCCGAGGCGGCCGCCCCGCACGGCCTCTACTACGCCCCCGACCCCTCATCGCAGATCGCCTGCTCCATCGGCGGGAATGTCGCCGAGAACGCCGGCGGGGTGCACTGCCTGAAGTACGGGCTGACCGTACACAACGTCGTCGCCGCCACCCTAATCACCATCGACGGCGAGACCATCACGCTCGGTGGCGAGAGCCTGGACGCCCCCGGCCTCGACCTGCTGGCGGCCATCCACGGCTCCGAAGGCATGCTCGGCGTCATCACCGACATCACCGTCAAGCTGCTGCCCCATCCACCCGTGCGCAGCGTGCTGCTGGCTTCGTTCAACGATGTCGAGCGGGCCGGGACCGCCGTGGCCGCCATCATCGCCGCCGGGATTATTCCCGCCGGCCTGGAGATGATGGACGGCCCCGCGATCCAGGCCGCCGAGGACTTCGTCCACGCCGGCTACCCCACCGACGCCGAAGCCATCCTCATCGGCGAGTTCGACGGCAATGCCGGCGAGGTCGCCGACCAGGTCGAAGAGGTCTCAACGCTGCTCGAACGCCATGGCGCCATCGAGGTCCGCGTCGCCCGCGACGACGCGGAGAAGGCGCGCTTCTGGGCCGGGCGCAAGGCAGCCTTCCCCGCTGTCGGCCGCATCTCGCCCGACTACTACTGCATGGACGGCACCATCCCGCGCAAGCACCTCGCCCATGTACTCCAGCGCATGCGCGAACTGAGTGGCGAGTATGGCCTGCCCGTGGTCAACGTCTTCCATGCCGGCGACGGCAACCTCCATCCGCTGGTGCTCTACGACGGCAACGTTCCCGGCGAGTTCGAGCGCACCGAAGAGCTGGGCGGGCGCATCTTGGAACTGTGCGTCGAGGTTGGCGGCACGGTGACCGGCGAGCACGGCGTCGGCATGGAGAAGATCAACCAGATGTGCGTCCAGTTCCCCGCCGCCGAGATCGAGCAGTTCCACGCCCTGAAGGCCGCCTTCGACCCGAAGGGCCTGCTCAACCCGGGCAAGGCGATCCCGACGCTCAACCGCTGTGCCGAGTTCGGGGCCATGCACGTCCACCACGGCCAATTGCCCCACCCGGAGATCCCCCGTTTCTGATGACCAGCGGTACCGATCGCAGCAACGAACTGATCGCAGCCGTGAGTACGGCCGCCGAGGCGGGCACGGCCCTGTGCATCCGTGGCGGCGCCAGCAAGGCGTTCTACGGCCGCAGCCCGACCGGCGAACCGCTCGACGTCGCCGGCCACCGCGGCATCGTCAGCTACGAGCCGACCGAACTCGTGCTCACCGCACGCGCCGGCACGCGGCTGCGCGCGATCGAGGCGGAGCTGCGCAAGGCGGACCAGATGATGCCCTTCGAGCCGCCCCACTTCAGCGGTGGCCGCGCCACCCTCGGCGGCGCCATCGCCACTGGCCTCTCCGGGCCCGCGCGCCCCTGGACCGGCAGCGCACGCGACTTCGTCCTCGGCATCCGCCTCATCAACGGCCGTGGCGAGCATCTGCGCTTCGGCGGCGAAGTGATGAAGAACGTTGCCGGATACGATATTGCCCGGCTGGCCACGGGCAGCCTGGGCATGCTTGGCGTGCTCACCGAGATCTCATTGAAGGTGCTGCCGCGCCCCGCGGCCACGGCGACCCGGACGCTCGAGCTGCCGGCGGAGCAGGGCTTCGCCCAAGTCGAAGAGGCCTATTGCGCCGGGGCCCCGGTCACCGCCGCCATGCACGACGGCGAGCGCCTCTACATCCGCCTCGGCGGCACGCAGGGCGCCGTCGATGCCGGTCTCGAACGCCTCGGCGGCGACCACCTCGGTGATGCGGACGCATTCTGGACGGGACTGCGCGACCACACGCTGCCCTTCTTCCTCGCCGCTGGCCCACCGCTGTGGCGGATCTCACTGCCCCCGCAGACACCGCCGCCACGGCTGCCCGGCACCCGCATCCTCGACTGGAACGGCCAGACCGCCTGGCACCGCACCGAGGCCGATGCGGCCAGTGTGTTCGCCGCCACGGCCGAGTGCGGCGGCCACGCGACGCTGTTCCGCGGTGGCCCGCGCGATGCCAACGTCTTCCAGCCGCTGCCCCATGCCAACCGCCGCCTGCACGAGCACATCAAGGCGGCCTTCGATCCCGGGCACATCTGCAATCCGGGCCGCATGTACGAGGGGCTGTAATGCAGACCCACCTGACCGAGGCCGTGCGTGCCACCCCGGAAGGCCAGGAGGCCGAGGCCATCCTGCGCAAGTGCACCCATTGCGGCTTCTGCCTGGCCACCTGCCCGACCTATCAGCTCAGCGGCGACGAGCGCGACAGCCCACGCGGGCGCATCTACCTGATGAAGCAAGTCCTTGAAGGCGCGGAACCCAGCGCGACCACGCAGATGCACCTCGACCGCTGCCTGACCTGCCGCAACTGCGAGACCACCTGCCCCTCCGGTGTCGGCTACGCCCGCCTGCTCGACATCGGCCGCCAGCAGGTGGAGGCGCGAGTACCGCGCAGCGCCACCGACCGGGCCACGCGCGCCCTGTTGCGGCGGGTACTGCCGCGCCCGCGCCTGTTCGCCGCCCTGCTCGCCAGCGGCCGCACCCTGCGCCCGCTGCTCCCCGGTCGCCTGCGCACGAAAATCCCGCCGACGCGCCCGACTCCCGCCTGGCCGCAGGCCACAGAGCACACGCGTCGCGTCCTGCTGCTCGAAGGTTGCGTCCAGCCTGCCCTGCAGCCGGAGATCAACCCGGTAACGGCGCGCCTGCTTGATCGCCTGGGCATCGGCACCGAACGGACACCGGGCGCCGCCTGCTGCGGTGCCATCGATCAGCACCTGGGCCACCCCGAAGCCGCGCGGGTGCACGTGCGCCGCAACATCGACAGCTGGTGGCCGCACATCGAAGCCGGCGCCGAGGCCATCATCGTCAACGCCAGCGGCTGCGGCCTCCAGGTCAAGGAGTACGGCCACCTGCTGAGTGATGACCCGAACTATGCGGAAAAGGCACGCCGCGTCAGCGAACTCACCGTTGATCCGGTCGAGTTCCTGCTACAGGAAGAGTCCCGCCTCAAGCGCGCGTCCGATGCCCCGGAACGCATCGCCTTCCACGCCCCCTGCACCCTGCAGCACGGCCAGAAGCTCGGCGGCCGCGTTGAGGCCCTGCTGCGCCGTCTCGGCTTCCGCCTGACCGCGCTTCCCGACGCCCACATCTGCTGCGGCTCCGCCGGCACCTACTCGCTGCTCCAGCCCGAATGGGCGACCGAGCTACGCAACCGCAAGCTCGACAACCTCCAGTCGGGCCACCCCGAGCTGATCGCCACGGCCAACATCGGCTGCCAGACGCACCTCGCCACCGGCACCGACCTGCCCGTACGCCACTGGCTGGAACTGCTCGATGTGGAGTGAGTGAAGGCCTGCGTTCACCGGCAATCCGCTCATCGACCGAGTGCCCGCATTGGCGCAAGCCGACCGCCTTCGAGCAACCGATATCCAGCACGGGGAAGGAGCAAGGCGGCCCGAGCAACGCACCGCGGATGGGTTGGCATCGCGACGAAATCCCCACTCGGCAGTGAGGATGATGCCGATTACGTTCGACACAGCGAGGGCCGGCGCTGGGCCGGCCCTCTGCTGGTTACGCTGGTGAGATCAAGCGGTCGGGCTTACTGCACCGCCTGCTCGATCTCCTGCGCGAGCTCGGGATCCTGCTGCGCAGCAGTGGCGATCTCGTTGTACTCCTCCACGGTCATGCCGTGGTCCTCAATCGCACCGATCATCTCTTCCTGAGCCTCCTGCTGCATCTGGTTCAGCTCTTCCTGATCCTCGGTCTCCTGCATGCGCTGGGTCCACTCCTGCCCGAGCTCCTGGACGTCCATCATCGCCGCGGCAAAGGCCTGGATCTCTTCATCGGAGACCTCGACCTGCGGCGGTTCCTCCATTTCCATCTCGCCGGCGACCGTCATCGGGGCCCAGATAAAGGGGACGGCAAACACGGTGGCGAGCACCAGGTTACGCTTACTACGAATTAAGGTCGTCATACTCGATTGCTCCTCAAAGTTCAGAATGTTCGGCCGCCCCGATGAATCTCCAGCAAGGGCGAACGCGACGGAGCCAATGGTTTCAGGCCGAGCGCCTCCCCGTACTGTACGTCACATGACAATTTGTCCATGTGCGTTCATGTTTTGCCGAGGACGACGCAGCGCGCGTCATCCGCCTTCACCGGTTAGCAGCCAGGTATCAATACGATCCGCCATCGCGCGGGGTTGTTCGGTGGGTATCCAGTGGTGGGCATCGATCTCCTCGATCCGCACCGATGGCAGCGTCTCCAGCGTCTTTCGGGTGATGCGGGGATCACCGAAGAGGCCGCCGGCCGATAGTAGAGCCAGCGCGGGGCAATCCAGCCCATCCAGCGGTGGCAGTGGTCGCACGACCTCTCCCAGTGCCTGCACATAGGCCGCTGTCGCCATGTACCGCAGATCGTGGCGGACGCTGCCGTAGCGCCCGGTCAGCACGCTCGCATCGCCGGTGTCGGCGATCGCGGCCCGCGTCTGGCGGTCGAGTTCCGCCAGATCCAGCACCGGCAACTGCCGCCGCCGCAAGCCGAGGGCATTGCCCGCACGTACGACCGCGGCTACCCACGGAAGCAACCCGCGCAGCTTCCGCATCTGCTCCAGCCTACCAGTCAGCGCGCGCGGCTCCAAAGGCTCGACCAAGACCAGCGAGCGTGTCCGTGCGGGATAACGGTGGGCAAAGTGAAGCGCCGTGTTGGCCCCCAGGCAGTGCCCGCCAACCGCCGAACGCTCGAAGCCCTCGGCATCGAGGATGGCGGCGAGATCGGCCGCCCAATGGTCGCTGGTCAGCCGGCCACGCCAGGGAGAGTGGCCATGACCGCGCAGATCGGGGCAGAGCAGATTCCAGCGACCCTGTAACGCGCTCGTCTGCACATAATGGAGCCAGCGCGTCGAGTTGCTGGCGAATCCGTGCATCAGCACGAGCACCCGCTCGCTCTGCGGCGCCGGCCACAGCCGGTAGTAGAGTGAAGCACCGCGCACCTGCAGACAGCGTTCGATCATCTCGGCCATGGGCTGGCGCCTCCACTCATCCACTGGCAGCCGCCGACGAAACGCAGGGGTTGGCTTGGCGCTGCCGTGCGGTCTAGAATCCGCCCGCCCCCAGGGTCGGGCCGCAATGCACAGGGAGGCTGCACCGATGACCACCCATCCACTCTCCATTCACGGCGTGCGCTGGCTCGTCGCACTACTGCTATCCCTGGCGCTTGCGGCAGGCTGCACGGTCGAGTATGTCGCCGAGCGCGATCGCGCGGTCGAGGAGGAACTGCTCCGCCTAGCGACCGAGGTCGATCGGTTCTGGGTCGAATTGCTCGACACCCCCGCCGAGGAGCGCGGCTATGCGGCGTTCCGCGACGACTACAACCGCATCGAGAGCGATCTGCGGGCGCTGGTGCTGCGCAACGAGATCCGGCCGCTGAACGCGGCATCCACTGAGCAGGCCGAGCTGCTCGTAGCGCAGTGGCAGGACAGCCGCGAGCTGCATCGCGACGACGACACGTACGGGGAATTCCGAGCGAAACGCCACCGCGATCAGTTCGCCCGCATGTTCCGCGCCATGGCGCGTGGCGAACAAGCCAAGCAGGGGGGAGACGATTGATGGCGTTTGATATCGACACCGTGATCGCCGATATGCGCGGCACGCTGCAGGAGGCTGTGGGCGCGGGCGGTCGCGAGATGCAGGCTTTCGCCGAGCGCGCGCTCGCCGACCACCGCGAGGCGCTGGCGGCGTTGGCCGAAGCGCGCATCAACGGCACGATCGATGAAGCGGTATTCCAGGCCGAAATCGAGCGCGAGCGCCGTGTGCTCTCCACGGAGCTGTTCACCCTCAAGATCTTGGGCCGAGCGGCCGCCGAGCGCGCGGTGAACGACGCGTTGGCCGTGTTCGCCCGCGCCGTGGCAGCCGCCATCCGTGACTAAACTGTAGCCGGGACAACGGCGCTGTCCGCCGCCCTACGAGGCAGCCGTAGCCGCCGGAGGCTTGACCACCAACACATCGCATTCGAGACGGTCGAGCACGCGCTCGGCCGTGTGCCCGACGAGCAGCTCCGGCAGCGCACTGCGCGAAACCACGCCCATAATGACCATGCTCGCGGGCAAGCGCTGGGCGAGCGAAGGCAGTTCGCTCGAGGGATCGCCCTCCAGTCGGTGCACATTCGCCTCGGGGAGCTGGTAGCGCGCGACGAACTCGTTGAGCAAGCGGTCGTGCTCATTGCGATGCTGCTCAAGATAGTCCTCATAGGCGCCCGCCTCGATCGCAATCGGTGGGGCGACGCTCTCGGCCGGCGACTGGAACGTGTTGAACAGGTGCTGCGGCCGCCCGAGATACTCCGACATCAGCTGGCCGAGCTCCATGATGCGGTGATCGACCGGGTGGTGATCCGATTCCGGATGGGCCGGATGGACCGAGCAGAGGATCGCGCCCTGCTGCGCCCGACTCTGGTACTTCACCAGTAGCACGGGGACGGGGCAGCGCCGCATGAGTTGCCAGTCGGTGGCGCTGTAGAGCGAGCGTACCCCACGCTCGTCGTGTGCGCCCTTGATGACCAGCTCGGGCTGCAGCGCGTCGACACGCTCGGCGATCGCGGTATAAAGATGACGCGCCCAGGCGGCCTCGCCGCTGGCCTTGATGCCCTGGTCAGTGAGGGCCCGGACCTGCTCATCGACCCAGGCCTGGGCTTCGCGTTCGTAGGCGGCCTGCGACACCTTGTCGCCGCGCTTGCCGAAGAGATAGTGCCAGTAGAGCACGGCGTGGTACTCGCGCACGAACAGATGCACATGCGCACCCGACGCCTCGGCGAGTTCGGCGGCACGCTCAATCTCGGGATACTGCTCCGCACCCCGCTCAATGACCACCAGGATGTTTTCAAGTGCCTCCATGGGCGTCGCTCCCGAAATGATGGATTCCACTATCTGTGCCCGGCGGATCGTTCCCGTCAGGCGCGAACCCGCCGGCGCCTGTCGCTGCACAGTGTACATGACGCAGCAACGTACGGGCTGAGACCGATGCGCTACAGAGCCCGACAGGCCGAACCGCCCGGCAGGGCCTTCCTTTGCCCTGTCGTCCACGTCGGTTTCCGCTGCGTTCGGTCGTTCAAGTCGGACTGCGCCATGCGCAATCCGACCGACGGGCTGTGGGAGCTACGTGGGAGACCTCGACGCGGTAGAGCAGGTGGTTGCTGAGCCGCTCGGCCTCCGCGCGCGGGAGGTAGGGCACTTCAACGGGACCACTGGCGAGGGTCACGATCAGTGTCGCCACGCCGCGCCGGCGCTGCAGCCAGCTCTCGCGCAGCGCCAGGCGCTGCGCGTTGACCAAGGGGAAGACGGTGGTGCGCCGGCCGAACAGTCCGCGCCGCACGAGCAGATAATCCCCCGCGTAACGGTAGCCGACGGCGCGCCAGCGCAGCCACGCCAGTGGCCACACCAGCGGCGGGACCGCACTCAGCGCCAGCAGGATCCAGGGATTCCCCGCGACCAGGGAAATCGCGGCGGTCAAGGCGCCGAGCACCAGGCTCCAGCGTGCGGTCAGGGCCCGGATGTAGTAACGGTGAACCCGATCGAAGGCGGGGCCCTGCGCGAGGCCGGGCCAGAAGACCTCGATGAGGCGCTCGGCGCGGACACGGCGCAACCCGGGAATCAGGAAATGGCGTGCCGAGTTCTCCTGCCCCGGCAGTACGGCGCCGATCTGGCGGCAGATCAAATAGCTGCGGCCGAGCAGGCGCCCGACTGCAGTCTGTACATGCTCGACCGACTGCAGGCGAGCGCGCGCCAGCGACTGCTCCTGATGGCTGACGAGTCCGCTGCGCTGGCGGAAGCGCCCATCGCTGCGGGTGAGGACGAAGCCGTGGAAGCGCAGCCAGGAGACGGTCACGGAGGCCCCGAGGAGCGTCGCCAGCAGGGCGAGGGCGAGCAGGATGCCCGCGAGGAGGGGTCGTTCCCCGAGGGCCTGGAGGTGGTCGGCCATCGCGGTATCCGCGAGCAGCCAGCGCAGCAGGGCCTCGATCTGGTTGAGGAAGGGGGCGAGCGCGGCCGCAAGCACGTAGGCGTAGTTGCTGGCGATACCGTGCAGGATCAGCCCCCTTGGCGTGGCCTGGAACAGGGGGGCATCGTCGTCGGTGGCCGCCTCTCCCTCCCGCGCCGGCGCCTCGTGGTCCTCGCGGTGCAGACGCGCGCGCATGGTCTGGGCCAGTTCGGTCGGGATACCGGGCAGTTCGATCTGAGCCGCCGCGCCCCCGGGGGTATCCACGCTAAGGCGCACCAGCCCAAAAAGCCGCAGGTAGAGCGGCCGCTCCAGGGCCATGTGCTGGATGCGCTCGGCGCGCACCTTCAGTTCGGTCTGTTCGATGATGCCGCGGCGCACGAGCAGGGTGTCGCCACTGAGGCGGAAGCGGAAGCGGCGGTGGTGGATCAAACAGACCAGGGCGACCACCAGCAGCGCGACCAGGGCGAACAGGCTGACCTCGCGCACGCCGATGCGCTCGATGAGTGCGACCCCGGCGCCAGCGCCGGCAAGCGCGGGGACGTTGTTGCGCACGAAGTCGACGACGATGCGGATGAAGATGAAACCGACGGCCCAGGGCGATAGTCGGCGCCACTGCTCGGCATCCAGCTCGCCGTCGTCACTCATCGTCACCGGCCTCGGCGTCATCGAGCGCGCCGATGCGGCCGAGCAGATAGTGCCGCACACGTTCCGCCGTATCGCGCTCCAGGCCGGCGACGACGAGATCGGTGCTGAGGCCGCCGGCGGTATAGCAGGCGAGACGAACGAGGCCGAAGGCGCGCTCAAGCGGGCCGCTGATGGTTTCGACATGCTGGACACGCGCGAGCGGGAGCACGACGGTGCGGCGAACGATGAGCCCGCTGCGGTAGATAAGGTCGTGCTCGCGCAGCCCCCAGGCGCGGCGTCGCGCCTCCATCCAGGCGATGGCGGCGGCCAGTGCGCCAGCGGCGAACACGCCCGCGGCCATGCGCCAGTCGCCGGCGAGCGGGAACGCCTCCAGGGGCGGAGAGAGCGCGACCGCGGCGGCCGCGAGAGCGCTCCACCCCCCGATCGTGAGCAGTCGACAGGGCGCATAGCGGGGCGATATCGGCTCCAGCTCGACGGCCTCCCAGGCCGGCAGCGTGTCCGGATCAACTGGCTCGTTGTGGAATTCCAGGGCGATCTCCTTGGTCGCGGCGCCCACCAGCGCAGCGGCTGCGTCGACGGCGCCAATCGCTCAGGTCACGACCGGGCGGGCCGGATCTGCAGTCGAAATGGTAATGTATGTCGCCGGTTGCACCTACCTGCCGCACGGGGATGTCGCCATGCCCAACGATATCGCGCTACCACTTCCCGCTGCGGTGCTCATCGCCCTGCTCGTGGTATTGCTCGGCGTGAGCATCTGGCTGGCCATCCGGCGGCGGCGCCAGCCGCTGTTCCGGGCCGCCGACGCCGTGCTGGGCAGCGAGGAGCGCGAGATGCTGGGTGTATTGCAGGATGCGCTGGCCGCCGACTACGTGGTCTTCCCCCGCCTGCGCGCCAACGACGTCCTCGCCCCGCGCCGGCGCCTGCGCCGCGGCCGCCGCCGTGCGGTGGCGGAGCGCTTGGCCGATCACTTTCTCGCCTTCGTCGTCTGCGACGGGCGCGACACCCGCCCCCTGGCCGTCGTCGAACTCCACGACCCGCACGCGAGGCAGCGCCAACGGCGGCACCGCGAGCGCGAGATTGCGACGTTCTGTAGTGACGCGGACCTGCCGCTGCTATGGCTATCCGCGGCTGACGAGCGTGAGCCGGCCGCACTGCGCGCACAGCTCGACGACCTGCTCGCGCCCCCCGATGCCGGCGACGAGGGACAATGGACCGCGGATGGCCGGCGTGAGCCGCTGATCGACCTGCCCGAGGACCCGGGCGAGCCGGTGCGGTGACGGCCCCGGCGATGGCAACCGAATCCATGCCGCGCCGCCATGGCGACGGCCGCGGCGCGGTGGCTGTAGCGTGGTGCGTGGATGACTGACCCCGAACGCCCGACAACGGACGACGACGCCTTCGCGCTGGCGCGCGACACCTGGCGGCAGTTCCACGCCCTGTGCATCGATCGCCCGGCGCCCACCCAGCCGGTGATCGATGCCCGCCTGAAACTCTATCAGCGCGCCCGAGAAGTCGCCGCGATGCGTCACTTCGCCGGTGCGAGCCTGTTGCTCGCCGGCGTCGCCAAGGCGTTGACCGATATCGGCCCCGCCTTCCAAGAAGCTGGCTCAACCACGGATGCCCTACTCTTCGCCATCGCCTGCCTGGTCGTGGTGATCGCGGGTGTTCACGCCCTCAC
The DNA here is from genome assembly GCA_007134775.1 of Ectothiorhodospiraceae bacterium. Classification (GTDB taxonomy): domain Bacteria; phylum Pseudomonadota; class Gammaproteobacteria; order XJ16; family Halofilaceae; genus Halofilum. The sequence goes on along the minus strand of SLKC01000040.1, from coordinate 27,329 downwards.
CCAGATGCGCGACGCGATCGACGCACGCGCCATCGCGCGGCGCATCGACGTCGAGCCCATTCCCTGGTCGCGAGTGGATTCGCTGTTCGCGGACACGCTCGATGCCGATGTCCGCGGGTATCTCGACGACGTCCGCAACCAGGGCCGTACCCTGCGCCGGGCGGAGACGGCCGTACTGTTCGAGCGTGCCCGCGGCGGCAGCGCTGCAAACGATACTTCCGAAGCCGCATTTCGCCGCTTCGTGCGCGGGCGTCCCGCGGTGCGTCGGCGCGAGTTCCTAACCGGCGCCGCTTGCATCTTCGCGGTACTCTTGGTCAACCAATCGGTGGCTGAGCCGATCATGCTGCTGCCGCCGCTATTCGTACTCGCCGCCTGGTCCCTGGCCGACCTGCTGGGCACGCTCATTGAGCTGCGCACGGATCCGTGGGAGCTGCGCGAGGGCGGTGCAGGCGCCCAGGCGCTGCGCGCGACCATGCAGCTCGATTTATCGCCGCCGGTTGCCATCCTGCTTGCGGTCATCGCGATCCATGTCGCAGTGAGCGCGTTGCTGGCGGGCTGACCATGTACGCAAACCGCGGCGCACAGTATCCTGACGCCGCGCGAGCGGCGAGCGCCTGAGCCCCGTAGCGTACTTTCTTCACGAGGCATGGGAGATCCCTTTGATGCGTCTCGGCATCCTGCAAGCCGATTCCGTACGCCCCGAGCTGCGGGAGACATTCGGTGACTATCCCGACATGTTCGCCCGCCGCTTTCGTGAGCAGGCACCCGCGCTCGAGCTGGTGACCTGGAATCTGCCGGCCGACGAGCTGCCGGCGTCGGTCGACGACGCCGATGCGTGGCTGATCACGGGAAGCAAGTGGAGCGTCTACGACGATCTATCCTGGATCGAGCGCGCGCACGATTTCGTGCGCGCCCTGCACGCCGCGCGCAAACCGATCCTCGGGATCTGTTTCGGCCACCAGCTCGTGGCCAGCGCGCTCGGCGGCGAGGTGCGCAACGCCGCGGCGTGGGGCGTCGGGGTCCATACCGCTCGCATCCACGAACGGCCCGACTGGATGCAGCCAGGCGTGCCGACGCTATCGCTGCTGGTCAGCCACCAAGACCAGGTCACGACACCGCCACCGCGTGCCCGCGTCCTGGCCGGCCACGCCTTCTGCCCCAACGACATGATGCAGATCGATGACCACATCCTCACCTTTCAGGGTCACCCGGAATTCGAGCCCGGCTACTCCCGGGCGCTGATGGAGCTGCGCCGCGAGATCATCGGCGAGTCGGTTTACCAGGAGGGCATGGCCTCGCTGCATTCGACCATCGAGGGGGATATCGCCGTGGCCTGGATGCTGCGCTTCCTTGGCGTCGAACCACAGGTGGCCGCCCCTGGGCGCGAGGCCTGAAGCGGACCCACTCGGTCGCGCCCGGCCCTCGCTTGCCCGCAAAGCGACGCGTGCTTCGGATCAGTGGGTGCCGCTGCCGGCAGTGGGTGGGTCGGTGGGCGGGCCGCGGCGGCGTGGGCGCAGCGCCGCACCGCCGTAGACGCCAACGCGCCAGAGCCACTCGACGGGGCCCTGACGGAACCAGCGCAACCAGAGCGTGGCGAAGGCGATCAACAGCACCCACACACCCAGCATGATCAGCCACTGCTCGCCGCGAGTGACCTGACCGAACAGACCCAGACCGTGGCCGTAGAAGATGCTGGTGCAGATCACGCTCGTCAGCAGATAGCAGGTCAGCGCCGTACGCCCGACCGCGCGGAAACGCTCAAGCAACCAGGCGAGCCAGCCACGATTGAACACGATGAGGAGCCCACAGCCCCAGGCCAACGCAATGAAGGGCGCCGCGAGGTGGTTGAAAGCGGCGCCGAGGAACAGCGAGGTGGCCATCTCCCAGCCCGTGGCGAAATGGAACCAGACCCCACCGAGCGCCAGGGGCAGGCCGATCGCCAGACCGAGCAGCCCGGTCCGCGCATAGCGGCGCTCCGACCAGTCCCCCGTGAGCAGGCCGCTACGGTAGGCGGCCATTCCCGCGAGCATCAAGGCAAGCACGCGCCAGCCATCCTTGAGCGGGAGCAGGCCGAGGTGCAGGGTCATGGCATCGGACACCCGCTGACCCATCTGCTCGCTCCAGCCCCCGCGATAGGCGGCCTCCTGGCCGGCGATCTCGGGGCTGGTCGGCTGCCAATACTGCGTGACCAGCGCGTCGTAATAGACCTGCGGCATCGCCAGGAATGCGACCGTCATGGCCACGGCGAAGGCGAGCGGGAACAGGTAGACGAGGCCCGCAAGCGTGAGCAATCCCCGCAGCGACAGATTACGGAAAAGAAAGGCGATGCTGCCGATCACGGCGTAGATGAAAAGGATATCGCCGTACCAGATCAGGTAGGCGTGGCCCAGGCCAAACAGGCCCAGGACGAACATGCGCCGCAGGTGGCGACCCCAGACCGCCGCCCCGGACAGTTCGGCGCGCTCGGCCATGAGCACGATGCCGGCGCCGAACAGCGCCGAGAAGATGGCGATGAACTTGTTCTCGAACCCGACGTGGGCGATCAGCCAGAGCCAGAGATCGAGCCCCATCATGGGCCCGGCAAGCGTGGGATTGACGTACTGCACCGTCACCATCGAGAAGGCCTGGATGTTCATCACCAGGATCCCGAGGATGGCGAAGCCGCGCAGGACATCGAGGCTGTCGATGCGCGCTCCGGCCGGTCTGCCTTGGATCTGAGCGGTCATGCGCGGTAGCAATCCGTTATGGTTGTTGCGCGGCCAATCCGACACCGCCGGGACACCCGTTACCGGACCATTGTGCCCGCGAGGGCGCCCCTGGGCCGCCGGCCACCCTTGCGGGAATCGTGCACTGCTGCCAGCTTGCCGGCAATGATACCCTGCGCGGAAGTTTCCCGTATGGAGCCAACCCCATGAGCGAAGAAGAACAGGAGCTGCAGCTCTCCGTGGACATGGTCCGCGACATCCAGGAACGCCTGAAGCAGGCGGACGAGCGCGCCTCGGACCCCGGCGTGGCGGCGCAGTATCTGGCGGCTGTGACCGGCTTTTTGCTGGGCAACATCAACGCGGACACGGAGAAGAAGAAGGAGTTCCTGCGCCAACTGCAGGATTTCGCAGCCAGCGTGGTCGACGATGTCGAGGCCCAAAACCAGATGCAGCAGGCGCAGCCCGCGGCCGCGGATGCGGGCACGCAGGAGAAGTCGGGCATCTGGCAGCCCGGCGATCCGTAACTCCGTTTCATGCCGCGATGCCGGGCAGCAGCGGCTCCCAGTCGTGGGCCTGCCCGGCGCCGCTGCCGTAGGAACGGCTCAGGGCTACCTCCCGCTGTTGCCGCGGCAGCCGCTTATGCGCCGGCCGGTGGGGGCGTGACGCGCAGCACCTCTTCCATGGTGGTATCTCCGGCGGCCACGCGGCGGGCGCCGGCGAGGCGCAACGGCCGCATGCCTTCGCGAAAACCCTGGCGCCGCACGGCGGCGGTATCGGTCGCCGCCCCCAACAGCGCCCGGACGTCGGGACTCATGCGCAGGATCTCGTAGAGACCGGTGCGCCCTCGAAACCCCGTTTTGCGGCATTCGAGACAGCCCACGGGCCGGTAGACCAGCTCCGGCATTCGCGCGGTGAACGGGGCCACGAAGGCCTTCCAGGCCTCCGGATCCGGCGCCTCCGGCTCCTTGCAGTGGGGACAAAGCGTACGCACCAGCCGCTGCGCCATGACGCCGAGCACCGTTGCATTGATCAGATAGGGAGCGATGCCGAGCTCCACGAGCCGGGTGATGGCGGACGGCGCGTCGTTGGTGTGCAGCGTGGAGAGCACGAGATGGCCGGTCAGGGCCGCCTGTGTGGCCATCTCGGCGGTCTCGAGGTCGCGGATCTCGCCGACCATGATGACATCGGGATCCTGGCGCAGCATCGTGCGTACGCCGCTGGCGAAGTCGAGCCCGATCCCGTGCTGCACCTGCATCTGGTTGAAGGCGGGCTCGATCAGTTCGATCGGGTCCTCGATCGTACAGACGTTGACGTCGTCCGTGGCGAGCAGCTTCAGTGTCGAGTAGAGCGTGGTCGTCTTGCCCGAGCCGGTGGGGCCGGTGACCAGCACGATACCGTAGGGTTGCTCGATCATCTCGTGCCACTGCCGCCCTTCATGGCGCCCCAGGCCGAGGCCGGTGAGATCCTGGACGAGGACATCGGGATTGAAGATGCGCAGGACCAGCTTCTCACCGAAGGCGGTGGGCATCGTCGACAGGCGCAGCTCGATCTCCCGCCGTTCCGGCGTACGCGTTTTGATCCGCCCATCCTGCGGTCGGCGGCGCTCAGCCACATCCATGCGCCCGAGAATCTTGATGCGACTGGCGACGGCCGACATGATCGGGCCGGGGATCTCGTAGACGTAGTGCAGCACCCCGTCGATGCGGAAGCGGACCTGCCCCTGGTCGCGGCGCGGCTCGAGGTGGATATCGCTGGCGCGTTGCTCGAAGGCGTACTGCAGCAGCCAATCGACAATGCTGACCACGTGCTGGTCATTGGCGTCCAGCTCACCCTTGCGACCGAGTTCGGTGAGCTGTTCGAGGTTCTGGATCTGGGCCCCGGGGGTATGCTCGCCCTGCTCACGCCGGGCCCCGAGCACGGAGCGCGAGAGTGTGTAGAACTCGAGCAGATAGCGTTCGATATCGCGCGGACTGGTGATCACCCGCTTCACCGGGAGGCCGGTGATGCGTTCGATCTCGGCTTCCCATTCCCGCACCCGCGGTTCGGCCGTGGCGACCGTGACGGCATCCGAATCGACGGCGACCGCGAGGATGTTGAAGCGCGAGGCGTAGGCGTAAGACATCACGCCAGTGATGGCGCTGACGTCGATCTTCAGCGGATCGATCCGCAGGTAGGGCAGATCGTAGCGCTCTGCCAACCACTCGCTCAGCGTGTCGAGGGTCAACGAGTGGCGTGGATCGCGCTGATCAGGCCAGTCGCGATCTGCCACGATGGTGAGCGGATGTCGCGTCTCACCCGTGCTGGTCTGGTGGACACCGAGCAACAGCCGGCGCTGATCTTCGGTGATCAGGCCATCGGCAACAAGCTGCTCAAGCACGTCCTCGAGCCGCAGCGCGCCGTCGATCTGCCTGTGCGACCGGGTACTATCCCGATGGGCCCGACCACTCGCTGTGCGCCCCCGCGAACCGGCCACGATCAGCGGATATTGAAACCGGTGGGAACGTCCCCCGGATCAGCCGCTTCGCGCTCCACCCGATCGACGCGGGCAGCCGGAGGCCCCTCGTGCAGCCACTGGACGAACCGCTCCAGTTCATCTTCCGGGCCAGCGGCGAGAACCTCGACGCGTGCGTCCGGCAGATTCCGGGCCCACCCCCTGATGCCGAGCTCCATCGCCTTTTCCGCGGTGGCAGCACGGAACCAGACGCCTTGGACACGACCTTCGATGAACGCGTGGATTGCTGCACTCATAACGCCAAGCAGTATAGCGTTTCGCCCGGAATCAACGACAGCGCCGCGCTCGGCGCCCCAGAAACGAAGAACCCCGCCGTGGCGGGGTTCTCCGTTTCCGGCAACCGGATGCGGTTGTCGTTACCAGCCGTGGTTACGCAGATAGTCGCGATCCGAAGCCGTGGGCTCACCCAGGCTCCACTCGCCGCGCGTGCGGGCGTGGTCGATTGCCGCATCGACGTCGCCGGCACTCGGATCCATCTCGTACTGCAGCTCCTGATCGGGATAGATCAGGTCGGGATCGTGGATGTCCTCGGCGTTGGCGCGGTAAATCAACGGCCACTGGTAGGAGTCGCCGTAGACATCGGACATCCCGGAGATGCGCCAGAGGGAGTCACCCCGGCGGACCGTGTAGCTGCCCATGTCGGGCTCTTCCTCGAGCGCTTCCTGTTCTGCGCGGTACTGGTCCATCGCGTCGCGCGCCATCTGCTCAGCCTCGGCCGCGATCTGGATCGCCTCGCTCTCGTTGCAATCGGCACCGACGGACTCGGCCTGGTTCGTCATGCGACGGGCACCGCGCCATTCGGCCCCCATCTCGCGCGCTTCCTGAACAACGGCGCGTGCTTCGTCAACGGCCACCTGCGCATCTTCGGTAATGCCGACGCACTCTTCCTCTTCTTCGGGGGCGGTCGCACACGCAACGGCCACGCCGAGCGCGAGGGCCGCGACGGAGCAATGTTTGATGATAGCGGAATTCTTCATAATCCTTTTGCCTCCAGGCACAGGGAGAAGGGTCTTTTTGCAGTGCTTTTGTTGTGATCAGGCGCAGGCGGCCCTGGCCTCAAATCTCGTTTTGAAACTACCACCCGCTCCGTTACCGGTCAAGCAAGCGCCCCGGCCCGGCGCGCGCCTTGCCCGCCGCCGTCTCCCGCGCCTTGATGGCGAATCGCCGCGCTTCACCGGCCTCTTCCCGTGCTTGTTCATACGCACCCGCTTCTAGGTGAGCGCCCGCCGCGTCGAGATGCTCGCGCGAGATGTCAAGGAGCGCCTCGGCGCCGGCCTGGCCATCGACCACTCCCTCGGCTGCGGCAATCGCCTGGCGCGCATCGCTCATATGCTGATACGGCGGCAGACTCGCGCAGCCGACCACCAGCATGACCATCCCCATGCTCAACGCTAGGCGGCGACCTGCTTCCCTCAACGAAGAGGTGTCCAGTATGCTCGACGCAACGCGCAATAGGGTGCTCCCGACCTGCCCTGCTTCAGCCATGGTACCGCCAAACCCCGAATGATTGCATCGCCGGGCGGAAGCCAACCCCGAATCGGGGTGCATCAATGGAGAGAGAGAATGGGTGATATCCTCGTGCTCTACTACAGCCGTACCGGCCACACCGCCGCGATGGCCGACCAGATCGCGCGCGGCGTCGAGCGCGTGCACGGCATGCAGGCGCGGGTTCGCACGGTACCTGCCGTGTCGGCCGAGACCGAAGCGGTCGCCGACGCGATCCCTGCCAAGGGCCCACCCTATGCCGGCGAGCAGGATCTGTTCGAATGCGCCGGCCTGGTAATGGGTTCACCCACCCACTTCGGCAACATGGCCGCGCCGCTGAAGTACTTCTGGGATCACTCCACCGGTGCGTGGTTCGGCGGGGAACTCGCGGGCAAGCCCGCCGGCGTGTTCACGGCGACGGCAAGCCCCCATGGCGGCCAGGAGGCGACGCTGCTGTCGATGCTGCTGCCACTGTTGCATCACGGCATGCTGATCACCGGACTGCCCTACTCCGAGGGCGAGCTGATGACCACGGCCGGCGGCGGCAGTCCCTATGGCGCCGGTCGCGTGACGGGATTCGACGGCGCCCGTGCCCTTGACGAGGCCGAGCAGGCGCTGTGTCGGGCGCTCGGCGCGCGCGTCGCCGATACGGCGAAGCGGCTGCAGGATAATCGATGAAGGCCATCCCCATCGGCTTCGCGCGCGGGCTCGCGCTGAGCGGATTCTTCCTGCTCGCCCTGCTGCTCGTACTCTGGCATGGCTGGCTCGCGCGCCCGCAGGTCATGCCCGCAGGCATCGCCCTCGCGCTGCTGCTCCTGCCGCTGGTCCCGGCTGTACCCGGCATGCTGCGCGGGCGCAGCTACACCCACGCCTGGGTCAGCCTGCTGGCGCTGTTCTATTTCATCCTCGCTGTCGACGGCATCGCCGCGGGCGTCGAGCCGGCGTGGCTGCCGGCGGCGACGCTGACGGCGACCCTGGCACTATTCGTCGGCACGATCGCCTACGTCCGTTCCCGGGGCGCCCTGCGGCGGCGCCTGCAGGCGCAGGAAGAGGGCGGTGAAGGCCACGGGCGCACGTAGGACTGGCGTCTCTGCATGGTCCACCGCGCGAGGGGCCCCACCCCCCCGTGTTCAGAGGGCGCAGGTCCATAGGGGCAACTGGGCGGAGTCGCCCACTCAGGGACAGGGGGGGGGGGCCGCTCGCGGCGCGGCGGGCAACGTCGCGGGCCGGGGAGGCGCTAGCTGGGTGGGTCCTCGGTGGCGCACCCCAGCACCTGGCGCACGAACGGCACGGTGAGACGGCGACCAGCGGCGAGGGAGGCGCGGTCCAGCTCTTCTAGCCGGGCAAGCAGGCCGGCGAGATCGCGGCGGTGGTGGCGCACCAGATAGTTCGCCGTCGCAGCGGGGAGTTCCAGGCCCAATTGGCGCGCCCGCTCGATGAGCGCCTCGCCCTTGGCTTCGTCGTCGAGGTCCACCAGACGCACCACCGGCCCCCAGGCTAGACGCGAGGCCAGATCGGGCAGGCCGACGCCGAGCTCTGCCGGCGCCGCACGCGCGGCCAGCGCCAGACGGGCACCGCTGATCCGCATCCCGTTGATCAGGCGAAACAGGGCCATCTCCCATTCGGGCCGGCCGACGACGGCGTCGACATCGTCGACGGCCACCAGCGCGAGTTCTTCCAGGCCGTCGAACACGGCCGGGTCGGGCACGCCGACCTCGCCGAGCGGAAGATAGGCCACGGGCTCACCGCGCGAACCCGCGGCATGACACGCCGCCTGGAGCAGATGGCTCTTGCCGAGACCGGCCCCAGCCGCGACGTAGATCTGCCGCTCACCAGTGGCTTCCGCCATGTCGCGCAACAGCGCGACGGCGAGCGCATTGGGCCCGGTGAAGTAACTGGCAAAAGTCGCGCCCGGGGCAAGCGAGAGGCCGAGCGGGAGCTGCGCGATCGGGGCGTCGCGCGAGACGCTCATGACGCCAATCGGTAGTGGAGCTCGATACGCTCGTCGGGGTCGTCGGGCTCATCCTCGGCAGCCAGCCGCGCGGCATCGGCGCCCATGCCTTCGACCAGTTCATCCAGGGGCAGTATACGGCCCGGCGCGGTGACCGGTTCGGGCTCGGGGGCAAGCTCCTCTGCCAGGGCGCGCGAGACGGCGGGATCGAGTAACCTGCCCGTGGCGATCGCTCGCTGGAGCTGATTGAGGCGGCCGTCGAAGACCATATCGAAGCGAACGGTGTCGGCATCGAGACTGGCGACAGCCACCTGCTCGACCCGTGCCAGCCCACCGAGATACTCGGCCACGCGCACGTAGTCCGCCATCGAGCCAATCGCGCCGACATGGATCCGCAGCGTTATACGCTCGCCCACGCGACCCGCGGCGGCGCTCGCGATCCGGTCCGTCGCACCATCGACACCGGCGGCCAACAGCGTATCGCGCTCTTGCGCGCGCATTCGCCACCGCGTCTCGCGATCGCCGTCGAGCAGAGTCCAGTCACCGATCCACTCGTCCTCGCCGCGGCGGTTGACATAGCCGATCAGTCGCGTGTCGGCGCCATAGCGCGCACTGGCCGCCTCGATGGCGTCGAGGAAGGGCCCACGGATGTCGATGAACCCAATCCGATCGCGGTCCTCGAGATCGAGCAGCGGCAGCAGCAGGGGCAAACCGCGGCGTTCAGCCTGCTCGGCCAGCACATGGCGCGCGTCCTCCCCATCGTCCTCACCGACGATATAACGCTCGCGGCCGTCGTCGACACCGACCCAGAGCAGCAATTCCGGGCGGGGCTTGCCCCATACCGGCACTTCACTCGCGCGCAACGCCTCCTCCAGGCGGCTGCCACTGAAGGTGACACGCAGCTCGTGGCTCGGCGCCTCGGCAAGGTCCTCGCGTTCGGCCAGGCGTTCACGCTCGTCATCGTCGAGCGTGCGGTAGCGATACGTCTGGACGAATCGATCCGGGTTGCTGATGAGATCGCGGACTTCGGGATTCGCTCGCGAGCCCGAGACGCCGGTCATGCGCACGATCACCTCGCCCAGCGCCTCGCGAAAGCCGCGCTCGCGCTCCGCCGCTCCCTGGCCGTCCACGGGGACCGCCGCGGCGTGCATGTCCGTGCTCGCATACGCCTGCCCCCCGCCCCATACCAGCGCTGCGAACAGCAGCACGGCGGTGGCGAGCAGGCGCGCGAGGCCACGCCAGTGGTGGGCGGGAAGGCGGACGAGTAGAGTGGCGCTTAACTCCATCGATGGTGAATATCCGGGCTCGACGGCAGCCATGTACAATACCACGTTTCGCGGCGCAGCAAGATGGTGGAGCCACGTGCCATGGCCGATTCCGAGGAGCGAGGCGGCGGACTGACCTACCGCGATGCGGGCGTCGATATCGATGCCGGCGAGACCCTGGTGGAGCGGATCCGCGCCGATGTGGCGTCGACCGCGCGCCCCGAGGTGCTGGGCGGCCTCGGCGGCTTCGGCGGCCTGTTCGCACTCGACACGACGCGCTGGCGGTCGCCCGTGCTGGTGGCCGGCACCGATGGTGTCGGCACGAAACTCAAGCTGGCGGGCGAACTCGACCGCCACGACGTAATCGGCATCGATCTTGTCGCAATGTGCGTTAATGATGTCCTCGTCACCGGCGCCGAACCGTTGTTCTTCCTCGACTATTTCGCCACGGGGCAGCTCGATGTCGACCATGCCGCCACGGTGATCCGCGGCATCACGGCGGGCTGCCGCGAGGCCGGCTGCGCCCTCATCGGCGGTGAGACGGCCGAGATGCCGGGGATGTACGCCCGCGGCGACTACGACCTCGCCGGCTTCTGCGTCGGTTGCGTCGAGCGCGACGAACTCCTCATCCCGGAACGCGTGCGTCCCGGTGACGCGGTCATCGGCATCGGCTCGTCCGGGCCGCACGCCAACGGCTTCTCCCTGATCCGCAAGGTGCTCGCCGACAGCGGTGCCGACCCGGCCATCCCCTGCGGCGAGAGGACGCTGGGCGATGCGCTGATGGCGCCGACGCGTATCTACGTCGAAGCCGTACGCGCGCTGCGCGCACAGGCGACGGTCCACGCCCTTGCCCACATCACCGGCGGCGGGCTGCTGGAGAACCTGCCGCGGGCCCTGCCGCCGGGCACGCGCGCGTGCCTCGACGCAGCGCGCTGGTCGCGCAGCCCGGCGTTCGACTGGCTGGCGGCAACGGGCGGGATCTCCGAGGGAGAGATGCTGCGGACCTTCAACTGCGGTATCGGCATGGCGGCCATCGTCCCGCTGCACGAGGCCGAAGCGGCGGTCACTGCGCTCGCCGCCCACGGCGAGGCGGCCAGCCTGATCGGACGCATCAAGCAGGGCGAACCGGGAGCGGATCCCGACGTCATCATCGAATCGGAACCATGAGCGGCCCCGCCCTGCCCGTCGTCATCCTGGTCTCGGGCCGCGGCAGCAACATGGAGGCGATTCTCCAGGGCTGGCGCCAGGGCACACTGCCCATCGACCTGCGCGCCGTGATCAGCAATCGGCCGCAGGCGCCCGCGCTGGACAAGGCGCAGACCAGCGGCGTGCCCACGGCCGTCGTCGATCATCGCCGCTACGCTGATCGGGCGGCCTTCGATGCCGAACTGATGGCGGCGATCGACCGCCACCACCCGGCGCTTGTCGTGCTCGCCGGCTTCATGCGCATCCTCACCGCCGACTTCATCGCCCACTACTCCGACCGCTTGATCAATATCCATCCCTCGCTGCTCCCCGAACTGCCCGGCCTCGACACCCATCGCCGCGCGCTCACCGCGGGCCATACGCAACACGGCGCCACCGTTCACTTCGTCACGCCGGCGCTCGATGCCGGGCCACCGGTGCTGCAGGCGCGCGTGCCGGTACGTCCCGATGACGACGCGGAGACGCTGGCCGCGCGTGTGCTGGCGCAGGAGCACCGCATCTACCCGCGCGCGATCCGCTGGTATGCGCAAGGCCGGCTGCGCTTCGACGGAACCAACGCCTGGCTCGACGGTCAGCTCCTCCACGAGCCGGTGGTCGACGAGGAAGCGCTGCATGCGGACTGAACAGGCGGTAGCGAAACCAGCTCCCCCGCACCCCGCCGTATCGACGGCGCGTGTTGCCGCCACCGCACTGCTCGCGCTCGCCACGGCACTGCTCACCGGTGCAGCCGCGGCGAATGGCGCGCAGCTACCGCCACCGCTAATCCCGCACGAGGCCGAATACCGCGTCTCACGCGGGCCGCTGACGCTGGGGCGCTCAGTGACCACCCTTGAGCCGGCCGACGGCGGCTGGGAGTACCGCACGGTCGTCACCGCGACCGGCGCCGCGCGCCTGCTCGTCTCCGGTCAGGCGGTCGAGCGCACACTCCTCGAAAGCGACGGCACCGCCCTGCGTACGCTGCGCTACCAGCACACCCGCCCCAATGACGGCGGTAGCGCCCACGTCGAGTTCGCCTGGGACCACCACCAGGCCTATATCGACAATGACGACGGCGAGATGGTCGTCCCGCTTGCCGCCGATCAACACGACCCGCACGGGGCGATCCTCACCGTCGTCATCGCCCTCGCGCGCGACGGCTCCGTGCCCTCGTTCGCGATCCTCGACGACGACGGCGACATCACCCGGCTGAATTTCCACACCGAGGCGGGCGGCACGATCCGCGTGCCCTACGGTGAGTTCGACACGGTCAAGGTCACCCGCATCCGCGAAGACCGGGACCGCCAGCTCATCGCCTGGTTCGCGCCGGAGCTCGACTGGCTACCCGTGCGCATCACGCAGATCGACGAAGGCAGCACCGTCGCGCGCATGGACCTGCGCCGCCTCGACGGCGACTCCGGCTCCAGCACCATCCAGCGCCGCCCCGGAGACCGGCGGTAGGTCGGGTTGAGGCCCGCATAGCGGGTCGAAGCCCGACATGCTCCTTGCAAACCCAACGGGTCTATGGCTCGGCGGATGACGGATCGCTAGCAACCACCTCGCGACTGCCATCCGAGTTCGTGCGCAGGTAGTGCAGGCGTTGCCCCGCCAATGCATTGGTACGCAGATCCTGCAACATATGCTCCTGATTGCCGAAAGGCGCCACGAGTTCAACCAGCCAGAGCTTGGGGCCACTACGCCACTCCTGCGCAGCGATACGCCCCCCTTGCGTCAGCCGCGACTCGGCTCGGTCGCCCACGTAAGCCCAAACCGTGAAGCCGATCGGACGTCCATTCGCATAGAACAAGCGATACTGCCCGTGCTGGAGCGGCGGCATCAGCAGCCATTCCAGATCCGCCAGGAACAGCGCATAACGGTGGCGCGGCGACTGCGTCAGCAGCCAGACCATCTCGCCCAGTGCCGCCCCGATCGTCTTGTTTTGCGCGGCGCCGACGCCCGACACGGCGTCGCCTCCTGCAGCGGACTCGTCATCCTGCGTCTCCACTTCATCCACCGCTTTCGTCTCAGTCATGGAAAGATCTCCTTTCTCCGTCTGGTTCTCATCCTGTGCCCATGCCATCTTGTCTGTCTCCTTCCATCGGGATTGGCGTTTTCAGCCACTTGCCATAATTGCCGCCGACGAGATCGAATCCGGTCCGACGCATCAGGCGAGCAAACCGTTTGCTTTCAATGCCTCCCCACTCCGCCAGATAGAGGTGGTGGGCCCCTCTCAACCGGGCCCAGCGATTGAAACCCCGCAGCAACTTGACCGCCGCATTGCTGCCGCGGAACTCCGGAGCCACATAGAACAACCGGTCGTGAGCGATCACGTGACGCGAGAACGGATACCGCCCGAGCCTTCCGAGCAGCAGTCCTGCAGGCAGCCCGCGCGCACTCACTGCGAGGAAACCGCAAGCCACCCCCTGGTCCATCTCGGCGAGCACGCCTTCGAGGAAGTCGCTCGCCGCGTCTTCGTCAAAGGACAGCCTTGCCTGGGCGGATTCCGCGTGCAACCGACGACCCAGTCCGAGCACACTCTCACGGGCTGTTCGTTCAATGCACTGGATCCGCATTGCCGCCTACACCTCCGCCACCGCCGGTGTGGATTCCGCTCCCAGTAGGCCGAGACGGCGAGCGCGCGGCGCAACCTCATGCAGGGTCCGTCGCACAGCGGCGCGAACCCGCTCGGGCGGTTCGATCATGGGGCTGTGCCCGAGCCCCGTCATGACCTCGTGGGCGAGGGTCGCCTCGCTGGGGGAGCACCCCGCCCGCAATGCCTGCAGGACCAGAATCTCGACCGCACCGATGCGCACCGGCGCACCCGCCGTCGGCTCCATTAGCGTAGTCAGCGTTTGGCCTCTGCGCACACATTGCGCCGCTGCCTGATTGAAGCGCTCGACGCGCTCGCCATCGGGCACTCCGTGGCGCGGATGACTCACGACCAGACGCTCGCTGTGACTCCACACAGCAAGGGTTCTCACGGCCGCCGCATCATCGTAACCGGCCTCGGCCACGACTTCGGAGAAACGCACCAAATCCACCGTTGCGTCAGCCAGCGCGTCGCCACCAAGTCCCGCCAAGGCCGGATCGAGACGGCCCCTGCCGAGCGGTAGTGACACCGGCTCCGCCAACCTCTCTGGCGCAACGGTCGTGGTCAGCCGGAACGACCGTAACCATTCGGCACGCTCCTGATGGGCCAACGGCCTGCTTCCGCGGACATAGACGTCCATCCGCATCAGCGGCGTCAACATCGCATCGAGCGCGGTCTCGCGGCAGGCGGGATCCGCGTATGCCTCGATCGCCCGGCCCATCGACTCGTCAACGGTGAGGGCGGCGAACGCGTGCGCGGGGGTGGCACGCCCGACGAACCGCAGGCCCAAACCGTCCATCTCGCGCACAACCTCGTCGTGATAGAACGCGCGCCAGTGCGGCGTGAGATATTCGTGGGCCAGATCGTCGAAATCGGCCTCGCTGTCGTCGGGAAACAGCGACGCCAATGCGGCACGGGTTGATCCATCGCTGCTGGCAAAGATGCCGCGGCCGCTGTCGCGGAACCCGCGCAGCGCCTCTACTGCCGTGCGTACACGCTCCGAGCTGCGGCCTCGCGACTCGCTCGCCGCCGTGCGCAGGTAGTGCCCGATTGCCGCCATGGTGGCCGCCCCCGGCAGGCAGTTGTAGCTCACGACGCCCGCGCCGCCCGTACGCAGCCGAGCATGAAGCAGCGCGTGCACCGCCTCGCGCACCTCAGGACTCACCCAGCTGTAGAGACCGTGGCTAACGATGTAGTCACTCACGGGCAGCGTCTCCGGGTCGTTTGCCAGTGTGCGCAGGTCCGCCTCAAGGAACGTGCAGTTGCTGACACCGACCTGCGTGGCCAGCTGCCGGGCAAAGCGGATGTGCGCGGGATTGGCATCGATGGCATAGACCTCAGCCCGTGGGTGGGCGGCCGCGACCATGACCGCTGTCACACCGTGCCCGCAGCCCAACTCAAGCCAGACAAAGCGATCATCGAGGAGTGGTGGTTGCTCCCCATTCAGCACATGGATCCAATCGATATGCCCGGGCAGAAGACGTGGATAGGCACCGAAGCTGCAGGGCACATCGTCGGGATAGCCGTCTGTCACCGGAAGCTCCCTCATGGCTCGCGCAGGGCCTCGTCCTGGTAGCGGAGCATCGGCGAGAGGAAGTATTCGATCACCCGGCGCTCACCAAGATGGATATCGACGGTGACATCCATGCCCGGGATCACCGCGATCTCCTCGCCATCGACGGACATCGTGTCGTCCGCCATGCGCACGAGCACCGGGTAAGCGTGACCGAACTCGTCATGCTCGGTCGCGTCGCGGCTGACGTGGACGATCTCGCCGGGCATTGCCCCGTATCGTGTGAAGTCGAAGGCCTCGAACTTGACCGCGACCTCCATTCCCGACCGCACCCGACCGATGTCGCGGTTCGAGACATAGGCCTGCACCTCGAGGGGGGTATCCCGCGGCACGATCTTCATCATGGCGCTACCGGGCTCGACCACCTCCCCGGCACCGTGGACGTCAAGGTCCATCACGGTGCCTGCCACCGGTGTCGTCACCGTACGGCGATCGAGCTGGGCGCGGATCCTGCGTATCTCGTGGCGTAGTAGTGCTTCGTCCTCTTCCGCGTCGACCAGCTCACGGGCGACTTCCGTGGTGCGCCGCGTGTGCACTTCCCGCAATGCGCTTTCGGCGGCCGCGATCGCAGCCTCGCCGCGTGCCAGCGAGCGCTCCAGCGAATCGATCTCGATCCGGCTTTCGATGACCTCACGCTCGGTCGCCTCGAACTCCGAAACGGGCGCGAGTTCCTGGTTCGCCATCCGTTGCACGCGCTCGCGCTGGCTATGCAGGTAAGGCAACAGATCGCGCAAACCGGCATACTCGACGCGCGCTTGCGCATGCTCACTGCGCCGCTGTTCAAGTTCCTCGCGAGCAGTCGCCGTCTCGTCGAGATAGTTGTGCCACTGGGCCCGCAACAATCGGCGCTGACGATCGAGGGAGGCTTCGCCGGGCATCCGCGTCCAGACTTCCGGCGCTTGCGCGAGTACGGGCTCGAACTCTCCGCTTGCACCGTTGAGGCCATTCCGGTTGGCGCGCACGAGGTACTCATCGAGCGCACGCAAGCGAAGAATCCGGGCCCGAGTTTCGCGCAACTCCGTACGCGCACGCGCGAAGTCGGCCTCGAGCTCCGTACGGTCGATGTGGACCAGCTCGGCGCCCGGTTGCACAACATCGCCGTCGCGCACGAGCAAGCGATCAACCGTTCCCTGCTCCGGTGTCTGGATGCGCTGGACACGCCGATCCGGAATCGTCTGCCCCTCCGCCGTTGCTACGCGATCCGTGGCGGCGAGGCTCGCCCAACCCAGCGCAAACACCACAACGCCCAGCATGGCGAACAACAACCACGTCGCCGCACGCGAAATCGGGGCGGCCAGCACGCGCTCGGCACCCGATGCCCAGGCGGCGCTGAGCGGTTGATCGCCGGCCGTGCCGCGCGGTTTCCTGTCCCTAGCCGTCATGCCGAAACCCCTCCTTGTGCGGGCTGGAATGCGTTCTGCGCGCGGGCAAGTTGGGCAAAGCGACCGCCGCTGGCGAGCAGGCGGCGTGGATGGTCGTTCTCCACCAGCCGGCCGCGGTCCAGCGTGAGGACACGGTCGGCGATGCGCAGGGTGGAGAGGCGGTGCGCCGCGATGAACACGGTTCGCCCCTGCACGATCCGCTGCATGTTCTGCTGGATGATCTGTTCGGACTCGGCATCGAGCGCGCTGGTCGGCTCGTCGAGGATCAGAATCCGTGGATCGGTTACCAGCGCGCGTGCCAGCGCCACCCGCTGACGCTGGCCCGCCGACAGGGTCGCACCATCCTCCCCGATGACCGTTTCGTAGGCCTCGGGCAGTTCCCGGATGAAGTCATCCGCGCCGGCCAGACGCGCGGCCGCGACCACGCCTTCCATCGGCGTCGATGGGTTCTGCAGCGTGATATTCTCGCGCACCGAGCGGTTGAACAGCACCGCCTCCTGTGTGACCACACCCATGTGGCGGCGCAACCACGCGGGGTCGACCTGTGCGATGTTGATGCCGTCGATCAGCACGCGGCCACTGCCCGGTATCTCCAACCGCTCAAGCAGCCGCAGCAGCGATGTCTTGCCGGCTCCCGAAGGGCCGACGATGCCGACGACCTCACCGGGGCGAGTCGTGAAGGAAACATCATCGAGGACGACCGGCCCTTCCGGATCGTAGCGAAACGTAACGTTCTGAAACGAGACAGCACCCTCGGGCGCCGGCAGATCCCGACTGCCATGCGACGCCGTCGGTTCCGGCTGAGCCTGGAGAAGATCCGCGATCCGCCCGGCGGCGACACGCGCCTGCTGGATTTGCTGCGCGAGCTGTGCGATGCGCATCGCCGGCGCCATCACCCGACCCACCATCATGTTGAAGGCGATCAGCTGCCCGGGGGTCATGCCCCCATCGATCACCATGCGCGCACCGAGAAAAAGGGTGACGGCAATCGTCGCTCGATTGAAGAACTGGGCGGAGTGCGACAGTGTGCTCGTAAATCCCTCTGAAGCACGCTGCATCCGGCTCTGTTCGACGACGCGATCTTCCCACTGACGCTGCATGCGCGGTTCCGCCGAAAGCGCCTTGATGGTCTCAACGCCACGCAGACTCTCGGTCAGGAAGGCCTGGTTATCGGCGCTGTGATCCGACTGGTCGTGCAGGCGCCGCCGGATGGCCGGCGCAATGACCCCGAACACGAGGAGCATCAGGACCATCGCGCCGATCACGACCAGTGTCAGCTTGACGCTGAACAGCAGCATCACCGCGATGAACACGGTGGCGAAGACGAGATCGACAATGGCCGTCAGCGAGGGACCGGTACAGAACTGGCGCAGCGTCTCCAGCTCGCGCATGCGAAACACCGTGTCGCCTGTGGCCCGGCGCCGGAAGAATGCCGCCGGCAACCGCGTAAGGTGGCGATACATGCGGGTTGCCAAGTCGACATCGATGCGATTGCTCAGGTTGGCCATAAGCACGGAACGCAATCCGCCGATAATCAGATCGAATACGGCGATCGCGATCAGTGCGATAATCAGCACATCCAATGTGGTCAGACTACCCGTCGACAGCACCCGATCGATGATCACCATCGTGAACAGCGGTGTTGCGAGGGCGAAGATCTGTACGACGAGCGATGCGGAAAGCACTTCGGCGACCACGCCCTTGTGGCGTGCGAGCTGTGGCAACAGCCATGCCAGCGGCGAACGGCGCTGGCGTTCATCGCCCGGCGTCGCGGCGCCCATGATCAAAGCTTGTCCCGTCCAGGCCGCACGCAACTCCGCCGGCGTCCAGGTCTCGGGCTGCTCACCGAGCGGATCCTGAACGGTATACCCACCATCCCCCGCACTGGCGATCACGACCATGCGGTGGTCGTCGAGGACCGCCAGTGCGGGCAGCGGCAACTCCTCTAGCTTCCCCCGGCGACGGTCGATCACCTCCGCCTCGAAACCGAGTCGGCTCGCCGCGCGCTGGAGTTCGCCCAGCTCAAGCGGGCCTTCTACCGCCGCCTGCTCGCGAATGGCCCGGGTGGAAACGGGCGCCCCCAATAGATGCGAAAGCAATGCGACCGCGTTGACGCCCGCTTCAACAGACCATGCAGATGCGCAATCGCGATTCCCGTCGACTCCCTCACCGCCCGCGCCGGACGTCACCTTCTCCTCGTCCCTCACTGTCGACATCTCCTATTTCTGCTCCGTTACCACTGCGTCGTTACTTGCAAATGCCACGGCGAACCCGCGCCGGCTGGCGTGCCAAGGAGGCCGGTCCGGCGTTGCACCTCTTGGCTGGATACTTCCGGCTCAGGATGGCCCTGCGGCGTTCGCCTCTTGCTCCTGCAGAACCTGTGCCATGGCGTAGAAGTCCGTCTCCGCCAATGCGGGCTCGTCATCGGCGCGTTTGCTGCGCTTGCCCCCCGCGCTGAGCGCGTCGGCCAATCGATGCGCCTGTTCCAACAGGTGGCCATCGATCACGTCCTCGGCGTCCTCTTCGACCCATCGGGCGAAGTCAAAATCCTCATCGTCGCCGACCACCCACTCCCTCCCGAGGAGATCCTGCACATCGTTGTGTGACCAGTTCGGCTCCGCGTGTCCGGCCATCCGCTTCACGGTCCCGAGATCGGCGTCGGCGGGACGGGTCATGAAGGCGGCATCCGCGAACTCGGTCGTACTACCATCACTCCACTCGAGCGCGCCGCGGCCGAACTCGACCACGTCGTCGTGAATGCGAAGGGGGCCAGCCGCATTCAGATCGATGCGTTCGACACCCGCCTCATCGAGGCCCACGAAGTCCGCGTTCTCGGGGTCCGCCTCACCCGAGGGGTCCAGCCACAGCCCCATGTCATCCCAGGCATCGTCATCGGCATCGATGACGCCATCGCCATTCGAGTCATAGGCCAGTGCCAGTCCTTCGAGATCGGTACGGGCATCGGGATGGTGGTTCGCGAGGATGATGTCGTCGAAGCTTGTGATGCCGCCGGATCCGTCCTGATCGACCCCCAACAAACCCGTCCCCGCTTCGATCCATGCCGTCTGCTTCTTGCGCCCGTCCTCATGGACGTCGGCTAGCACGTCATTGTTATCCATCGACGCGTAGTCGATCCCGTCACCATCCACGTCAACCGCGACCGGCGCGAACGGCCCCTCCCAGTTCGGCGAGATCGCGATCTCATCCCTGACTACCGCACCATCCGAATCCGTGACTTCGATCGTTGCCGTCAGGTCCTCGTCACCATCATAGTACTGCCCGAAGATCGTTATCCCCCCATCGGCGGAGACCTCCATGGGCTTCTCGTCGACCTGGAAACCCGAATCACCGCCAAAACGGTCCTCGAGGCGGACATTGCTGTGGGCGTCCACCCAGTCCCTTACCTCCTCGCTCTCAGACCAGACAACGACCTCCTGATAGTCGAAGATCACCCGCTGATCCTCGGGCATATCATCGGGTAATGTCGGCGCCCCGGGGTTCGTGAACTCCGTTTGCCGATCCAGTATCTCCCCACCCTCTTCCGTGATGAGCGGAACATACTCGTAATCATGCTGCTTGGGGACATCGACCTCGGCATAAAGGCCATCATCCCGAACGACCATCTCCTGTCTTCGAGAGGCCTCATTCGATAGCGGAATGGTGTACGGGCGGGATTGCAGGACGTGTTGGTCGACAAGCTCGTAGGAGAGTTTTCCGTTCGCGTCGAGCTCCCCGGCGGTATCTTCACGATCACGACCCAGCACCTGCCCCTCTCCCCAAACCGTATGCGGGGGGAACTGATTCAGGGTTGCCGTATAGGTCGAGGAGTAGTCCACCGTGTCGATCTCTGGCTCCTGATTGACCCATTCCACATCGACAGGGGCAACGAATGAATCCTGCTCGCCGCTGGCGTGCGCCACGTCGACAAGCACTTCAGACTGGAAGTCTTCACCCGCAAGCAGGTTCGGGTGGGCATCTTCATCGAAGGAGATCGTCGCCTGGCCCAGGTTATCGGCCCAATGCGCAGACCGGAACTCCGGATAGTTGCCCGCGATATCGGAGACGCTGAGATCGTCCAGGCCGCCGGTGTCGAGATTGCGCACATGATCCGTGTCGAGGAACTCGTCCTCCGACAGGAACAGCGTTTCGTCTTCCGGCGTAGAGGCGAGCGTACCCGCGTCACGCGTGATGAAACCATTGCCGCCGTCGGGATCGATGCTGACCTCCTCGGCGCCACCGACAAAACGCAGCTCCTGGGCGCGGACCTCGACACGTTCGGCACTGTCGCGCGATTCGATCAGCATCCAGTCGTCGTTCGGGTTGTCGGCCTCGATGCGATGGGCGGACGGGTCGATATCGACATCGTAGTCCCAAATGTCGCCGTCGAATTCCACGACGTTGCTGCGCCCGCCACGGGTATCCACAACATCCTGTGCCTCGCTGATGCGGATGGTATCGCGACCCTCGCTCCCCTCCACGCGCTCGATGTGCTGCGCGCTGGTAGGGCCAGAAAGGTCCATGTCGACGCCCTGTTCGCTATCCACGCGGACCGTGTCGATCCCGGCACCGCCGATGAGGTTGTCGCGGGGATTCTCGGCGTGGTCGCGCTGGATCACGATCAAATTCTCCGTCCCGGGGGCGGCATTGCTGACGTCGAACGCCTGGTTGCTCCCGGCACCGCCGATGAGCGTTTGATCGACGTCGCCGCCAGCCCGGATCCGCAGGTCGTGGGCGTCGTTGGCGTGGACCTCGTGGATGCCATCAGCGCCGCGCAGCGAGAACGCCCCGCTTGCGCCCTTACCGGCGTGGACGACGTTTTCGCCGCCACCACCGCTGACGAGCATGCTTGCATCGTCGATATGGAAGGTATCGTCGCCCGCTCCCCCTTCGAGCGAGGCGAAGTCGTAGCCGGTGGCATCGAACTCGATACCGCGGTCATCAAGGGCAACGCGAACGGCGGCACCCGACTCCCCGGCAAACGAATCACGATGGTCGACATCGAGGACCTCGTACGTCCCTCCCGTGGCACCGGTGAAATCGAAGTGATTGCCCGCGCTGGCGCCGTAGGCGCGGTCAAGACCAAGCTCGGGCATGGCGAGCGTACGCCCCGTCGTCAACAGGGCGCTGTTGGTCCCGCCGCCGGCATCCACAAGGGGATTGTGATCGCCGATGCGGAAGACATCATCGCCGCTGCCGCCATGGACGGCACCGATATCCTCCAACTCCTGGAAATCGAGATGGAGATCGTGACCGGACAGCGCCCGGATCGTGTTGGATCCCCCGCCCGCGTCCTCGACATGGTCGTGGTGCGCGACATGAAAGGTGTCGTCGCCCGCACCACCGCGCAGTGTGTCGACACCCGGGAGTTCCGCCAAGTCGAGCGTCATGCCGTCGTCGCGGGCCGCGGCAACGGTGTTGAAGCCATCGCCCGCGTCGATCAAGGCGGCGGCATCGTCGACGTAGAAAAGATCGTCCCCCCCACCGCCGACCATGCGATCGATATGCTCGTCGGGGAGGTGGAACGCCACCCCGCTGTCGTCGGCTCTGACCGTGACATGGGCACCGGCGAAACCGACCAACTGATCGTCATTGTTGACCGCTTCGAGCTCGTGGTGCCCCCCGGCGGAAACATCGAGCACATCGGCGTCCTCGCCGCTGACCAGCAGGTCCTCGCCCGCTCCGGCCACGAGCACGTTGTTGCCGGCGTTGCCCTGCATCTCCACGCGGCGGTCGCCGCTGTTGACCAGCACATCGTCCCCAGCGGAGCCGAACACGGTACGGACTTCGTACTCGGGCAGATCGAGATCGAGACCGTCATCACCGAGGCCGACGATGGTATTGCCTTCGGCGCCGCTACCGCCGGCGTCGGCGAGCGTATCCATCGAGTGGAGGTGGAACGTATCGTCACCACCGCCACCGTAGAGGCGGTCGACACCAGGCATGGCATCGATATTGAACTCGACGCCGTCATCATGGGCGGCCCTGACGATGTTGAAGCCTCCGCCGGCAGCGACCAACGGGTAGTCGCTGCCGAGATGGAAGGTGTCGTCGCCGTCGCCTCCGAGGACGCGGTCGACGCCGAGACCATAGGCATCGAACTCCACGCCTTCATCGCCGAGATACACGGTGACGAAGGCCTGCTCCGTGCCGATCAACGTGTCGTCGGCGCCGATATCGACCAACTCATGTTCGCCGCCGGCGGAGGTGTCGAGCACGTCGGCACCGGTCCCGGAGAACAGTTCATCGGAGCCACTGCCCGCGACGAGCCGGTTTTCACCGGCATTGGCGACCATCACGGTATCGCCATCACCGCTGTTGACGAGTTCGTCGTCGCCCTCCGAACCCAGCGCCGTGGTCACACCCTTGTCGGCGAGATCGAGCACAATGCCACCGGCGCCGAGCGCCTCGACGGTGTTCGCGCCCGCACCGGCGTGGCCCAGGGTCTCGGCGGTGCGCACGCGGAACCAGTCGTCGCCACCACCGCCATAGAGGCGATCCACGCCAGGCAACTCGTCGATATCGATTTCGATACCGGCGTCCGTCCCGACCCGGACCGTGTTGAATCCGTCGCCGGCATCGGCGAGTTGATCGACATGGGTAATCCAGAAGGTGTCGTCACCACCACCACCAATCAGGCGGTTGACGCCGGGGAGTGCGTTGATATCGAGATCGACACCGTCATCGTGTGCGGCCACCACGGTGTTGAAGCTGTCGGCGCCGGCGTCGATCAACGTGTCGTGATCGTCGAGATAGAAGCGATCGTCGCCGCCTCCCCCGTACAGCACGTCGATACCCAGATCCCATGCATCGAGCGCGACGCCACTGTCGTCGACGGCGACGGTCACGTGCGCCTCATCCAGGCCAGTAAACCGATCGTCCCCGTTGACCTCGAGAAGCACGTGCTCGCCGCCCGCCGATGTGTCGAAGTGATCGCGTCCTGATCCGCCGACCAGCGTGTCCGCGCCACTGCCTGCGACGAGCGTGTTGTCCCCGGCGCCGCCCTGCATCTCGACACTCGTGAGACCACTGTTCATCAATTTGTCATCGCCGTCACCGCCGCGGGCCAGATCGACGCCGGTCTCACCGAGGTCGAGGGTCATGCCGTAGCTGCCCACCGCTTCCACGGTATTGAAGCCGGCACCGGCATGGGCAAGCGTCTGCGCCGTACGCACGCGGAAGAAGTCGTCGCCGTCGCCGCCATACATCCGCTCGACGCCGGGCAGCTCGCGCGTGTCGTAGAGCACGCCCTGGTCATCATCCCCGGGTGCCCTGACGGTGTTCGCGCCGCCCCCGCCCTCATCGAGCTGGTCGTAGTGGTAGATATGGAAGGTGTCGTCGCCGGCACCGCCGCGCAGCACATCGACACCATCGAGGCGCGTGATATCGAGCGTCATGCCGTCGTCGCGGGCGGCGACAACGGTATTGAAGCCATCGCCGGCGTGGGCGAGGGTTTCGTGGTCAGCGAGATGGAAAGTGTCGTCGCCGCTACCTCCATGCACCACATCAATGGCGTTCGCGTGTGTATCCAGTTCGACGCCGCTATCACTGACCCACACCGTTGCGTGGGCCGCGTCGAGGCCGGTGAATCGGTCGGCGTCGTGCACATCGATGATCTCGTGCTCGCCACCCGCAGAGGCGTCGAACGTATCCGCCCCGCTACCGGAGACCAGACGATCCGCGCCCCTGCCCGCGACCAGGGTGTTATCGCCCTCGCGCGCGACCATCTCGACCGAGGCATCACTACTGTTGACGAACTCGTCATCGCCGGCCGAGCCGAAGACGAGATCGACCCCGGTCGCCGCGAGGTCGAGCCTCATTCCCGCATCACCGAAGCCCTCGACCGTATTGAATCCCGCGCCCGCGTGCGCCAGCGTCTCGCCGTTGCGGATGCGAAAGTGATCGTCGCCACCACCACCGTAGAGACGATCGACGCCGGGCAAGGAATCACTATCGAAGGTCACGCCGTCGTCGTGCGCCGCCTCGACGGTGTTGAAGCCATCGCCGGCATCCACCAGCGTGGCTGTATCGGCGAGCGCGAAGGTATCGTCCCCGGCGCCGCCATAGAGGGCGTCGATACCCTGCTCATGGGCGTCCAGGGCCACGCCGCTGTCATCGACAAAGACGGTGACCTCGGCGCCGTGCAGCCCCTCGAAGCGGTCGGCATCATGCACGTCGACCAGCGTGTGCTCGCCGCCCGCCGAGGTATCGAACGTGTCCGAGCCACGCCCGGAGACGAGCGTGTCGGTGCCGGAGCCGGCGACCAGGGTATTGTCCCCCGCTTCGCCGTGGATCTCGACAGGCGCATCACCGCTGTTGACGAATTGGTCGTCACCACGGGTGCCAAAGACGAGATCGACACCCTTTTCGGCGAGATCGAGAACCATGCCGGCGTCGCCGAACCCTTCCACCGTGTTCGATCCGTCACCGGCATGGGCGAGGGTCTCGCCATCGCGCAGGCGGAAGTGATCATCGCCATCCCCGCCGTAGATCCGATCCACGCCGGGCAGCTCGTCGATATCGAAGGCGACGCCCTGGTCGCTACCGGCCTCAACCGTGTTGAAGCCGTCGCCGGCGTCTTCGAGCTCGGCATTCGCCGCGATCACGAAGGTGTCGTCGCCCTCATTCCCGCGCAGCGTATCGACCCCTTCGAGCTCGCCGATAGCGAGCCTCATCCCATCATCACGGGCCGCGGCGACTGTATTGAAGCCGTCCCCGGCGTCGACCAGCGTATCCGGATCACCGAGATGGAAGGTGTCGTCGCCACGGCCACCGTATAGGGTATCGATGCCCTCGCGATGCGCGTTCAGCTCCACGCCCGTGTCGTCGACATGGACGGTGACATCGGCGCGGTGGAGTCGCTCGAGGTGATCGTCTTCGCCAATGTCGACGAGCGTGTGCTCGCCGCCGGCCGAGGTATCGAAGGTGTCCGCACCGCTACCGGAGACCAGCAAGTCGGAGCCGGAACCGGCGATGAGGGTATTGTCGCCCGCCTCGGCCTGGATCTCGACGCTGGCCCCGCCGCTGTTGACCCAGGTATCGTCGCCCGCCGAGCCGAACGCGAGATCCACACCCGTTGCCGCGAGATCCAGCTCGATACCGTCGCTGCCCGCGCCTTCGACCGTATTGAAGCCGTCCCCCGCATGCGCCAAGGTGGCGCCATCGCGAATCCGGAAGGCATCATCGCCGGCCCCGCCGTAGAGGCGGTCGACGCCGGGCAGGGCATCGATATCGAATGCAAT
The DNA here is from genome assembly GCA_007134775.1 of Ectothiorhodospiraceae bacterium. Lineage (GTDB taxonomy): Bacteria > Pseudomonadota > Gammaproteobacteria > XJ16 > Halofilaceae > Halofilum. The sequence continues at coordinate 1,445 of SLKC01000040.1, read as the reverse complement.
CCCGCGGTCGTGCGCGGCCTCGACCGTATTGAAGCCCTCGCCCGCGTCGACCAGTGTGTTCGCGCTGCCCAGGGCGAAGGTATCGTCCCCGGCACCGCCGTAGAGGGTGTCGATACCGATGGTATAGGCGTCGAGGGTAACCCCGCTGCCGTCGACGAAGACCGTGACATCGGCCTGATCGAGCTGCCGGAACTGATCCGCGTCGTGGACATCGACCAGCGTGTGCGCGCCACCAGCCCTGGTGTCGAAGGTGTCCGCACCGCTGCCCGAGACCAACAGATCGGAGCCGGAACCGGCGATCAGTGTATTGTCGCCTGCCTCGGCGTGGATCTCGACATCACCGTCGCCGCCGTTGACCCACTCGTCATCGCCTAGCGAGCCGAAGGCGAGGTCGATACCCGTCGCGGCCAGATCGAGCGTGATCCCCGCATCGCCGCGGCCTTCCACGGTATTGAAACCGCTGCCTCCATCGGCGAGTTGATCGCCGGTGCTGATACGGAACAGGTCGTCACCCGCGCCGCCGTGCAGCTCGTCGACACCGGGCAGACCCGCGATATCGAAGACGACACCGTCGTCATGCACCGCTTCCACGGTATTGTAGCCACCACCGGCATCGACCAGGTCGTCATGGTGGCGAATCGCGAAGGTATCGTCGCCGCCGCCACCGTAGAGTGCGTCGATGCCGGGCAGCTCGCTCAGCTCCAAGCTCACGCCGTCATCGTGGGCCGCCTCCGCGACATTGTGACCCTCTCCGGCATGGGCGAGAGTGTCCTGATCGGCCAGCGCGAAGCGATCGTCGCCGGCACCACCGATCGCCCGGTCCACACCAGCAGCATCGACATCGAGCGTTACGCCCGTTTCGCTCCGGATCGTGACTTCGACATGCAGATCATCGGCGGTGAAGGTATCGGCCCCTTCGATCGCGCGATGGCGATGCACGGCCGCGTCCTCGAGATCGCCGACCGGGATTGCATAACGCGCCTCGCCGTCGCCAGCGATGTCCGTGGCCGGTGCGATGAAACTGTCAGCAGGGAGATCGCTCAGCACGATCTCGATTGCCCCCTCGGCATCCAGAGCCGCCAGGGCGGGCACCACTTCGAATGAGTAGCTCCACAGCGGCTGTGCAGGCTCATCGCTGTCGAACTCCTCCTGCGCTTCATCCGCTTGCTCGTCGCGGCGTTCTTCGGTGCGGGGCGATTCGCCGCTGGCGTCGCGCCGCGCCGGATCGCCCTCGGAAGGGGACTCGTCCACTACCGGCTCATCAACGCCGTCCGGCGAATCCGCCTCCTGCAGGGCAGCGTGCTGCGCTGGCTTGGACCCGACATCCATCAGCACGCGCTCGATCGCCTCGGGCGTCAGCTCAGTGGCCTCTGCGGCCGTGGTGACCTCGACCGCGCCGTCGGCATCGACTTCGACGTCGATCACCCCTTCAGCGAGATCCGTAT
>SLKC01000029.1 GCA_007134775.1 Ectothiorhodospiraceae bacterium | reverse complement strand
GGCCGGGACGCTGCCGAGCAAGCCCGCCAGCGCCATCATGAGAACGAGATCGATCGTTCGCCTTGCAAGGATCGTCGACATGGGCATCACCCTCTTCTGAAAGTCCATCTGTAATGTCCGTATATCCGTAGTTGCTCACCGCAACCCCGCACTCCGATGTCTTCAACGACAGCCCAGCATGCGCCGAGGGTGTTGATGTCGGACTTCGGGCGCGGAGGGCCTCCAGTCCGAGCGACGAGGAGGCGTGCGCGGTGGGATCACTCTACCGCGTCGAAATCGAGCCGGAGATACTCGAGGTACTCGGCAATCGCCGCGCGAAGCGCGCCCTCCCGTGTGATGATGCGACGATCGTCGCCGGTGGTGTGATAGGGCGTACCACCTTGCGGATAGGCAAGACGCCGATCAAACAAGGGGTCTATGTCGACGTATTCGGCGCCGAGGTGGTGGCGGCCCTCTGCCTCAAACAGTGGTGCCGTCAACAGTTCCTGGTCATCGACGTCGATGCGACCGATGGAACGCACATTGAGATGACCTGAATAGATGGCCTTGACGGGCTTGACGTCCAGCGTCTCGCCGTCGTCACGATCGGTGAGCCTGTACGCGACCGCCACGCCGGCACGAGGTTCCGCCACCCCTGCACGGTAGCGCTCCTGGTGGAAATCGACGTCGAGAAGATACTGGACATCGGCCTCGTTGCGCGCCAGCAGGCCCTGTCCCGCCAGCGACTGCGTCAGCGCCTTGTGGGCCTGCTCCTGGGTCAGCGCACCGGAGACCCATCCCGGCATTTCGGTGGACTCGGGAGGTGAGACCTCCCCAACCTCCAACGAGCCGTCGAGCGGATGGCCGTCAAAACCGAGCGCGTTGGCGCGCACCGTTGAGTGATCCGGATCGATCGATTGGCAAGCGCTTGCAACTACGGCTATGGCAAGAACCGCGATGCCACGGGTCCGTAATTTCGTGATGAACATGGTGAATCTCCCTGACGAATGGATTCCAACGACGACTTCAACTGCATCGGCGATGCCCGCCTATCCGTTCGCGCTCACCGCAACACCCGGGCCCCGACGGTCTGCGCGACAGTGCCAGCGGTGTGGGCGTCCGCACAATCAGCGAATGTGTACAGTGCTTGTCAGTCAGGGCTGACAACGGGTCAGTCTTCGCTGACAAAGCCGAACGATATCGGCCATCGGCACGCAGTGATCACGATTGCCGTGAGCGCGAGGCGCGATGGGTCGATCGCATCCGCGCTCACGCCACTGACATCTGGATGATCGTTCGGGTCACGACCGCTCCCAGGGCGGGACTCGCTAGCGCGCAGGCGCTACGCGCTGAGCAATCGTGATCACGACCACGACGGATTGATGTCGGGATTGGGTCGGCGGCGCCGCCGAGCTCAAGCTACGAGGTCTCAGTCCGAGCGACGGACGTGAACGAGTGCCGCGGCGAGTTCGTCGAAGCGGTCGAAGGCGGCGTCGGGGCCGGCGGAGTCGATGGGGTCGCCGCCGCCGTAACCGCTGCGCAGGCACCAGACCACCATGCCGGCGCGGCGTGCGGCTTCGATGTCGATGGGGGAGTCGCCGATCATGATGCAGGCGGCGGGGTCCACGCCGAGGCGGTGCGCGGCGAGGTGCAGGAGGGCGGGGTCGGGCTTGAGGGCATCGGCGTCGTCGCCGGCGACGACGGTGTCGAACCAGCGCGCGAGGTCGAGACGTTCGAGCATCGGGACGGTGAAGCGGCGGATCTTGTTGGTCACGCAGGCGAGGCGCAGGTCGTCGCCGCGCAGGCGCTCGAGGCCGGCCGGGACGCCCGGGTAGACCGGCCCGGAATGGCCGACGCGCTCATCGTAGGCACTGCGGAATCGCGTGCGCGCCTGCTCGCGCTCGCAGTCGCGCGGCGCGCGGCCCAGCGTGTAACGTAGGGATTCTTCGACGAGCACGCCGACACCGCCTCCGACCCAGTCACGCACGCGCGCTTCCCCGACAGGGGGATGGCCGAGTTCGGTGAGCATGCCATCGACGGCGGCAGCGAGTTCGGGGGCGCTATCGACCAGCGTACCGTCGAGGTCGATCAGGGCGGCGCGCAGAGTGGCGAGGTCGGACATCGGGATCGCGTTCAGCAGGTCCGGCCCTGACCCTCGGCGATGGCGCGATGCATCTGCGCGATCACGGCAGCGTAGTCGTCCTGGCCGAAGATGGCGGAGCCGGCGACGAAGGTATCAGCACCGGCGGCGGCGACAGCGCCGATGTTGTCGGCCTTGATGCCGCCGTCGACCTCCAGGCGGATGGCGTGGCCGCTGGCGTCGATGATCCGGCGCGCCTCGCGCAGTTTCTCCAGAGTGTGCGGAATGAACTGCTGGCCGCCAAAGCCGGGATTGACGGACATGAGCAGGACCATGTCGACCTTGTCGATGACGTGGCGCAGGACGTCGAGCGGGGTGGCGGGGTTGAAGACCAACCCGGAGCGACAGCCCTGCTCGCGCACGAGGGCGAGGGAGCGGTCGATGTGCTCGCTCGCCTCGGGGTGGAAGGTGATCCAGTCGGCCCCGGCGGCGGCGAAGTCGGGGATGATGCGGTCGACCGGCTTGACCATCAGATGGACGTCGATCGGTGCGGTGATGCCGTAGCGGCGCAGGGCCTCGCAGACGAGGGGGCCGATGGTGAGGTTGGGCACGTAGTGGTTGTCCATCACATCGAAGTGGACCATGTCCGCGCCGGCGGCGAGCACGGCTTCCACTTCGGGACCCAGGCGGGCGAAGTCGGCGGCGAGGATGGAGGGCGCGATGCGGGGCTTCTGCGGTCCGGTCATGGTGGTCGGTTTCCGGTGCGGCGGTCGGCGGCAAGCTTCCGGGTCGGACGCGGCGCGGTCAAGCCCCGCGTGCGCGCCATGTCGCTCGCCCGGCGAGCAGCCCGAGCAGCAACGCCAGCACGGCGGCGCTACTGACCAGTGGCCGAGCGGCAGCGGCAACGACGGGAGTGAGCAGGGTACGCACCGTCGCGCGCAACGCGGGGCGCGGGGCAATCAGCGCGGCGAGGGGCGGTGACAAGCGCTCATAGACGGCGATGAGGCCACGCCCCCAGGGCGTGAGCGCCAGATAGTCGTCGCGCAGGCTGCGCAGGGCGGTCAGCTCGTGCGACCAACCTGTGCCGTAGGCGGCGGTAGCGATGAAACAGTGGTCGTTGTCACCGCTGCCCAGCGAGGGCCGGTCGCCGGGCAGGGGTCGATCGACCACGCGCAGGCGCATCTCGTCGCGATCGCTGCGCCCGCTGTCGTCGCTCACGGTCAGCTCGAAGGCGAGCTCGCCACCGGGGGCGTCCGGCACCTCGACCTGAGCCACGGGTTCGTCGGCAGCCGTGATCGTCACCGACATCCCCGAGATCTGGCGCCATTGGTAGGCCGTGAGCGCATCGCGCCCGCCACTGCTGGCACGGCCGTCGAGGGTCAGCGTCGCACCGGCACCGACCTCGCCGTCGCGCCCCGCGATGGCGATGGGAAAGCGCCCGAGCGCGGCCAGCGCGTCGACCAAGCCGGCGCCCGTGACCGGATCGGGGCCCGTGCTCGCGCGCTCGCCGGTCACATCGAGCGCCGTGTCGGCGAGCAGGCGCTCGATGGTCAGCGGCGCGAGGTCGTCGCCGAACTGCTGCAACAGCAGCGCAACGGCTGCAGCGTTCGTCGCCGCCGCCGATGTCCCGGCAAAGTTGGGCCAGTCATCGGGCTCACCGTCCTGTTCTGTTGGGACCCCACTCCCGAAAAAGGTGGTGTTGTTCGCGTCGACGGCGGCCATGCGCGGCTGCAAGGGCGTGTACTCACCGACGAAGCGGCTCTGCGCGTCGAAGTGGCGGGGGAGTTCACCACCGACGGCGCTGAAGGCCTGCGGATCGATCGCGTCGGTCGGCGAGTCCGGCGCGCCGGGATCGAAGGCGGGCGTGGTCCACCAGGGCACGGCCCCCACGGCGATGACGCCCTCGGCGGCGGAGTGGCCGTAGAGCGTGGGGCCGCCAGGGCCCGGCGGCACCACCTCACCGCCCACGCGGGCCTCATCGGCGCCGAAGAGCACCAAGCGCAGCTCCAGCGGGGTATCCGGCGCCTGCGGGATGGTGGTCTTCGAGCCGCCGGCATGGTCGACGGCGAGATAGTAGGTGCCCGTGCGCTCGGCGCTGAAGCGGAAGGTCTCCCACGGGTCAAGGCCGCGAACCGCGCTGTTGGCGCGCTGGTTGCGCGTGCTGCTCGCGACGATCCGGGCCTGCGCGGGATCGGGGCCATCGAGCAGATAGAGGTCGAGATCGATCCGCGGAGCACGGCTGGTCCCGGAGGGCATGAGCGTCGCCCACGGCTGGTTCCACTGCAGCACGGCGCGGAAGCTGTCCCCCTCATCGAGCTCGATCGGCAACAGGCCGGTGCCATCGCCCCAGTCGTGAAAGTCCGGGCCGAAGCCACTCGTGCGCGTTGGGTCGAGTTCGTCGTAGGCAGCACGGATACCGGCCCCACCGGAGTTGCCCGCGGCGGAGAACACGGGGACACCGTCCTCGACGCAGCCGGTGGCGGCCTGACCGATCACTCCAGGCTGATACATCGGCTCGGTCGGGAAGATGACGTCGTCGACGACGACCGTCGCGCCGGCCCCGCCCTCGCTGCGCGGCGCACAGAGGGTCTCGAAGCCCTCGGCGAAACTCGCCTGGCTGATGAAGGCGGTATGGAAGGCCATGTCCGCACCCGGCGCGATGTCGTGGGCGAGTTCGCCCATGGCGGCGCCCTCGTCGGTCAGGCCGCCGGCATCGGGGCAGGCTCCGGCGTCGGCGTTATCGGCAAAGAGTTCGACAGCGCCGGGCAGATCACCGCTCGCCTGATTGGCCAGCCCCGTGACCACGCGGGCACCGTTGTCCGCCACAGCACAGGGCGCCGGCTGCGTCTCCGCAGTGCGCAGCGCCTCGGTGCGGGCGAAGCTGTCCGAGAGGATGCCGAGCTTCTCGCCGCTGCCGTCGAGCTGCAACCCCGGGGCGATGTCGGTGACCCGCAGGGCGCGCGGGGCGCGACTGGTGACGCTGCCAGCACGACGTACCGGCTCGATGAGCGGCTCGATGGCGATGACCCCAGGCAGGTCGGCGATGGCGAGCAGGGGCGCGCGCTCGACCACGGCGAGGGCGATCCGGCGGTGGCGTTCGGAGACGTGGAGGAGGCGCTCGGCGTGGCGTCCGATGCGCTCGACGAGCGCGCCATCGAGCGCCTCGACGTGGACCTCGACGCGCCATTCCCCGGGTACTTCCTCGGCAAAGCGCTGCGGGATCGGACCGCCCGCGGGATCGGGCGGCCACAGCTCGGGGCTGAGCGCCGCATGGGTGAGCCGGCCTTCAGCCGCCGCGGCGCGCGGGTGCTGATCGCGTTCGCCCGCAGCCGCCGCTGTCGCCAGCAGCAGCGCCCCGGCAGCGGCGAACGCCAGGCCCCGGCGGCGGCTGCGGCCGCCGGCCGCAGCCGGCGATCGCATGGGCGGGATCATGCCCCTACCCCGCGACGTCGAGGACCCCCGCTGCCTGTTCGTCGGCGTGATACGACGAGCGCACCATCGGCCCGCTGGCGACATGGACGAAGCCCATCTCGTAACCGATGCGCCCGAGGCGATCGAATTCGTCGGGATGGACGTAACGGGCGACGGGCAGATGCGCGGGGCTCGGCTGCAGGTACTGGCCGATGGTGAGCATGTTGCAGTCGTGCGCGCGCAGGTCGCGCATGACCTGTTCCACCTCGTCGATCTCTTCGCCGAGTCCCACCATCAGGCCCGACTTGGTCGGTATCTCCGGGTGGCGGGCACCGAACGCCTCGATCAGATCGAGCGACCAGGCGTAGTCGGCAGCCGGCCGCGCGGCCTTGTACAGGCGCTCAACCGTCTCGACGTTGTGGTTGAACACGTCGGGCGGATGGACGTCGAGGATATCGAGGGCCTCCTCCATGCGCCCGCGGAAGTCGGGCGTGAGGATCTCGATCTTCGTCTGCGGCGTGCGCGCACGAATCTCGCGGATGCATTCGGCGAACTGGGTGGCACCGCGATCGGGCAGGTCGTCGCGATCGACCGAGGTAATAACGACATAGTCGAGGCCGAGCGCCTCCACCGTCATCGCCAGGTGAGCCGGCTCCTCGGGATCGACCGGGTTCGGCTTGCCCGTGGCGACATCGCAGAAACGGCAACGCCGGGTGCAGATATCGCCGAGGATCATGAACGTCGCGGTGCCCTTCGAGAAACACTCGCCCAGATTCGGGCAGGCCGCCTCCTCACAGACCGAGTGCAGGTTGTTCTCGCGCAGGATGCGCTTGATCTCGCGCACGCGCGGACTCGTCTGCGCCTTCGCGCGGATCCAGGACGGCTTGCGCTGCGGTCGCTGCGCACCCTCCACCTTCACGGGGATCGTGCGGACCTTGTCGTGGGCGCGGCGATGGCCCTGGGGATCGAGGCGTGAGGGCGAGGTGTAACGGTTCGATTCGGTCATCCTGGCTCCCGTGTCGCTGCGGCGGCGACCTGTTCGGAGTGGCCCAGCCGGGCCGCGAGGCGCTCGACCAGATCGGCGCCGAGGCTGTGCATGTCTTCGACGACCCCCTCGTCGCGGGTGCACGTCACCTCAAGACCGCGGTAACCGCAGGGATCGATGCGGCTGAACGGATCGAGGTCGCCATCGACGTTCAGGGCAAGGCCGTGAAAGGTCGCGCCGCGCCGCACCCGCAAGCCAAGGGCCGCGACCTTGCGCCCGCGGACGTAGACCCCGGGCGCCCCCGGTACCACCTCGGCCATAACCCCGCGCGCGGCGAGCGCTTCGATCACCACGGCCTCGAGGGCCGCGACGAAACCGCGCACCCCCAAGCCTACACGGCGCAGGTCGATGAGGGGATACATCACCAGCTGCCCAGGCCCATGATAGGTGACCTGGCCCCCGCGATCCACCGCCACCACAGGGATGTCGCCCGGGGCGACCACATGCTCGCGCCGCGCGGCACGGCCGAGCGTGAACACAGGGGGATGCTCAAGCAGCCACACCTCGTCCGGTGTGGCGGCGTTGCGCTCGGCGGTGAACCGGTCCATCGCCCGCCAGGTCGGCTCGTAGGGGACCCGGCCGAGTTGGCGGACGATGAGCGTGCCCGGCATCGCTACAGGGCCATGAGCACGCGGCTGTCGGCGGTAAGGGCGTAGTAGATAGCGTCGAGCTGGTCGCGATTGTACGCGCGCACATTCACCGTGACCGAGCGGTAGGTGCCAGCGCGACTGCTGCGGCTTTGCACCGTCTCGATGTCCACGCCGGGCGCATGCTCGCGCACCAGCTCGACCACGACCGCTTCGAACTCCCCCGTGTCATTGCCGAAGGCCTTGACCGGGAAGTCGCAGGGGAATTCGAGCAGGGTGTCGTCGCCTTCGCTCATAGCTCTTCGAACCAGTGACGGGCGCGGTCGATCAGCCGGCCGAACAGCCCGGCGCGTTCGACGTCCTCGAGGGCGACAACCGGCACCGTGGCGATCTCCTCGTCGCCATGGGTGATGGTCACGCGACCGAGCGTCTCCCCCGCCTCAACCGGTGCAACCGCCGGGCCATCCAGGTGTAACGTCGCCACGAGATCATCGTAGTCACCTTGGGGCACGGTGACCACCAGGGCCTCGCTCGGTCCCAGCGCCAGCGTGTCCTGCACCCCTTCCCACAGCCGGGTCTCATCGATCGTATCGCCGACCGCGTAGATCGTGTCGGTCGCGAAGAAACGGAAGCCCCAGTTCAGCATCGAGCGGCTGTCCGTGGTGCGCTGCTGGACCGAATTCGATCCCATGACGACACTGATCAGCCGCATGCCGTCGCGCTCCGCCGAGGAAACCAGGGCGTAGCCGGACTCAGAGGTATAGCCGGTCTTCACGCCGTCGACCGAATCGTCACTCCACAGTAGCTGATTGCGGTTGTGCTGGGTAATGCCGTTGTAGGAGAACTCGCGCTGCGAGTACCGCTCGTAGTGCTCCGGAAATTCCCGGATGAGCGCACGCGCGAGCTTGGCCATATCGCGCGCCGAGGTGTACTGCTCCGGATGCGGCATACCGTGCGAGTTGGCGAAGTGGCTATTCTGCAGGCCGAGGCGCTCGGCGTAGGTGTTCATCAACTCAACGAAGGCGTCCTCGCTGCCGGCGGTGTGCTCGGCAAGGCTCAGGCTGGCGTCATTGCCCGACTGGATCACCATGCCATCGAGCAGGTCATCGACATTCACCTCGGTCCCGACCTCGAGGAACATGCGCGAGCCACCCATGCGCCAGGCGTCCTCGCTGACCGTGACCTGATCGTCGAAGCGGATGCGATCGTCCTCCAGGGCGCTGTAGACGACATAGGCCGTCATGATCTTCGTCAGGCTGGCCGGGCCGAGATGCTTGTCGGCGTTGTGCTCGGCGAGGACGCGCCCCGTGTCGGCATCGATCAGGATGTGCGCGTCCGTCGAGATCGACGGCGGCCGTGGCACCGGCGAAGAGGCAACCGCCACGGCAGCAAACAGCCCGGACAACAGGGCGACAACAACTGTCAGCGAAGACTTCATGGGTTCCGTGATACTCCAAGTTGATGCCCGGCTGCGCGCGGGCGCGTGATTGTAGCCAGTGTGTCGGTACGGCAACAGCATCGTCGTCACTCGTGTCAACACAGCCTCGGGGCCCTCCCGACCCGGTACCCGCTCAGTCGAACACGACGCGCCCCGGGTCGATGCCGGCCGCCTCCAGGCGCTCGATCACCTGGTCGCGATCGGCGGCATTCGACAACGGCCCGATGCGCACACGATAGATCCGTTTCCCTTCCGCAGTCCGGGCACGCGATACCTTCACATTGCGCACATCGGCCCCCGCGGCCTCGGCCCGTACCTGCTGGGCGTTAGCGAACGCTCGGAACGCTCCAAGCTGGATATAGGCCTCCTCTGCGCCGCCCGCGTTCGTTGACTCCACGGTGACGTCGGGTTCCGGGGCCTTGTCGACCACCACCGAATCGCCGCCCGCCTCCTCGCCGTCCGCTGCTGCTGTCGTCGTAGCGCCGTCGGCGATCGGTGTACCCCCGGGCAGCGCCTCCACCCGTACCGGTGCCGTGCCACGCTCGTGCATATCAATGCGCTTCGCCGCACTGTAGGACAGGTCGATGATGCGGTTGTCGACGAACGGTCCCCTATCATTGACCTTCACAATCACGCTGCGTTCATTGTCGAGGTTGGTGACGCGTACGTAGGTCGGCAGGGGCAGCGAGGTGTGTGCTGCAGTCATGGCGAACATGTTGTAGGGCTCACCGCTCGATGTGCGCTGACCATGGAACTTGGTGCCATACCACGAGGCGATGCCCTCCTCGACGTACCCCTCGGCGGCGTCCTTGACGTAGTAGGTCTCACCGAAGACCTCATAACGATCGGGATTGCCGTAGGGGCTGAGTGGCTCGTTCTGGGGCACCACCTCGGGCAGTTCCGGGGCCGCGTCGCGCGCCGCACCGTCGGGCGGGGGACCATCGCGCTCGGCCACGCGCGTAGCACAGCCGGCGAGCAGCAGTACTGCCAGGCAGGCGAGCAGCGCAGCGCGCGGGGCCATGTTTCAATCCTCCATCAGTGCCGCAATGCGCTCGGCGAGTTCGAACGTGGCCAGTGCATAGAGGGGACTGTGATTATAGCGGGTGATGACGCGAAAGTTCTCCCATCCGACCCAGAGTTCATGACCGTCTTCCCCCTCAAGCTCGAGCAACATGATCGCGGCATCATCGACAGGCTGGTGCTCGACCTCGACGTCGGCCGCGCGCAGATCGGCTCCGCGGATGTCGGTCTCGAGACCAGTGCCCACCAGCTCCGCGTAGGCGTTGTCCCCGGCGCTTGCCGGTGCGGCGATGGGCTCACCGCGCCGCCATCCGTGCTCGGCCAGGTAATTGGCGACACTGCCGATGGCATCCGCATCACTGCCGAGCAGGTCGCGCTCACCATCCCCACTGAAGTCGACGGCGTAGCGGCGGTAGCTGCTGGCGATGAACTGCGGGATGCCCATCGCACCGGCATAAGAGCCCTTCACCGCTGTGGGATCGACGCCCTCGTCGCGCGCCAGCAGCAGGAAGTGTTCGAGTTCGCTGCGAAAGAAGTCGGACCGCGGGGGATACGCGAAGGCCAGCGTGGCCAGGGTCGCGAGCACGGGATGTTCGCCGGTGTGCGCCCCATACCCGGTCTCGACACCGATGATGGCCACGATGATCTCGGCCGGCACGCCGTATTCCGCTTCGGCGCGCGCCAGGGTGTTGGCATGTTGCGCTTGGTAGGCCGCGCCCCGTGCCGCACGGTCGGCCGTGACGAAAATCGGGCGATAGCGGTACCAGGGCAGCGCCTCCGCCGGATCCCGGATGGCCTCGATCACCGCGTCGCGGTGCTCCAGGCCACGGAAAATCCCGCGCAGCTCGGCGGCATTGAGGTCGTGGCGCTCGGCGACTTCGTCGATGAACGCCCGCGCCCCTTCCGCTTCGAGCAGCGAAGCCGGCGCGGGGGCAGCAATCAGGAGGGCGCCAAGCAGGGTCAGCACGCGTACCACCGCGAACCCACGCCCGCCCCTGCGTTCCACGGTGTTTCGGTTAGCCATGATGAATCCTGCCTCCGTGTCCCCTGCTACGGGGCAAAAACCCGTTTGTGCGAATGGATGGACATGATAATCCCAAAGGCGGCGAACACGGTGACCATCGCCGTCCCCCCATAGCTTACTAGGGGCAGTGGGATGCCAACGACGGGCAGCAGACCGGTGGCCATGCCGATGTTGACGAACACGTAGACAAATACCATCAAGGCGAGGCTGCCGGCCAGCAGCCGGCTGAAATTATCCTGTGCCTGCCCCGCCAGATAGAGGCAGCGACCGATGATGAAAAGATAGATGAGGATCAGCACCACGGCACCGAACAATCCGAACTCCTCTCCAAAGACGGCGAAGACGAAGTCGGTCGAGCGCTCGGGCAGGAAGTCGAGATGGGACTGCGTGCCGTTAAGCCACCCCTTGCCGTAGAGCCCGCCCGACCCCACCGCGATCTTCGACTGGATGATGTGATACCCCGCGCCGAGCGGATCGCGCTCCGGATTGAGGAAGGTGAGCACGCGCTCGCGCTGGTACTGCTGCATGAACATCCAGACCACGGGAGCCGCCGCGGCGGCAAGGCCGCCTATGGCGAAGATCCAGCGCCAGCGCAGTCCGGCAAGGAAGACAACGAACAGCCCGGTGGCGGCTACGAGCAATGCGGTGCCCAAATCGGGCTGGCGGGCGATCATCGCCGCAGGCACGAGCACGATCACGAACGCGACCAGCGCGTGCGGCAGGCGTACCGGCAGGCCGCGATCCGCGAGATACCAAGCCACCATCATCGGCACGATGATCTTCATCGCCTCCGAGGGCTGAAAACGAATGAAGCCAAGATCGATCCAGCGCTGTGCGCCCTGCCCCACGACGCCGGCGACGGCGACCCAAACGAGCAGGCCGATCGCGGCGACATAGATCCACGGCGTCCACTGGCGCAGGTTGCGCGGCGGAATCTGGGCGACGGCAAGCATAAGCACGAAGCCGATGCCGAGGCGAATCCCCTGATTGATGACCGTATCGGGCGAGGCACCGCTGGCGCTGTAGAGCACCATCAGGCCCACGACACTGACGGCGATGAGCCCCAGCAGAAGCGGCGGATCCAGCCGCAGGGCCTGCAGCAAACGCCCTCCCGCAGTCGCCGCCGGCTGGCTGCCCCCCGTCAGCACCGTTTCACTCATCAGCGGGCTCCAGCAGCGTATCCGGATCGAAGGGTTGGGGCACGAAGGCCTCGCGCTCACGCTTCTCGAGCCAGGCGTCGATCACTTCCTGGGCGACAGGCGCAGCCGCCGACGAGCCACCACCGCCGTGCTCGACGATCACGCCGATGGCGATGTGCGGATTGTCTTCCGGGGCGAAGGCGAAGAACAGACCGTGATTGCGCAGCTCGTAGATCTGATCCTCGTGATCGACCGCCTCGACGCCATCGGGGCGCGAATAGACCTGGGCGGTGCCGGTCTTGCCGGCGATCACGTTGGGGCTGCGCCAACGCATCGAGCGCGCGGTGCCCTGCTCCCCGCGGGTGACGTCGACCATGGCATCGATGATGTACTCCCAATGCGCTTCGTTGTCCACGTCCACGGACCCGAGATCGGGGAGTTCGGCACGGATGGGCTCACCGCCATCGCCCGTGACCTCCTGATAGACCCGCGGGCGCACTGGCCGACCGCGATTGGCGAAGGTCGCGGCGACGCTCGCGAGCTGCAGCGGGGTCACCGACATAAACCCCTGACCAATGCCGTGGATCACCGTCTCGCCGCGGTGCCAGGGCTCGCCCATCGCCCCGCGCTTCCAGTCGGGATCGGGGACGAGGCCGCTGCGCTCGCCCGGCAGATCGATGCCGGTCTGCTGGCCCAGGCCGAAGCGCCGGTATGTGGTCGCGAGATTGTCGATTCCGGTTTCGTAGGCGAGGTCGTAGAACATGACGTTACAGGACTGCTCGATCGATTGCGCCAGATCCAGGTGGCCATGCACGCGCCAGTCGCGGTAGCGCCGTGACCCCCCTGGCAGACGGTAGTAGCCCTTGCAGTGGATCGACTCATCGGGCCCGCGCAGCCCATCCTCGAGGGCGTGCAGCGCCAGAATCGGCTTCACCGTCGAGCCCGGGGCGTACTCGCCGCGCAGGGCGCGGTTGAGCAGCGGCTTGCGGGGCGACGACTGCAGCAGATCATACATGTCCCTGCCGATGCCGTGGGCGAATCGGTTGGGATCGAACCGCGGGGTGCTCGCCAAGGCGAGGACCTCCCCCGTGCTCGGCTCAAGCGCGACGACAGCCCCGGCCTGGCCCGCCAGCGCCTCCTCGGCGATACGCTGGAGTTCCAGGTCGATGGTCAGGTGGACATCCCGCCCCGGCTTCGGCGACTCTTCATCGAGCACTCGCAGGACCCGCCCCTGTACGTTGACCTCGACCTGGCGGTAGCCCGGCTCACCATGCAGTACATTCTCGAACTGGTACTCGGCACCCACCTTGCCGACATGGTTGGTGCCGCGATAGCGATTGGCGTCGAGACGGCGCAGGTCCGATTGATCGATGCGCCCGACATAGCCGACGACGTGGGAGCCGACTTCACCGTGCGGATAGTGGCGGCTGAGACTGGCAACGATATCAACGCCGGGGAAGCGGTGGAGGCTCACCGACAGGCGCGCCACCTCCTCCTCGCTCAGCCGGAAGCGCAACGGCAGGCTCTCGAACGGGCGTGAGCGCGCCCAACTCGCCCGCAGGCGCTCGATATCGCGCTCGTCGATGTCGACCAGGGCGTCAAGCTCTTCGATGGTCGCGTCGAGATCATCAACGCGCTCCGGGACGAGTTCGAGGTTATAGCTCGGCAGGTTCTGGGCCAGGATGCGGCCCTCGCGGTCGCGGATCAGACCGCGGGTTGGCGGCACCGCGTGCAGTCGAACCCGATTGTTGTCGGACAGGGTCGTGTAGTGGCCGTGATCGACGTACTGGAGCATGACCAGGCGGCCCACAACCCCGGCCAGCAACAGGGCGGCGATGACGCCGGCCACGAGCGCCCGCATCTGGAAGACGCGCTGTTCGTTTTCGTGGTCCCTGAAGCGTTCGCTAAGCCCCATTCAACCCTCATCGGGAGACCGGCGATGTCGGTTACCGCCGGCCCGTTGTTCACCGTCACTCGTTGCGATGATAGCGCTCGACGCAGGCGCTGATCTCGCGGCATGCCTCTTCGGCGCTATACCATTGATCGACCCGTGCCCACTTGCCAGGTTCCAACGCCTTGTACTGTTCGAAGAAGTGCGCGATCTCATCGACGACCGACGGCGGCAGATCGCTGTAGTCGCGGATCGCGCGATAGCGCCGCGTGAGCTTATCCTTCGGCACCGCCAGGATCTTGGCATCACCGCCGGACTCGTCCTCCATGTGGAGCACGCCGATCGGCCGCGACGGGATGATCACGCCCGACATCAGCGGCGAGTGCGTGATCACCAAGATATCGAGGGGATCGCCGTCCTCGGCGAGCGTGTGCGGGATGAAACCATAGTTGCACGGATAGTGCATCGACGCACTCATGAAGCGGTCCACCTTGAGCGCGCCGCTGTCGTGATCGATCTCGTACTTCACCGCGGCGCCGTAGGTCGGCACCTCGATAACGCCATTGACCTCTTCCGGGATGTTGTCGCCTGCGCTGATCTTGCTAAGGTCCATGTTCCTCTCGCTTGCTCATGCTCTACGAAAAGCAGACAAGTGTACCCGTTCAAGGCCGCCTCTGAAAAAGAATCGAATCGCGCCGGCGCGATCCGGATTCCAGTCCACGGGGTTCCCGGTTATGCTCGCCGCGTGGAGGCCGACCGGTGGTGCGGCTCAGCGGGGAGGCCTGTCTGCTTTTGGGGCACACGATGACACCCAGCCCGGCCGCAAAGGGGCCCTGGCCCATTGCACTCCTGCTGCTGGGGTCGCTCGCCGCCGCAGAGGCGGTGTCGGATGCCGCCCGCCCTGCGGCGGCCGGCGGCGACGCCGAGGCGCATTCGACCCGCCTGTGCGCCCCACCACCACCGCCCGCCCTGCTGACCATCGACCCACCCACAGTACCGGGCGCGATTGTGGCCAGCGCCGACCATGCAAGCCGCGAGGGCGCGCTCATCACGCTGCAGGGCAACGCCGAGATCGCACAGCACTTGCGGGCAGCGGGCAGCGACACCATCCGCATCGACCGTGACGCGCAGCGGGCCGAACTCGACGGCGCGGTCTTCCTGACCACGCAGGAGCTGCTCATCAAGGCCGAACGCGGTACCCTGGAGCTGGACACGGGCGCCTTCGGTGTTGACGGCGCCCGTTACCAGGAACGCAGGATCCCCGCGCAGGGACGCGCCGGGCGTATCGAGGGTGACGGCGAGCGCATCACCCGCTTTCGCGATACCACCTTCTCCACCTGTCCGCGCCAGCAGGAGGACTGGTACCTCTCTGCCGGCGACATCGAGCTCGACGGCGAGACCCGCCAGGGCACGGCGCGCAACGTCAGTCTGCGCTTCTTCGGTGTGCCGCTGTTGTATTCGCCGTGGCTGCGTTTCCCCATCGGCGACGAGCGCATGACCGGCCTGCTCGCCCCGCGCGTGGGCCAGTCGAGCCGTTCCGGTATCGAGGTGGCCACGCCGTGGTACTGGAACGCCGCGCCCAATTTCGATGCCACGATCACGCCAGTCTACCTGCAGCGCCGGGGCGGGCAGCTGCGCACGCAGTGGCGGTGGCTCAACCCCCAGGGGCAGTGGCAGCTCGACAACGAGTATCTGCCCGGTGATCGTCGCTTCGGTGATGACCGCATGCTCACACAGCTCCAGCACGAGGGCGCCCTGGGGCGGCGCTGGACCACGGAACTCGACGTTGCCTCCGCCTCCGATGAGCGTTATTTCGACGATCTCGGCGACGAGCTCGACCTGACCAGCCGGACCCACCTGCTGCGCCGCGCGGATCTGGAGTGGCGCGCCGGGCGCAGTCGCTTGCGCACGCGCGTGCAGACCTATCAGACCCTGGACGAGACCATCGCGGTGGCAGATCGTCCCTACGAGCAGCTGCCGCGGATCGACTACGAGACCCGCGATCACCGGGCCGGTGCGGCGCGCTTCGATCTCGATGCCGAGGCGATCGAGTGGCAGCGCAGCGCGAGCACCACGGGCACCCGCGTACGCGTGCGCCCCGCACTCCGCGCGCCGATCGAACGCCCGGGGTGGTTTGTCCGCCCGCGCGTGGCGCTCGATCACACGAGCTACCGCCTCGACCGGGCCACGGACGACCCCGGCGCGGAGTCGATCGACCGCACGCTGCCAGTCACCTCCCTCGACGCGGGCCTACGCTTCGACCGCAGGGCAGGCCGTTTTCGCCAGACCCTGGAACCGCGGGCGTTCTATGTACACATACCGCGCGAGGATCAGGACGAGATCCCGCTGTTCGACACGGCCCGCCACGCGTTCCGGTTCGATCAGCTCTTCCGCGAGCGCCGCTTCACCGGTGGCGACCGTATCGGGGACGACCACCGCCTCGCCCTGGCCGTGACCTCACGCCTGCTCGAGCGTGGCGACGGCCGCGAGGTCCTGCGTGCCAGCCTCGGCGGCATCGGCTACTTCGACGACCGCGAGGTCGGCCTCGAGCCCGGCGACGCCGCTGAGCGTTCAACCTCGGACCTGATCGCCGAGGCCGCCTTCAGCCCGCTGCCGCAGTGGCGGACCGAGGCGACCGTGCAGTGGGACCCGGAGCACGACGAGACCCGCCGGGCGACTGTGCGCGCAGGCTACCGCGGCAGCGACGGCGGCATCGCCAACCTCGGTTGGCGGACGCGGCGCGGCCTGGATGGCGCCACCGAGCAGGACCAGATCGACGCCTCGTTCGCCTGGCCGGTGAGTCCGCGCTGGCAGCTCCTCGGCCGGCTCAATCACTCGCTGGCGGTGGGGCGGAACCTCGAAGCCCTCGGTGGTGTCGAGTACAACAGCTGCTGCTGGAGCGTGCGCGCGATCGCGCGCGAGTATGTCAGCGATCTTGATGAATCGGATACCTCGATACACCTGGAACTGGTGCTGCGCGGCCTCGGTGGCGTCGGCGACGATGCAGGTAGGGTATTCGAGCGTGCTATTCTGGGTTACCGCGATACCGCCACGGCCCGTTGACGCACGCCCCGGGAACCCGACCACCGCCAGTACGGACTGAGCCCATTGATGCGCCTGTTGCAACTCTCTGCGCCCCTACTCGCCACCCTGCTCGCGCTCGGCGCGCTATTTCCGTCGGCCCTGGCGGCGGAGGCGCGACCGCTGGAGCGTATCGTCGCCGTGGTCAACGACAACGTCATCCTGGCCAGCGACCTCGAAGAGGAGGTCGCGATGGTCCGCCAGCAGATGCTGCAGCGGGGCGAGAGCCCACCGAGCGATGACGTGCTGCGCGAGCGCATACTGGATCAACTGATCACGGAAGAGCTGCAACTGCAGCGCGCCCGCCGGTTCGGGCTCTCGGTCGATGACGAGGCCGTCAACCGCGCCCTGCAGCAGATCGCCGCGGACAACAACACCGACATCAGCGGTCTGCGTGAGCAGTTTGCCGCCCAGGGCGTCGACTTCTCGACATTACGCGAGGATGTGCGCAACCAGCTCATCATGCAGCAGCTCCAGCAGGGGGCGGTACACAGCCGGGTCAATGTCGCCGAACAGGAAATCGACGACCTCGTCGCGGAAATGGCGGAGGAAGCGGACACCGCGGATCGCGAATACCGAATCGAACATATCCTGATCTCGACACCGAGCGGTGCCGACGACGAAGCCGTTGCCGAGAAGCGGCGTGAGGCACGCGCAGTGATCGCACAGCTCGAAGCGGGCGCCGACTTCGCCGAACTCGCGGCCGAGCACTCGGACGGACCCCAGGCACAGGAGGGGGGCGATCTCGGCTGGCGGGGGCAGGACCAGCTGCCCACGCTCTTCGTCGAGGCCCTTGAAGGACTCCAGCCCGGCGATCTCTCCGAGCCGCTGGAGAGTTCCAACGGCTTCCACATCCTACGCCTTGCAGATAGGCGCGGGGGTGCACAGACCGTCACCGAGACGCGCGCACGCCAGATCTTCATCCGCAGCGGCGACAGGGAACAAGCCGCCGACGATGCCGCCCGCGAACGCATCCACGAGCTCCGCCGTCGCCTCGACGCGGGCGAAGCGTTCAACGATCTCGCCGCCACCCACTCCGACGACCCCGCCTCGGCCGACGAGGGCGGTGAGATGGGCTGGTTCGGCCCCGGCGATGTCAGCCCCGCTTTCCAGGAAGTGATCGACGACCTGGGCGTTGGCGAGATCAGTGAGCCCTTCCAGACCGAGGAGGGATGGCATATCGCCGAGGTACAACAACGGCGTGAGGCCGAGGGCGACGACCGCCATCTGCGCGCCGAGGCCGAGCAGCGCCTGTTCCGCAACCTGGTGGAAGAGGAGACCGAACGCTGGATCTCCGAGCTGCGCGACGAAGCCTTCATCGAAAAACGCCTCGAACGTCTGGGCGCGGGGGACTGACTTGCGCATCGCCCTGACGCCGGGCGAGCCGGCCGGCATCGGGCCCGATATCACGGCGCGGCTGGCCGCGACAGCCAGCCCGGTCGAGCGCGTGGTCATCGCCGACCCCGAGACCCTCACAGCGCGCGCCGACGCCCTCGGGATCACGCTCTCGCCCTACACCTTCGACCCCAATGCCCCAGCGCGCCCGCAACAAGCGGGCGAGATCGCCGTCCTCGCCGTAGCGCGCGCCGCCCCCGTCGTCGCCGGTCGCCTCGATCCGCGCAACGCCCCTGCCGTCGTCGAGGCTCTGCGGCGCGCGCGGGCCGGCTGCCTCGACGGCACCTTTGACGCGCTCGTGACCGGCCCCGTGCACAAGGGCGTAATCAACGCAGCGGGCATCGCCTTCAGCGGGCACACCGAGTACCTCGCCGAAGACACCGGCTGCCTGCCCGTCATGATGCTGATTGCCGAACGGCTGCGAGTCGCGCTGGTAACCACGCACCTGCCGCTACGCGACGTACCCGGGCAGATCACCGCCGGGCGCATCGAGCGCAGCTGCCACACCCTGGTCGACGAACTGACGAGGCGTTTCGGCATCAGCGAGCCGCAGGTCCTCGTCCTCGGCCTCAATCCGCATGCCGGCGAAGGCGGACACCTCGGCCACGAGGAAGGAACCATCATCGAGCCCGCCCTCACCCGCCTGCGCGCCGCCGGGCTGCGGCTTACCGGCCCCCTGCCGGCCGACACCGCATTCACACCGCGCCATCTCGAAGGCGCCGACGCCGTACTGGCGATGTACCACGACCAGGGGTTGCCCGTGCTCAAGTACGCCGGCTTCGGTCAGGCGGTCAACGTTACGCTGGGCCTGCCCTTCATCCGCACCTCCGTGGACCATGGCACCGCGCTCGATCTCGCGGGCAGCGGCCGCGCCGAGGCGGGCAGCCTGTACGCCGCCTTCGATGTCGCCCTCACCCTGGCCGAGCGCGAGGCCCCCGGATGAGCCATCGACCGCGCAAGCGCTGGGGTCAGCACTTTCTGCACGACCGCCAAGCGGTCGCCCGGATCATCGACGCCATCGCTCCGCAGACAGACGATCACATCTGCGAGATCGGCCCGGGAGAGGGCGTACTGACTGAGCCGCTGGTCGCGGCTGCGGGCCGCGTCGATGCCATCGAGATCGACCGCGACCTGGCAGCGCGCCTGCCCGGCGTCGTCACCGCGGCCGATCGGCTGCATGTACACGTCGGCGACGCGCTGACCGTCGACCTTGCCACGCTCGCCGTGGGCCGCCGGCTGCGGCTCGTGGGCAACCTGCCCTACAACATCTCCACACCGCTGCTGTTCCACCTGCTCGATCAGCTCGCCTGGATCGCCGACATGCACGTCATGCTCCAGCGCGAGGTCGTCGAGCGCATGGCCGCCGCGCCCGGCGAACCCGCGCGCGGGCGACTGGCGGTGATGCTGCAGGCCTACTGCCGGGTCGAGTCGCTGTTCCGCCTCGCCCCGGGCGCCTTCCGCCCGCCGCCCCGAGTGGATTCGGCCGTGGCGCGCCTGACCCCGCTGACCGAGCCCGTCGTGCAAGGCGGGCAGGCGCGCGCCTACGCCGACATCGTGCGCCGCGCCTTCGGCGGCCGGCGCAAGACCCTGCGCCGCACCCTCGCACCGCTGCTGACAGCGGACGCCATCACCGGCTGCGGCGTCGACCCGGGGCTGCGCCCCGAGCGGCTGACCGTCGCCGAATTCGCCGCGCTGGCCGCTACGGTCGCTGCCGACGACGCCCGCTGAAGCCGGCCTGTTATCATGCGCGCCGACCGCAGCACGAGGGGCGTAGCGATGACCAGCGACAACCCGGGCGAGAACATCCGCATCCATGTGGAAACCGCCTACCTCGAAGGGGAATCCGCGCCCGCGGAGAGTCGGTACGTGTTCGCCTACACCGTCACCATCCACAACGAGGGCGATACACCGGCACGCCTGATCTCGCGCCACTGGCTCATCACCGACGCCGAGGGCCGCGTCCAGGAGGTGGAGGGTGATGGCGTCGTCGGAGAGCAGCCCTACCTGCGCCCCGGCGAGGGCTTTCAGTACACCTCCGGGGCGCAACTGCGGACCGCCATGGGCACGATGAAGGGGCACTATCACCTCGTCGATGACCATGGCACCGCATTCAAGGCGGCCATCCCCGAGTTCCTGCTGACGACACCGCGCACGCTGCACTGAGGCCGGCTCGCATGACCACCTGGGCCATCGGCGACGTCCACGCCTGCCTCGACGAGCTGCAGGCGCTGCTCGAACGCATCGACTTCCACCCCGAACGCGACCGCCTCTGGTTCGTCGGTGACCTGGTCAACCGCGGTCCCCATTCCGCGGCGACCCTGCGCTTCGTCCGCGATCTCGGCGACGCCGCCGTGGTGGTGCTGGGCAACCACGACCTCCACCTGCTCGCCGCCGCCCACGGCAGCCGCACCCCGCGCGGCAAGGACACCTTCGACGACGTGCTCGACGCCCCCGACCGCGAGGCCCTGCTCGACTGGCTGCGGCGGCGGCCACTGCTCCACCACGACGCCGAACTCGGCTTCACCCTGGTCCACGCAGGGCTCCCCCCCGTCTGGGATCTCGCGACCGCGCAACAGCTCGCCGGCGAGGTCGAGGCGCTGCTGCGCGCACCCGATTACGCGCAAGTATTCACGTGGATGTACGGTGACGAGCCCGCCGCATGGTCACCCGCTCTGGCGGGCACGGAGCGCCACCGCTTCGCCATCAACGCCTTCACCCGAATGCGTTACTGCACGGTGGACGGGGAGCTGGATTTCGGCCCCTCGGGCCCGCCCGGCTCACAGCCTGCCGACCTACGGCCCTGGTTCGACGTACCCGGACGCGCCAACGCCGACCTGCGCATCGTCTTCGGCCACTGGTCCACCCTCGGCTACCGACACCAAGCCGGTACCTACGGCCTCGACGCCGGCTGCCTCTGGGGCGGCGCCCTAACCGCACTCTGCCTCGACGACCCCGCCCGCGTCGTCCAGCTCGACTGCACCGGCCACCAGCAACCGCGTCGGCGCTGACCTCGACGGACACGCCTAGCGCAGCACCGGACGCAACCCGATGGAGCCGACGCCTGGCGCTGCTCGCGTCACCCGCTCACGCGCTCGAGAATCAGGAAGGTATACGGCCAGGGATTGCGCTCGTCCGGCTCGTGGTGCTCGCGCTGCACCTCATGCCACTCGCTCGTGTCGAACAGCGGGAACCACGTATCGCCCTCGAACTCCCCCTCCACGACCGTGATGTAGAGCCGATCGGCGAAGTGGATCGTCTCGTCGAACAGCACCCCCCCACCGATGACCATCACCTCGGGCACATCGCCGGCGGCCATGAGCGCCGACTGGAAAGCGTCAACGACGATCGCCCCCTCGGCGCGATACGCCGGGTCGCGTGTGAGCACGATACTTGTTCGATCCGGCAGGGCGCGGCCGATGGACTCCCAGGTGTGCCGCCCCATCACGATCGGCTTGCCTACCGTGTGGTGGCGGAACCAGCGCAGATCGGCGGGCAGGTGCCAGGGCAAGTCGCCGTCACGGCCGATCAGCCGGTTGCGGTCCATCGCCACCATGAGACTGAGCGTGTGCGTCATACGGCCACCGGGGCAGGAATCGCGGGATGCGGATCGTAGCCCTCGATCCGGATGTGATCATAATCGAAGGCAAACAGATCCGTCACCTGCGGCGCCAGCGACAGCCGCGGCAGCGCCCGCGGGGTGCGCGTGAGCTGCTCGTCGACCGCGGCGAAGTGGTTGTTGTAGACGTGGGCATCGCCGAAGGTATGCACCAGTTCGCCCGGGGCCAGATCGGTCACATGCGCCACCATGTGCGTGAGCAACGCATAGGACGCGATGTTGAAGGGCACGCCGAGGAAGAGGTCCGCGCTGCGCTGATAGAGCTGGCAGGAGAGGCGATCGTCAGCGACATGGAACTGGAACAGGCAGTGGCAGGGCGCGAGTGCCATCGCGGGTAGATCGGCCACATTCCAGGCCGAGACCACCAGCCGGCGCGAGTCGGGATCCCGCCGCAGGGTATCGATGACCTCAGCGAATTGATCGATACGGCGGCCATCGGGCGCGGGCCACGACCGCCACTGCGCCCCATAGACCGGGCCGAGATCGCCGTCCGGCCCCGCCCACTCGTTCCAGATCCGGACCCCGTTGGCCTGGAGGTAGGCGACATTGGTATCACCGCGGAGAAACCAGAGCAGCTCGTGGATCACCGAGCGCAGATGGACCTTCTTCGTCGTCACCACGGGGAAGCCGGCCGCGAGATCAAAGCGCAACTGGCGACCGAAGACCGAGCGCGTGCCCGTGCCCGTGCGGTCGCCCTTGGGCGTGCCGTGGTGGCGCACCTCGGCGAGCAGGTCCAGGTAGCTGCGCATCACCCGCTCCCCTGGCCACGGCCATAGGCGAGCCAGAGCATGATCGCACCGGCGAGCATCACCGGCAGGCTGAGCAACTGCCCCATGGTCAGCCAACCGAAGGCGAGATAGCCGATGTGGGCATCGGGCTCACGGAAAAATTCGACGAATCCACGGAAGACACCGTAGAGGAGCAGGAACAGCCCGGTTACCGCAAAGCGCGGCCGCGGCTTCGCGGAGAACCACCAGAGCACCGCAAAGAGCACGAGCCCTTCCAGGGTAGCCTGGTAGAGCTGCGATGGATGGCGCGGGTCCGGTCCCGCGCCGGGAAAGACCATGCCCCAGGGCACCTCGGTCACCCGCCCCCAGAGTTCGCCATTGATGAAGTTGCCGATACGCCCCGCACCCAGTCCGATCGGCGCCATTGGCAGGCCGAAGTCGGCAAGATCGACCATGTGCACCCCATGCTTGCGCGCCACCCACCAGGCGGCTGCGACGACGCCAAGCAGCCCCCCGTGGAACGACATGCCGCCCTCCCACACGCGCAGCAGCATGGTCGGATCGGACAGCCAGGCCTCGTACTGATAGAAGAGGATATAGCCGATCCGCGCGCCGACGATGACACCCACGGCCGCGAAGAAGACCAGATCATCGATCAGGTCCTGGCTCCAGCGCCCACCCGAGCGCTTCGCCCGGTAACGCATCAGTAGCCAGGCCGCGGCGAAGCCGACCAGGTACATCAGGCCGTACCAGTGGATGGCCACCGGGCCGAGGTCGATGGCGACGGGGTCGATGTCGGGGTAGTCGATCATGGGCACGGCATTGTACGTGACACCACCTGCCTCGTCGCCGGTCTGATGCCCTCCCGGTGTCAGTCGACGGCCTCTGGAAAGTAGCGCTCCAGGAAGGGACAGCCGCCCATCGGCAGCCAGTGCGGCAGGGCGTAGTAACGATCGCGGATCTCACGCAGAACACTGTCGCGATAGGCGGTGTAATCGAAGTCCTCGGCGCGGGCGACCTCGAACGCCTGGCCGGCCGCCCGGAAGGTCTCGATCTCGACGGCCGTGAAATGGGGCGTGAGCGCGTCGCGATCGATGTCGTGGTCGCGGCTCAAAAAAACCATGGTGTCGCCGTCGTGCTCGCGCCAGTCGGTCAGCGTGTCATCAAGGCGGCCATGACGGCTGCCCGTGCCGAATACCCGCCAGTGGTGGCGGCTGTAGTAGCTGGAAACGGCGGCGCGCGCATAGCTGTCCGTGGCATGGAAATCGCCCTCGAATTCGGCGATCGCGGCCGTATAGGCAGTCGGCTCCAGATAGAACACGGCATCGCGCGCGATCGTCCGGCCATCGAAGACCTGCACCGGCATCGCGAGCACCCCCCCCAGGATCAGGGCATGCCCGCCCCCGAACCAGGCCATGAAGCGCACGCCGCGCGCGAGGTCCTCCTGTGACAACCCGATGCCGGCGGCCATAACCAGGGGCACAAAGAGCAGTGGCCAGTGCAGGCCAATATCCCCGCCGGGGAAGAACAGAGCCACCAGGGCGAAGAGCAGCAGCGGGACCCCACCGCAGAGGACCAACGCGCCGCCCCCGGTCAGATCCAGTTCATGGCGCAGGCGGCGCCGCTCGCGTAACAGGTACCAGCCGGGCAGCGCGAACAGGTAGGCGAGCATCAGCCCGTAGAGCGCCAGCCCCTCGGGCGAGGGGCCGCTGCCACCGGCGCGATTGAAGACATTGAACAGGATATGGTTCCAGCAGTGGCAGTAATTCCAGGCGAGGTTGAACAGGCCGAAGGGCAGCGCACTGGCGAACAGCAGTAGGAAGCCGCGCCAGTGCTCACGTCCGGCGAGCGGGATCAGCACGAGGTAGGCCACCCCCAGCAGCACGGCGAAGTACTTCGACAGGAAGGCGAGCCCGAGCAGCACGCCGGCGACGGCAAACAGCGGCAACCGCCCGTGGCGCAGCGCGAGCTGCAGCGCCACAGCGGAGAGCAGGCCGAAGGCGATCAGCGGCGTGTCCGTCGTCACCAACACGTTGACCAGATAGACCGGACTGAACAGCAGGATCAGCGCGAGTAGCCGGGCACGGCCCTGATCGACGGGGCGCAACAACTGGTAGAGCCCGAGCGCGACAATCAGCGCCGCGGCGATCGCGGGCAGGCGCAGTACCAGCGGATGGCTGCTGATGCGCTCGATCAGCCACAGGATCCAGCCGATCATCGGTGGGTGATCGTAAAAGCCGCCCCAGTCCACGGCGCGCCCGTACTGTATGAAATAGGCCTCATCACCGGTGACGGGCAGCAGCAGGGCCAGCACCAGCTTGATCGCTACGGCAGCAGCGATCGCCCCGATGAAGACGCGGTCGTCGTAGGCGGCTCGCGGGAGGATGGGCACGGTCGGTATGGGATCCCTGGCGGGGGCCGTTGCGCTGGGACACTAGCACAGGACGTGCCCGCTCCGGGTGACAAGCCCGGGCGCCAGCTCGCCCGAGCGATCGGCTACAATCCCGTGTTTGCCCTCGTGATCGGGGACCGCCACCGTTGATGCGCACCTTGCGCCGTCTCGCCCGTCTCGCCCGTCTGCTGCCCCATCTGCTCCACGGGCTCTGGCTCGCGACGACGGGTCTGCCGAAGACACCACCGCCACGCAGCGAGGCGCACTGGCGCCTGGTCCGCTGGTGGCACCGGCGCGTGCTCGCGCTCTGTGGCGTCGAGCTCCAGGTACGCGGCGAGACCGTCGACGGCCCCGTGCTGTTCGTCGCGAACCACGTTTCCTGGCTTGACATCTCGGCGCTGCTCACGGTCATCGACGCCGGCTTCATCGGCAAGCACGAGCTGCGCAAGTGGCCCCTGCTCGGCCTGATCATCGCCCGTGGCGGCACGATCTTCATCGAGCGCGGCGCGCGTAACGCGGCCGGCACGGCGGTGGAGGAGATGGTCAAGCGCCTCGACCGCGGCGACCGCGCGGCCATTTTCCCCGAGGGCACCACCTCGGACGGCCGTGACGTGCGCCGCTTTCATCCGCGCCTGTTTGATGCCGCGATCCGCAGCGGGGCCCCCGTGCAGCCCGTGGCGCTGCGCTATAGCCGCCCGGATCTCGCCTACGTCGATGAGGAGCCCTTCGTGCGCAATCTCTGGCGCGTGATCGGTGAACGCGGCCTGCGCATCGAAGTGGAGATCCTGCCCGTGATCCATCCGGCGGGACACGATCGGCGCCAAATCGCCGAGAAGGCCCAGAGCGGGATTGCCGCCACGGTGCGCCATCCGCCCCCGGCGCCCGTGGCCGAGGACTACCGCGCGTAGGCGGCCGAACCCAACAGCGTGACCACGAACAGCAATGCAGCGGTGACCACCATCGAGGGCCCCGCCGGGGTATCCCAGCCCAGCGACGCAGCCAGTCCACAGACGATAGACAAGGCCGCCGACCCAGCGGCGATCACGGCCATCTGCACCGGGCTGCCGGCGAGGCGGCGCGCGGTGGCTGGCGGGATGATCAGTAGCGCGGTGATCAGCAGGATGCCGACGATCTGCATCGCGACCGCGACCACCACAGCGAGCAACAGGATGAAGGCCACGCGCACCGCCAGCACGGGCACACCCTCGACCTGTGCCAGATCGGGGCTGACCGTGGTGGCCAGCAGAGGGCGCCAAAGGGCGGCGAGGGCGCCGAGCACAACGACGGCGCCGAGGGCAATCCAGAGCAGGTCGCCGCCGGCGACGGCGAGGATGTCGCCGAACAGGTAGACGAAGAGATCGACGCGCACCTGTTCGAAGAACGACAGCACCACGACGCCGGTCGCCAGGGTGCTGTGCGCGAGGATGCCGAGAATGGTGTCACTGGCGAACTCCCCGAAGCGCTGTAGTACCAGCAGGAGCAGGCCACAGAGCATTGCGGCGATGAGCACGCCGAGCATCGGGTTCAGCGACAACACCACGCCCAGGGCAACCCCGAGCAGCGCCGAATGCGACAACGTATCGCCGAAATAGGCCATGCGGCGCCAGACCACGAAACAGCCAAGCGGTGCAGCCACCAGCGCCACCGCGATACCGGCGGCCAGGGCACGCAGGATGAAGGGTTCGCTCCAGGCGTCGATCATCCGTCCCGCTCCGGTTCGATGATGCGGCCATCGACATCGTGGCGATGGTCGTGGTGGTGGGCGTAGAGCGCGACCTCGTCGGCGAGCGGGCCGAAGAGCCGGCGATACTCGGGATCGTTCGACACCGCATGCGGTTCACCGGCGCAGCAGACGTGGCCGTTGAGGCAGATCACCCGATCGGTCGCCGACATCACCAAATGCAGGTCGTGGGAGACCAGGATCACGGCGCAACCGCGCCGGTTACGCAGATCGGCGATCAACCGATAGAGTTCGCGCTGGCCGACGACGTCGACGCCCTGTCCGGGCTCGTCGAGCACCAGCAGATCAGGCTCGCGCAAGAGCGCGCGCGCAAGGCTGACACGCTGCATCTCGCCACCCGAGATGTGCTGGACCGGGCTCGCGATCAGGTGGCCGACACCGACCTCGGCGAGGGCGCGCTCGCAGGCCGCACGGGAGGCGCGCTGGCCCAGCGCGAGGAAATCGCGCACAGTGAGCGGCAGCGTCGGCTCGATATGCAAGCGCTGGGGGACGTAGCCCACGCGCAACCCGGAGGCCCGCCGGACACGGCCGCGGCGAGGACGGAGTAGGCCGAGCATAACCCGCACCAGCGTCGTCTTGCCGGCGCCATTCGGCCCGATCAGGGTGAGGATCTCGCGCGGGTGTACGGCGCAGTGGACATCGCGCAGCACGATGCGGCGGTCGAACGCGATCTCGATGCCCTCGAGGCGGACCAGCGCAGTGGTGTCAGTGGGCGTCAACGCAATCCCCGCACAGGCCTTCGACCTCGGGCAGGACTTCCACCGGCAGCTGGAAACCGGCCGCTCGCGCACTCGTGTGCAGCGCCTGGGCGACTCCCTCGTCGGCCCATTCCACTGCGCGGCCGCAGGTGCGGCAGACGAGGAAGAGCCCGCCATGGGGGTCCGAGGGATGATCACAGACCACCCAGCGGTTCTGGCTCGCCAGGCGATGGACGAGCCCGTGCGCCTGCAGGAACTCCAGGGCGCGGTAGACGGTGGGCGGTGCCGGATTGCCGCCATCCTCGGCAAACCGGGCGAGCAGTTCGTAGGCGGTCAGCGGTTGACCCGCCTCAACGACAAGCTCGAACACGCGCCGACGCAGCGGAGTAAAACGCGCTCCGCGTTCGCGGCAGAGCGCCTCCGCGCGCGCCAGCGCCGTGGCCGGGTCGGTGTGGCCGTGTACGGAATCCGTATGCATTCTTCAGTCCCACGCGGTATAATACCGCTATAACATAACACTTAACGTATCGTGTGAATCAGCGCTCCGCGCGCGAGAGGGAGTGAACCATGCGCAGCACTGCCGGAAGACGGTTCAGCGCAGGCATCCTGGCCACCGGGCTAATGAGCCTGATACCGGCGGCCAGTGCCGACGGCCCGCAGATCGTGACCACCATCCAGCCCATCCACTCACTGGTGGCCGGGGTTACCGATGGCGTAACCGAGCCCCGGCAGCTCATCCGCGGCGGCCAGTCGCCGCACGGCTACTCACTGACCACCTCCGATGCGCGTGCCCTGCATGGCGCCGATGCCATCTTCGCCGCTGGCGAGTCCGTCGAGGGCTTCCTCACCCGGGCCGCACGGAGTCTGGACGAGGATAACCGCATCGTCTGGTTGGATGAAATGGAGGGGGTGGTGCTGCTTGAGGCCAGGGAAGGTGGGGCGTGGGAGGCGCATGACCATAACCACGAAAAGCACGAAGATGGGCACGGGCATGACTCCGATGACGGGCATGGCGAGCATGGGCACGCCGAGGACCACGAACGTCACGAAAATGGGCATGGCCATGACGAGCACCGCGAAAATGGACATGGCCACGCCGAAGACCACGGGCACGACCACTCGGGGATCGACGGGCATCTCTGGCTCGACCCGCACAACGCCATTGTGCTGACCGAGCAGGCTGCGGCGCATTTGGCCGCGATCGATCCGGACAACGCGCAACAGTATCGGACGAATGCCGACGCCCAGGTGGGACGCCTGGAGGCGCTCATCGATGAGCTCGACGAGGGGCTCGTGGCGGCGCGTGAGCGGCCCTACCTCGTCTTCCACGACGCCTATCAGTACTTCGAACAGCGCTTCGACCTGGCGGCGGCCGGGTCGGTGACGATCGATCCGGAGCGCCCGCCGGGCGCCCGCCGCATACGGGAGCTGCAGCAGCGCGTCGGCGCTGGCGACATCGCCTGCGTCTTCGCCGAGCCGCAGTTCGAGCCCCGGGTGATCGAGGTCATCACCGAGGCGACGGACATCCCCGTCGGCGAACTCGACCCACTCGGGGCGAGGATCGAACCGGGCCCGGATGCCTACTTCACGCTGTTGCGCAACCTGGCGACCGATCTTGACGCGTGCCTGGCGCGCTGAGCGCATCGCCGGGCTGCGCCCTCAACCGGCATCGAGGCCGGCCTCATCGCGCCGTCGGGCCAGGGTGAGGCCATCGCCGATCGGCACGAGGCTGAGATCGATGCGGTCGTCACCATGCAGACTGCGGTTGAAGGCGCGGACCGCCTCGGTGGCGGCGTCGTCGGCCTCGGGCTCGGCTACGCGACCCTTCCAGAGGACATTGTCGACCGCGACCAGCCCGCCCGGGCGCACCAGCTTCAGGCAGGCCTCGAAGTAGTCGGCCAGCGGCTCCTTGTCGGCGTCGATGTAGGCGAAATCGAAGGTCGAAGCCTCCCCCTCGTCGAACAGGGTCGCGAGCCGCTCTTTCGCATCCCCGACACGCAGCTCGATGCGGTCGTCAACGCCCGCCTCCTCCCACGCGGCGCGGGCGACGGCGCCGACCTCGGCGTCGTGGTCGAGGCAGAGGATGGAGCCAGTCTCGGGCAACTCCAGCGCTAGCCACAGCGCGGTGTAGCCGGTGAACGTCCCCACCTCGAGTACCCGGCGCGCGCCCATCAGGCGGCGCAGCAGCGCGAGGAGCTGGACCTGCTCCGGCGCCGTCGCCAGGTGGAGTTCCTGCTGGGTGCGTGGATGTTCACGCAGGCGCCGGCAGGGCGGTGGTTCGCGCAGGGCGTGCTGGTGCAGATAGGCCTGGAGGGCGGGATCGAGCTGCAGGGTCTCCGTCGACATAAACGATCTCCGATGTGCGCTGGGTGAATGCCGGAAGCCGATCCGAGCAATCAGGCTGCAACGAACCCGTGGCCATGCCAGGCAATCGCCGCCAGCGCCGGGTCGCTCGGGTGTGCGGTCCGTTCGGGGGCGCCCGGGGCGGCGCCTGGCCGGCGCCCCTCAAGACAGGCAGGATGCGCCATCATACGCGGATTCGCGAGGAGGCGGACGCCATGCCCGATGCGCGCACTGAATTGGTCCACTACTACCGCCTGCTGCGCCAGCACGGCGACAATGACTCCCACTCCGGCAACGGCTCGATCCGCGAGGGCGCCACCGTATGGATCACGCCGACGGGGGCGTGCGGCGACACGCTGGAGCCCGACGCCCTCGTTGCCTGCCACGTCGAACTCGCGCCCCCCGTGCGCGCCTCATCCGACGCGCCGCTACATCTCGCCGTCCACGCCGCGCTCAGCGAGGACGGGGCCGTGCTGCACAGCCACGGCCCGCACACGATCGCCCTTTCACTCGCGGGTGACGATTTCCGGCCGGTGGATTTCGAGGGTCGGATGTTGTTCCCGCGCGTGCCGGTCATCGATATCCCGCTCGAGGCACATCGGAGCGCCGCGCCGCCGCGACTCGCCGAGACACTCGCTGAACACCCGGCGGCGATCCTGCGCGGCCACGGCATCTATGCCCGCGGGCGCAACGCGGAGGAGGCCTATCGCTGGTGCTCGCAGGTCGAGGCCTGCGCGCGGATCGCATGGCTGGCCCGACTCTAGATCTCCATCATCTCGAAGTCTTCCTTCGGTGCACCGCAATCCGGGCACAACCAGGTATCGGGCACATCTTCCCAGCGCGTGCCCGGCGGGATGCCATCGTCGGGCGCGCCCTCGGCCTCGTCGTAGATATAACCGCAGACGATGCACATGTACTTGCGATACTCCATGATGGCTCTCCGGGAGGAATAACGGGGAATCTGCGCCGCGCGCACCGGCGCGCGATTCTCCCACAGCCACGAACCGCGGTGAAATGCCATCCATAGGAGAGAAGCACATGGGGTTGCGCGGACTCTACGCGATCGCGGATGCGGATACGCTCGCCGGGCGCAATCTGCTTGCGGCCGTCGCCGCCGCCATCGACGGCGGTGCCGCACTGGTGCAGTACCGCGATAAACAGAGCGGGCCGGCGCAGCGGGCTGAACGGGCGCGCACGCTCGTCGAGCTTGGTCGCGGACGCGGCGTGCCGGTCATCATCAACGACGACATCGAACTCGCGCGCGCGACGGGCGCCGCCGGTGTCCACCTCGGCGACGGCGACGGCGATCCCGCGCAGGCGCGCGCCCGCCTCGGCGGCGACGCCATCATCGGCGTCTCCTGCTACGACGAGCTCGAACGCGCCCGCAGAGGTGCAGCCGCAGGCGCCGATTATGTCGCCTTCGGGCGCATGTTCCCCTCGCCGACCAAGCCCGAGGGACCGCGACCGCCCCACAACATCCTGCGCCGCGCCCGGGAAGTCACCGGCCTGCCCGTCTGCGCGATCGGCGGCATCACTGTGGACAACGCCCCAAAGCTGATCGCCGCCGGCGCGGATCTACTCGCGGTCATCACCGATCTGTTCGCCGCAGACGACATCGCGGCACGAGCGGCGCAATACCGTGCCCTCTTTGCCCAAAAAGACTGATCTCGTGCGCGGGCACGCCGACAGCGGCATGAACCGCTCGGCCGCGGCCTGCTACAATCCTGGGCTGCGATCCTACAAGAAGATTCCCGCGATCAGCATGAGTACACGTCAAGCGCAGTTCGAGCGCGCGAGTGCGCGCATCCCCGGCGGCGTGAACTCGCCGGCACGCTCGTTCAAGAGCGTCGGCGGCACGCCGCTGTTCATCGAGTCCGCCGAGGGCGCACGGGTACGCGATACGGACGGTCACGAGTACATTGACTACGTCGGCTCGTTCGGCCCGATGATCGTGGGCCACGCCCACCCGGACGTCGTCGCCGCGGTGAACCGCGCGGCAGCGGCCGGTCTCTCCTTCGGGGCGCCGACCACACGCGAGACCGATCTGGCCGAGACCCTGTGCGAGCGGGTGCCATCGCTCGACATGGTGCGTCTGGTCAACTCCGGCACCGAGGCCACGATGAGCGCGCTGCGGCTCGCGCGCGGCTTCACCGGGCGCAACCTCATCGTCAAGTTCGCCGGCTGCTACCACGGCCACGTCGACGCGCTGCTCGTCAATGCCGGATCGGGCGCGCTGACCCATGGCACACCGAGTTCCCCCGGCGTCCCCCCCGCGGTGGTCGCCGACACATTGACGCTACCCTACAACGACGTCAGCGAGGCCTTCAGCCTGTTCCAGGAGCGTGGCGACGAGATCGCCTGCGTCATCGTTGAGCCGGTCGCGGGCAACATGAACTGCGTTCCGCCGGCACCGGGCTTCCTCGAGGCCCTGCGGGAGCTGTGCAGCGAGCACGGCGCGCTGCTGATCTTCGACGAAGTCATGACCGGCTTCCGCGTCGGGCCGGGATGCGCACAGGAGCGCTTCGGCATCGAGCCCGACCTCACCGCGCTCGGCAAGGTCATCGGCGGCGGCCTGCCCGTCGGCGCCTTCGGTGGGCGCCGCGACATCATGGCTCAGCTCGCCCCGCTCGGCCCCATCTACCAGGCGGGCACGCTGTCGGGCAATCCGCTGGCAACAGCGGCGGGACTGGCGACCCTGGAGATCGTCGGCGAACCCGGATTTTTCGACACCCTCGAGGCGCGCACGGCGACACTACTCGCGGGGCTGCGCGAGCGCGCGGAGAAGGCGGGCGTGGCGCTGCGCACAAACCAGGTCGGCGCGATGTTCGGCCTGTTCTTCACCGACGCCCCAGCCGTACGCTGCCTCGACGATGTCACCGCCTGCGACACGGAGCGGTTCGCGGCGTTTTTCTGCGCCATGCTGGAAGAGGGTATCTACCTGGCCCCTTCGGCATTCGAGGCCGGGTTCCTCTCCGCGGCCCACGACGACGGCGTCATCGAGCAGACGCTCGAGGCCGCCGAGCGCGCGTTCGCGCGCCTGTGAGGCGGCGGTGCGCCCGGCACACGCCCAGCCTGCGGCCCGGTGCCGGCCCCGCCATCGGGGGAGCACGATGTGACGCCCGGTATGGACTCGGACGAGACGCCGACACTACAGGCGCTGATCTTCGACGTGGACGGCACGCTGGCCGACACGGAGCGTTTCGGCCATCGCCCCGCCTACAACCAGGCGTTCGACGACCTCGGCGCCGACTGGTCCTGGTCGGAGAGCGAGTACGGCGAGCTCTTGGAGGTCGAGGGCGGCTACGAGCGCCTGCGGCATTACCTTGCGTTCTACCAACCCGATTTCGAGCCCGAGGCGGGTCAGGACGATTTCCTCGACGCCGCCTACGAGCGCAAGAACCAGTACTACCGCGAGCGGCTCGCATCGGGTGCGGTCCCCCTACGCCCGGGGATCCGCCGACTGATCGCCGAGGCGCGTGCCGACGGGCTGCGCCTGGCGATCGCCTCGTCCAGTCTGCGCGCCAACGTCATGGCCCTGCTCAGCCAGATCCTGGTTGAACCGCCCGAGGAGGTGTTCGACGCCATCGTCACCGGCAGCGATGCAGCCGAGAAGAAGCCATCGGCCGATATCTATCGCCGCGTGCTCGAACGCCTGGAACTCGATGCGAGCGCCTGCGTGGCGATCGAGGACTCGGAGAACGGCTGTCTCTCCGCGGTACGCGCCGGCGTTACCACGATCGTCACCACGAGCAGTTACACCGGCCACCATGATTTCACGGGTGCGGCGCTCGTGGCCGACTCGCTCGGCGATCCCGACCGCCCCTGGCGGGTCCTCGCCGGGCTCCAACCGGGCACGGAATACCTGGATATCAACGCGCTGCGACTCATCCACGCCCGCGCCCACCGCGCATGATCGTCGAGCTACTCCCCTTCCTCGGCGTCGGCATCGCCAGCGGCGTGCTCGCCGGACTGCTGGGCGTCGGCGGCGGCATCATCATCGTCCCCGGTCTGGCCCTGCTCCTCGCCGGTGGCGACATCGCGCCGGACCGGGTCATGCATGTCGCGGTCGGCACTTCGCTGGCCTGTATCGTCGTCACCTCGATCTCGTCGCTCTACGCACACCACCGCCGTGGTGCCGTCGATTGGTCAATCTTCAAACGCCTGGCGCCGGGGATCGCCTTCGGCGCGGTCGTCGGCGCCGTCATCGCTGCCGATCTGCACAGTGCGACCCTGGCCACGATCTTCGGTATCTTCCTGCTGCTGGTGGCGCTGCGCCTGGTGTTCGGCGGCCAGCCGCGCCCCGGGCGTACCCTGCCGCGCAACCCGGCGCTGTCGGCCTGGGCCACCGGCATCGGCACAGCCTCCGCCCTGCTCGGCATCGGCGGCGGCACGCTGACCGTGCCCCTGCTGGCCTGGTCGAACGTCACGCTACACCGCGCGGTCGGCACCTCGGCCGCGTGCGGCCTGCCGATCGCCATCGCGGGCACCGCCGCCTACATCTACACCGGCTGGGGGCTGGCAGGACTGCCACCCGGCACCAGCGGGCATGTCTACTGGCCGGCCTTCCTGGCGATCGCGCCACTCGCCGTGGCCACGGCCCCGCTCGGTGTGCGCCTGGCCCATGCCCTGCCCGTCGACCGGCTGCGCTGGATCTTTGCGGCGTTCCTCGCAGCGGTTGCCTTGCGCATGCTGCTCGGCTGAGAATCGGCGCTCGTCCGCCGTGTTGAACCGGGAGCGACCGATGCCGTCCGACCCACTCGCACCTACGACCGATGAGGCCCGCCCCGAGCCGCGCTACGCGGGTTTCTGGATCCGGGTCGTGGCGCACATCATTGACGGGCTCCTGATCCTCGCCATCTCGCTGCCGGTCGCGTACCTGCTGTTCGGCAGCGCCCAGCCGCCCGCGGAGCCCACCCCCGAGACCATGATGGCGGACCTTGTCATGGCCGCCGCCATTGCGGTCATCGTGATCCTCTTCTGGCGGCTCCGGGGTGCGACACCGGGCAAGATGCTCTGCGGCATCCGTATCGTCGACGCGGAATCGCTGCAGCCGCTGTCGACCGGGCAGTGCATCGGGCGCTACTTCGCCTACATCGTCTCCGCCCTGCCGCTGCTGCTGGGCTATTTCTGGGTGGCAGTCGACCGCCGCAAGCAGGGCTTACACGACAAGCTCGCCGGGAGCGTCGTCGTCCGTGAGGCCGATCTGAGTGACGAACTCTCGCGGCTGCAGGTCTGAAACGGCTTCACCGCGGCCAGAGGATCAGCGCCCAGGTCAGCAGGGCAACGCCGATGGTGACGAGCACAGCCGCCGAGGCCAGCTCCTTCGCCCGTGCGGACATCGGATGGGGCTCGAGCCCGATGCGGTCGATCGCGGCCTCCACCGCGGAGTTGATCAGCTCGACCACGACGATGGCAGCCACGACGGCGATCAGTGCAGCCTGTTCCAGTGGCATCTTCCCGAGCCAGAGCGCGAGCGGCAGCGCGAATATCAGTACGATGCACTCGATGCGGAATGCCAGCTCGTGGCGCCAGGCCGCTGCCAAGCCACGGCCCGACGAGCGCACCGCCACCGCGAGGCGCTGCCATCCGCCGCGACGCTTGGCTGCCGAAGTCTCTCGTGATTCGCGAGCCGGCACGGCGATCAGCGGCCGAGGATGGCGTCACGGAAGCCGCCGCTGGGCGGATCGTCGCCGATCCACGTCGCCAGCAGCGCGGCGAACAGCTCGTCACGGTCGACGCGCCCCCGTGGCTCGCCATTGAGCGAGACCGTCGTGCCCTCGCCGGGGACGTGCTCGTAGGCCAGGACATCGCCGTCGTCCACTTCCTCGGGCGTGAGCGCGAGCAGTTCGTCCAGCGCCCCTGCGAGCGCCTCGACCGTCGCCTCGTCGTGGTTGGCGGTGATGCCGTCGCGCCAGGCGTCATTAACCTGATCGGCGCGGATGCCGTCGCGGAGGAAGTGGATCACCATGCGGGCCGGCCGCTGCGGATCCCGCAGCACCGCCGGATCAGCGCTCGTCGCGGCGACGTAGAGCGCACCCGAATAGACACGCACCAGAAAGCGCGTGCGCAGCGCAGCGCCGTTGAAGGTCAGCTCGCTCCCGTCCTGCGCCTCGACGTGCTGGGGCCATTCGACGCCGCCGACCTCACGCTCGGCCACCGCGAGCGGCGCCCACAACAATGCCAGCAATATCAACAGTACCGCTCTCATGCTTGCACCCACGCTCGTGCCCGGTTCAGCATAACAGCTCCAGTGGTTACGCGACCCCGTGCCGGGGGACCGGAGCATCGTCATGGCACGCAAGCGCCCGACCCGTGACGCCATGGTCAACGCCGCCCTCACTGTGGCCGAACGCGAGGGGTGGGAGGCCGTGCGCCTCCACCAGATCGCCGCGGAATGCGGGGGCGGGCTCGACGACGTGCACCGCCACTTCTCCGAGAAAGACGAGATCATCGATGCCTGGCTTGACCGCGCCGACGCCGCGATGCTGGCTCTGCACGATCGCGACCGGCTCACCGGCCACAATGCCCGCCAGCGCCTCTATCGGCTGATCACCACCTGGCTCGACACATTGGCACCGCACCAGCGGGTTACGCGCGAGATGATCGGGCACAAGCTCGAGCCTGGCCATCTGCATGTCCAGTTCCCCGCCCTGCTGCGGATCTCGCGCACCGTCCAGTGGCTGCGCGAGGCCGCCCGCCTCGACGCGCCGCTGCCGCGCCGCGCCCTCGAAGAGACCGCGCTGACGGCCCTCTTCGTCAAGACCTTCCTGCACTGGCTCGACGACGACTCCCCCGATCAGGAGCGCACCCGCCGCCGCCTCGACCGCGGGCTCGCCGTGCTCGAAGCCACCGCCCGCTTCATCCCCGGCGGGCGCTTCAGTGGCGATACCACTACCGAGTCGCATTCCTGAACTTGAGCGGGGAGGGGTAACTCTCGCCGAGGCGCCAAGCACGCCAAGCGCCCAGGGAGCGCTCGAGCGGCCCCCGGAGAAGGGCCCGCGGCTGCGCTGCAGCGCGACACGCGCAATCGTTCATTCGCGCCTGTCGCGGTCCCAAGCGCAGCTTCAGCCGGTCTCGGGCGACCAGCGCAGATGGAGCTCCTTGGCCGCCCGTACTTCGTCGAGGCGGCGTACCGGCAAGGTGTGCGGTGCCTCGTGCAAGATCTCCGGATCCCGCGATGCCTCCTCGCGGATTGCGACCAGGATATCGACGAAGGCGTCGATCTCCTCGCGCGTTTCCGTCTCAGTCGGCTCGATCAGTAGACACTCAGGCACGAGCAGCGGGAAATACATCGTCGGCGCATGCACTCCGTAGTCGAGCATGCGCTTGGCGAAGTCCATCGCGGTGCCCCCATACGCGTCGTGCTCGCGCTTGAGCGTGACGATGAACTCATGGCTCGCGCGGCGCCGGGGGAAGGCCAGCTCGAACCCCTCCGCCTGCAGCCGGTGCATCAGGTAGTTCGCGTTCAGCGTCGAGTACTCACCGACCCGTACCATCCCCTCTTGCCCGAGCATACGGATGTAGACATACGCGCGCAGTAGCACGCCCGCGTTGCCCGCGAAGGCGGTCATGCGCCCGATCGAGTGGGGGCAGTCGGCCTCCTCCAGCCAGCGGTAACGGCCGCCTTCATGGGTGACGATCGGGATCGGCAAATAGGGCAGCAGCGTCTCGCGCACGCCGACGGGGCCGGCGCCGGGCCCGCCACCGCCGTGCGGCGTCGAGAACGTCTTGTGGAGGTTGAGATGGATGACATCGAAACCCATGTCGCCGGGCCGCACCTTGCCCAGGATGGCGTTCAGATTGGCGCCGTCGTAATAGAGCAGACCACCGGCATCGTGCACGATGGTCGCGATCTCGCTGATATGGCGCTCGAACACGCCGACCGTCGACGGGTTCGTCAGCATGATGCCGGCCGTCTGCGGCCCCACCGCCGCGCGCAAGGCGTCGAGGTCGACATCGCCGTTGCGGTCCGTGGGCAGCTCGCGCACACGGTAGCCGCACATGACCGCGGAGGCGGGATTGGTGCCGTGGGCGGCATCGGGCACGAGGATCTCGGTGCGCTCGTGGTCACCGCGGGCATCGTGGTAGGCGCGGATCATCGACACGCCAGCGAACTCGCCCTGGGCCCCGGCCGCCGGTGCGAGCGACACCCTGCGCATGCCGGTGACCTCGGCGAGAATTTCCTGGAGTTCATGCATGCAGGCGAGGAAACCCTGGCCCGCACCCGGCGGCGCCAGCGGGTGGCGGCCCAAGAACTGTGGCAGCATCGCGAGCGCGTTACAGGCACGCGGGTTGTGCTTCATCGTGCACGACCCGAGCGGATAGAAGTTGGTGTCGATCGAGAAGTTCTTCTGCGACAGCCGGGTATAGTGGCGCACCGCCTGGAGCTCCGAGACCTCGGGGAGCGCCGGGCGCCCGCGGCGGCGCAGCGTGTCGGGCAGATCGGAGGGCTCGGGAGCGGGCGGCGGCAACTGGGCGCCTGCCGCACGGCCCTCGCGGCCGTAGTCGAAGATCACCTTGCCGGTCTCGTGCAAACCCATCGTTTCAGCTCCCCATGCCTGCCCGCAGAATCACTGCGCCTGGTCTCACCTACCGATGCCGAGGCCAACGGCGCGTCGCCCTTGCGGCACAGCGCTCAACCCGCCACGAGCTCTCGCAACGCCTTGACGTAGGCGGCCCGGTCCGCCTCGGTGTGCAGCTCCGTCGTACACAGCAGCAGACTGTTGCCGAGTTCCGGGTAGTCGGGCTCGAGCGCGAAGCCGCCGAGGATGCCGCGTGCGGCGAGGCCGTCGAGCACCTCGGCGACGGGCGGCCCGTCGAGACGGACCGCGAACTCGTGGAACAGTGGGCCGTCGAACACCGGTTCGACACCGTCGAGTTCAGCCAGCGCCGCGCGCAGAGCGACCGCCCCAGCGTGGCTGTGGCGCGCGACCCGCTCCAGCCCTTCGGCCCCCATCAGGGCCATATACAGGGTCGCCGCCGTGACCATCAGGCCCTGATTCGTGCAGATGTTCGAGGTCGCCTTCGAGCGGCGGATGTCCTGCTCGCGGGCGCGCAGCGTCATGACGTAGCCAGTACGCCCCTGCGTATCGACCGTTCGGCCGACCACTCGCCCGGGCATCTGCCGCGCCATCGCCTTGCGCGTGCAGAGAAAGCCGAAGTAGGGCCCGCCCGCGGAGAGCGGTATCCCGAGGGGCTGGCCCTCGCCGACGACGATATCGGCCCCGCGTTCGCCCCATTCGCCGGGCGGACGCAGCAACGCCAGCGAGGTCGGATTGACCACAGCGATCACGAGCGCCCCAGCGGCATGGGCACGATCGACCAGGGCGTCGACGTCCTCAAGGCACCCCGGGAAATTGGGCTGCGGCACGACCACGGCGGCGGCCCCCTCCGCACCCGCCGAGTCGACGGACTCAAGCGGCGTTCGCCCGGTCTCCACATCCAGAGGCAGCTCGACCAGCTCCAGGCCCTGGTTGCCGACCACGGTCCCCGCGACGGCACGGTAGCGCGGATGCACGGAGCGGGGGAGCAGTATGCGCTTCGACTTCGCCTTACGATTCGCCCGCACGGCCATCAGCGTCGCCTCGCCGAGCGCCGAAGCACCATCGTAGAGCGAGGCGTTGGCCACCTCGGTGGCGGTCAGCGCCGCCATCATCGACTGGAACTCGTAGGTGACCTGAAGGGTGCCCTGACTCGCCTCGGCCTGGTAGGGGGTATACGCGCTATAGTATTCGCCGCGGCCGACGAGCTGCCAGATCGCCTGCGGGATGTGGTGCGGATAGGCACCGGCGCCGGTCATGCAGAGCATGTCGCCCTCTGCCCGGGCACGCTCATGCATCAGCCGCGTGACCGCCATCTCCGGCAAACCCTCCGGGATGGCATCGAGCTGGCCCGTGCGCAGCTCGGGGGCGATCTCGTCGAAGAGTTCGTCGATCGCCTCGACGCCGATGGCCGCGAGCATCTCGCGGACATCGGGCTCAGTATGCGGAATGAAGGGCACAGTGCCTCCCCGGCGTCAGTCGCTGTCGGCCTCAACGAACTCCTGGTAGGCGTCGGCGTCGAGCAGATCCGCCAGATCGTCCGGGCTCTCCGGGCGCAGGCGGTAGATCCAGCCCTCGCCATAGGGATCACTGTTGATCAGTTCGGGGCTGTCGGCAAGGCTGTCATTCGCCTCAACGATCTCGCCGGCAACGGGGGCGTAGATGTCGGAAGCGGCCTTGACCGACTCGACCACTGCGACGGCATCCCCGGCAC
Organism: Ectothiorhodospiraceae bacterium; assembly: GCA_007134775.1. Taxonomy (GTDB): domain Bacteria; phylum Pseudomonadota; class Gammaproteobacteria; order XJ16; family Halofilaceae; genus Halofilum. The sequence goes on along the minus strand of SLKC01000029.1, from coordinate 1,843 downwards.
CGAAGCTGGTGCCCACCTCGGGCGGCTCGACGAAGACCAGATCGCCCAGCTCGGCCTGCGCGTGGTCGGTGATTCCGATCACGCAGGTCCCATCGTCCTCGCTACGCACCCATTCATGTTCACGGGTGTATTTCAGATCGTTTGGTACCTCACTCATGCTGCGATCTCCCCTGTTTCACGGCCCTCACCCGCAGACGCCGCTGCAGGCGGATTGCACGCACAGCAGTGCCGACTAGCTGCGACGGATGAACGGATAGCGCTCGATCTCTCCCGGCACCCGGCGCCCACGGATGTCGATCTCCACCGCAGTCCCCGGCTCGAGTCCGGCCGGGACACGGGCCAAGCCGATCGAGCGCTCGAGCGTCGGCGCAAAACCGCCACTGGTCAGCACGCCCTCGCCGAGCGACGTATAGACGACCTGTCCGGCTCGCGCCACCCCGCGCCCCTGCAGCCCGACCCCCACGAGATCGCGCGCCGGGCCCGCATCACGCTGGCGCTGGAGCGCTTCACGGCCGATGAAACGCCGATCGCTCGGTCGCCAAGCGATCGTCCAGCCGAGCCCCGCCTCCAGCGGCGTGGTCTGTTCATCCATTTCGTGTCCGTAGAGCGCGAGACCGGCTTCAAGGCGCAGCGTATCGCGCGCGCCAAGGCCCGCGGGAGCGACCCCACGCGCACGCAGCGCATCCCACAGCGTACCGGCCTCGCTACCGGACAACATGATCTCGTAGCCATCCTCGCCGGTGTAACCGGTCCGCGCGACGACCATCCGCCCCTGCTCCGTATGGCGGAAGCGCCCGAGTTCGCGCGCTGCTGCGCCCAGGCCCGCCGGCAGTACGGCCTCTGTGTGCGCCCGCGCCTCCGGTCCCTGGACCGCGATCATCGCGGGTTCATCGGGCTCGCGCAGGGTGACCGCAAAAGCGCGGGCATGATCGTGGAGCCAGGCAAGCACACGGTTACGCGTGGCCGCATTGGTCACAAGCCGATAAGCGCCCTCACCGAAGCGGTAGGCGATACCATCGTCGACGACACCGCCCTGCTCATTGAGCAGACAGCCGTAGAGGGCGCTCCCGATGTCCATCCGACCGACATCGTTGGCGAACACCCGGCGCAGGTACGCCGTCGCCTCGGCCCCACCGATGTCGAGCTGGGTCATGTGCGAGACATCGAACATCCCGGCCCGCTGGCGCACCGCGTGATGCTCCTCGAGCTGCGAGCCGTAGTGCAGCGGCATGTCCCAGCCCGCGAAATCGACCAGGCGTGCCCCGGCGGCGCGGTGGTGTTCATACAGCGGAGTCGGATTCGTCATCGCCCTCTCGTTTTCGTTTGCGCAGACACCGCTTGCCGTCGTCCAGTCTGCATTGCCACGCCCGCACTGTCCACGCAGCCACCGCGGCCCGGCATCACGGGCGGGGCAGCGGCCGCGCCATCGCCGGCAGGTCGCCGACCAGGCCACTGCCGCGGCGGATGAAGGCCTGTTTCACCGGGCCGGCGCGAGCGGCGAGCTGCATGCCGAGACTGCGCAGCCCGGCCTGGACGGCCCCACCGAAGGCGAAGCCGAGATGGAAGCCGTCCATCGCCGACATCACGGCGACGTTGTGACCGCGTCGCCACCGGGCAAAGCGCCGCAGGCGGACGGCCTCGCCGGGATCACCGGTAGCGCCCACCGTCTCGGCCAGCGCCGCGGCGTCGAGCAGTCCCAGATTCAGACCCTGGCCGGCGAGGGGATGGATGGTATGCGCGGCATCGCCGACCAGCGCCACACGCTCGGCAACGTACTGCAAGGCGTGGCGGCGCACGATGGGCGCGGCGAAGCGCGGATCGGCCGCCTCGACGGCGCCGAGGG
>SLKC01000104.1 GCA_007134775.1 Ectothiorhodospiraceae bacterium | reverse complement strand
GTGATAATGTGAAGATCACGGTATCGCTGATTGCGCCGATTGCGATGGAAGAAGGAGTTCGCTTCGCGATTCGTGAGGGCGGGCGCACGGTTGGCGCTGGTGTCGTCTCCAAGATCATCGAATGACCCGATCGGACCCGGGCTGCGCCGAGTAGATCGATCCGCGCAGCCCGGGATGCAGAGTCACTCTGCAGTGCAGAGTACAGGCCAGTAGCTCAATTGGCAGAGCAGCGGTCTCCAAAACCGCAGGTTGGGGGTTCGAGTCCCTCCTGGCCTGCCATTCATCCGGCAGAGCCGGCCCGAGTCGTGACTGGAACGCGCGTTAGAGATCATGGCCTCCCCGAGTGATACCCGCGGATCGCAGCTCGACACGCTCAAGATCCTGTTTGCGCTCGGCCTGATCGGGATCGGCGTCGTTGGGTTCTATATCTATTCCGATGAGTCACTGCTCTATCGCGTGATCGGGTTGGTGGTGCTCGCCATCATGGCGGCGAGCGTGATGTACACCACGGCGATCGGTCAGCGCACATGGAATTTCGCCCTGGAAGCGCGTGTCGAACTGCGCAAGGTCGTATGGCCGACGCGGACTGAGGCCACGCAGACGACGCTGATCGTGATTGCTGTGGTCATTCTTGTGGGTATTCTGCTCTGGCTGCTCGACACGCTTTTCCAGTGGGTCTTCGGGGCCATCACCGGGATTGGGAGCTAACGCGCATATGGCGATGCGATGGTACGTGGTTCAGGCCTTCTCGGGCTTCGAGTCGACCGTAAAGCGTTCGCTCCAGGAGCACGTCGCCCGTAGCGGCCTCCAGGACTACTTCGGCGAGATCCTCGTTCCCACGGAAGAGGTTGTCGAGATTAAGGGCGGCCAGCGGCGGCGCTCCGAGCGCAAGTTTTTCCCTGGCTATGTGCTTGTGCAGATGGAGATGAACGACGATACCTGGCATCTGGTCAAGAATTGCCCCCGGGTGCTCGGGTTCATCGGTGGTACGCCTGATAAACCGGCGCCGATCTCCGACGCCGAGGCGGAAGCGATTCTCCAGCGGGTTCAGGAGGGCGTTGAGAAGCCGCGGCCGAAGGTGCTGTTCGAGCCGGGCGAGGTCGTCCGGGTGACAGACGGCCCCTTCAACGATTTCAACGGTGTCGTCGAAGAGGTCAATTTCGAGAAGAGCAAGCTGCTAGTGGCCGTCCAGATCTTCGGTCGGTCGACGCCCGTGGAGCTGGAGTTCAGCCAGGTCGAAAAGGCCTGACGGAGCGCGCGCTCGGCGCGCTCCATTTGCGGTGGTCGCGATCACCGCTCCGTGCCCGGCCGGCTTGTTCCCGGCCGTGTCATCCGAGTCCATATCCGGGCTTGCCGGCCGAAGTGCCGTCAGCTCGAGCAACTGCCGGGGAGCCGAATAGGCGCAGGTACCCGCAAGGAGTTCAACGTGGCACGCAAGATCACTGCATATATCAAGCTGCAGGTTCCAGCCGGAAAGGCGAATCCAAGTCCGCCCGTGGGTCCGGCGCTGGGTCAGCATGGTCTGAATATCATGGAGTTCTGCAAGGCGTTCAATGCCGCGACCCAGGACAATGAGCCGGGCCTGCCAACGCCTGTGATCATCACCGTCTATTCTGATCGAAGCTTTACGTTCGTTACCAAGACGCCGCCGGCTGCGGTACTGCTCAAAAAGGCGGCGGGTATCAAGTCGGGGAGTAGCAGCCCGCTGCTGTCAAAGGTGGGCACGGTGACCCGCGAACAGCTCGAGGAAATCGCGCGCGCCAAGGAGCCGGATCTGACCGCTGCCGACATGGACGCCGCGGTTCGCACGATCGCGGGTAGCGCGCGGAGTATGGGCCTCGAAGTGGAGGATCGGTGATGGCCAAGATAAGCAAGCGCAAGCAGGCGATTCGCGAGCGTGTGGACGCGCGCCGGGAGTATCCGGTGGCCGAAGCCTTTTCGCTGCTCGAGGAGCTGTCGGCCGTGAAGTTCACGGAGACGGTGGAAGCCGCGGTTAACCTCGGCGTTGATCCGCGCAAGTCCGATCAGGTGGTGCGCGGCTCGACCGTGCTACCGCACGGTACGGGTAAGAGTTCCCGGGTCGCGGTGTTCGCACAGGGCGAACAGGCCGAGGCGGCCGAGGCCGCTGGTGCCGACGTTGTCGGGATGGACGACCTGGCCGAGCGCATCCAGGGCGGTGATCTCGACTTCGACGTCGTGATCGCCACCCCCGACGCCATGCGTGTTGTCGGTAAGCTGGGTCAGGTGCTGGGCCCGCGCGGGCTAATGCCGAACCCCAAGGTCGGCACGGTTACCGCCGATGCCGCACAGGCCGTGAAGAACGCCAAGGCGGGCCAGGTGCGTTACCGTACCGACCGCAACGGTATCATCCATGTACCGATCGGGAAGATCGGCTTCGCCGAGGACGCGCTCAGGGAGAATCTCCAGGCGCTGCTCAGCGATTTGAACAAGGCGAAACCTTCGACCTCGAAGGGTGTATACATGAAGCGGGTCACGGTCTCCTCGACGATGGGGCCGGGCTTGCGCGTCGACAAATCCAGCCTCTCGCTGTAACTCGCGAGTGGGCGTTGATTCCGCTGACGCGGGGTCGACGGAGGCTTTGAAACGATTTGGCTCTACGGCCGGATCGCGTCAAAGACCGCAGGGGCGCTCGGGAGCCCGCTATCCGCTAGCCCAGGCTATGGGGCGGTGGGCAACCGGGTGCTTAATGGCCTGCGTAGATGGCGATCCCGGGCCGGTGTGCCGGGGCGTGACTGGGCCGCGTTTTCGCGGGTTCGCAGCGCGCTCCCAATGCACGGCCGGGGCGGGTCGCCGACGGTGTGCCGGAGATGGTTCCGGTGCGAGGCAAACCCGGGGCGGATCGCCTGAGGCGATACCGCGCCCCGACAGGAGGTGCTCGATGCCGCTGACACTCGACGAGAAGAAGGCGGTCGTAGCCGAGGTTGCCGACGTTGCAGGCTCGGCGCATTCGGCGATTGCCGCCGAATACCGTGGCTTGACCGTGCACCAGATGACGCAACTGCGCACGAACGCTCGTGACGCAGGCGTGTATCTTCGGGTGGTCAAGAACACTCTCGCCCGTCGAGCCGTCGAGGGCACGGAATTCGAGTGCATGAGTGATCGCTTTGTCGGCCCGATTATGCTCGCGTTCTCGCGCGAGGATCCGGCCTCTGCCGCCCGCGTGATCAAGGACTTCGCGAAGACCAGTGACAAGGTCGTCGTGCGTGCCGTCGCGGTTGGCGGCCAGGTTTTCGGGCCGCAGGAGCTCGAGCGTGTGGCAAGCCTGCCCACACGCGATGAAGCGTTGTCGCAGCTCGCGGCAACCTTCCGGGCGCCGGTTGACAAGCTCGCTCGTACCCTCAATGAAGTGCCCGGTAAGCTCGTGCGTACGGTCGAGGCCGTCCGTATGCAGAAGGCTGGCGAGGCGTAAGTCGTTTTGGTGCCGGCAGCGACCGGCCGTGCAACAGTATCCAGGAGGCTGAAATGGCCGTTTCCAAAGAAGAGATCCTTGAGACCATCTCGAATATGACCGTGATGGAGATCGTCGACCTGATCTCCGCGATGGAGGAGAAGTTCGGCGTGACCGCTGCGGCCGCCGTGGCAGCCGCACCGGCGGGAGGTGGCGGTGAAGCCGCTGAAGCCGAAGAGGAACAGACCGAGTTCGACGTCGTCATGTCGAGCTTCGGCGACAACAAGGTCGGCGTGATCAAGACCATCCGCGGCATTACCGGGCTGGGCTTGAAGGAAGCCAAGGACATGGTCGAGGGCGTGCCCGCGACCGTCAAGGAAGGTGTCGAGAAGGAAGACGCCGAGGGCATCAAGAAGCAGCTCGAGGAGGCAGGTGCCACTGTCGAGCTCAAGTAAGGAGCCTTTGCGCGTCAAGGTTGCAGCCTTGCAGAGACCGCAATACGGGCTGGACGGCCGGGGATCCGGTGAGGGGCATGAACAGGCCCCTCATCGGCATCCCGTGTGTCGCCGGCCTATTTCTGCTGACAGTTTGTTCAGGTTATTCCGCACCGTGCACCCGGATCGGGTGGTGAGAGAGGCAGCGTGATGGCATATTCCTTCACAGAAAAGAAGCGAATCCGGAAGGATTTCGGCAAGCGTACCTCCATTCTGGAGGCCCCCTACCTGCTACAGACGCAGATCGAATCCTACCGCCAGTTCCTGCAGGCCGACAAGGCGTCCGAGGACCGGGAAAACATCGGTTTGCACGGTGCATTCCAGTCGGTGCTGCCGATCGTGAGCTATTCGGGCACGGTCGAGCTCCAGTATGTCAGTTACCGGCTGGGGAAACCGGCATTCAGTGAGCGTGAGTGCAGCGTCCGCGGGGTGACCTACTCCGCGCCCCTACGGGTACTTGTGCGGCTTGTAATCTACGACAAGGGCACCAGTAACAAGGCCGTCAAGGACGTAAAGGAACAGGAAGTCTACATGGGCGAGATCCCGCTCATGACGGATACGGGGACGTTCATCATCAACGGCACTGAGCGGGTGATCGTTTCACAGCTGCACCGCTCGCCCGGCGTGTTTTTCGATCACGACAAGGGCAAGAGCCATTCCTCAGGCAAGCTGCTCTTCTCGGCGCGGGTGATCCCCTATCGGGGCTCGTGGCTCGACTTCGAGTTCGACGCGAAGGACGCGATCTATACCCGTATCGACCGTCGCCGGAAGCTGCCCGCGACTGTGCTGCTGCGTGCGTTAGGCTATACGACGCAACAGATGCTGGATACCTTCTTCGATACGAACGGCTGGACGCTGAAGAAAAGCGGTGCGGAACTCGACCTCGTGCCGGAGCGCCTGCGGGGCGAGACGGCACCGGTTGATATCAATACCGATGAACGCACCATTGTGGAAGCCGGTCGCCGAGTGACGGTCCGGCACATCCGGGAGATGGAAAAGGCCGGGCTGAAGACGCTGCCGATGCCGCTGGAGAACCTCGAGGGCAAGATTCTTGCCCACGATGTTCCGGATCCCGAAACAGGGGAGCTCATCGCTTCAGCGAACGACGAACTGACCGGCGAACTCGTCGAGCGTATGGTTGCTCGAGGGATCAAGCGGATCGAAACGCTCTACGTCAACGAGCTTGATCGCGGCCCCTATATCTCCAATACACTGCGCCTGGATCATACGAAGACGCAGTTCGAAGCGCAGGTCGAAATTTATCGCATGATGCGTCCCGGTGAACCGCCGACCAAGGACGCGACCCAGAGTCTGTTCCAGAATCTGTTCTTCTCGCCGGATCGCTATGACCTCTCGTCCGTCGGACGGATGAAGTTTAATCGGCGCGTGGCCCGCGAATCGATCACCGGCCTCGGCATACTTTACGATGGCTCCTATTTTCGCGAACTCGCCGCAAAGGACGACTGGGCTCGACAGATTGCCGACGAACATGGCGATGAGTCGGATATCCTCGATGTGCTGCGAGTGCTCATCGATATTCGCAACGGCAACGGTCAGGTTGATGATATCGACCACCTGGGTAACCGCCGCATTCGCTGCGTTGGGGAGATGGCAGAGAATGTCTTCCGCGTTGGCATCGTTCGTGTCGAGCGGGCCGTGCGCGAGCGCCTGTCGATGGTCGAATCCGAAGGCCTGATGCCGCAGGACATCATCAATGCCAAACCTGTGGCTGCCGCGATCAAGGAGTTTTTCGGCTCGAATCAGCTATCGCAATTCATGGACCAGAACAACCCACTGTCGGAGGTCACGCACAAGCGCCGCGTCTCCGCGCTCGGTCCTGGTGGGCTGACACGTGAACGAGCGGGTTTCGAGGTTCGCGACGTCCATCCCACGCACTACGGCCGTGTCTGCCCGATCGAAACCCCGGAAGGGCCTAATATCGGGCTGATCAACTCGATGGCCGTCTATGCGCGGACCAACGAGTATGGGTTCCTCGAAACGCCGTATCGCAAGGTGGTCGACTCGACTGTCACGGATGAGGTCGAATATCTATCGGCCATCGAGGAGGGCAACTACGTCATTGCGCAGGCGAACGCCAGTGTGGACGAGCGCGGGACCCTGACCGACGAGCTCGTTTCGTGTCGCTTTAACAACGAGTTCGCCCTCTCGACCCCGCGCGAAGTCAACTATATCGACGTTTCGCCGAAACAGATCGTGTCAGTGGCGGCCGCGCTCGTTCCGTTCCTCGAACACGATGATGCAAACCGCGCGCTGATGGGCGCCAACATGCAGCGCCAGGCCGTACCGACGTTGCGTGCGGAGAAACCCCTCGTCGGGACCGGGATGGAGCGCAAGGTAGCGATCGACTCGGGATCGGCTGTCGTCGCACGGCGTGGTGGAATTGTCGACTCCGTTGATGCCTCGCGCATCGTCGTCCGCGTTGACGACGAAGAAGCGACTCAGGGCGAGTCGGGTGTGGATATCTACAACCTGACCAAGTACACGCGATCGAACCAGAATACCTGCATCAACCAGCGCCCGCTGGTCGAGCAGGGCGACGTCATCGCCAGCGGCGACGTCCTTGCCGACGGGCCTTCGACGGACACCGGGGAGCTTGCTCTCGGCCAGAATATGCTCGTCGCGTTCATGCCGTGGCGCGGCTATAACTTCGAGGATGCCATTCTGATCTCGGAGCGCGTCGTCGAGCAGGACCGCTTTACGACGATTCATATCGAGGAATTGACCTGTGTGGCGCGTGACACGAAGCTCGGGCCGGAGGAGATTACCTCGGATATTCCCAACGTGGGCGAATCGCTGCTCGCAAAACTCGACGAATCGGGCATCGTGTACGTGGGTGCCGAAGTCAAGCCGGGCGATATCCTGGTGGGTAAGGTGACGCCGAAGGGCGAAACCCAGTTGACCCCGGAAGAAAAACTCCTGCGCGCGATCTTTGGGGAGAAGGCATCGGATGTGAAGGATACGTCACAGCGCGTGCCGGCCGGTATGGACGGGACCGTGATTGATGTGCGCGTGTTTACGCGTGATGGTGTCGACAAGGATGATCGTGCCCTGCAGATTGAGCAGGAGGAGTTGCGAGAAGCGAAAAAGGATCTAGACGATCAGCGGCGGATTATTGAAGCCGATATTTTCAATCGTGCGCGCCAGATGCTAATTGGGCAGGTTGCTGATCGTGGTCCGAACGGTCTGCGCAAGGGCAGCGAGATCACCGCGGAATATCTCGACAGCGTGGATCCAGAGAAGTGGTTGGATATTAGTCTGCGTGATGAAGAGGCGAACGTCGCGCTGGAGGCAGCTGCAGCGCAGCTCAAGGATCAGCGCGAGGAGTTCGATCAGCGCTTCTCCGAGCAGAAGGCCAAGATTACGCAGCCGGACGATCTCGCACCGGGCGTATTGAAGATGGTGAAGGTGTATCTGGCCGTGCGGCGCCGTCTGCAGGCTGGCGACAAGTTCGCCGGGCGGCATGGCAACAAGGGTGTGATCTCGATGATCGTACCGACCGAGGATATGCCATTCATGGAGGATGGCACGCCGGTCGATGTGGCGCTGAGTCCACTCGGTGTGCCTTCGCGTATGAACGTCGGACAGGTCCTGGAGACCCATCTTGGCTGGGCCGCGAAGGGACTTGGCCACAAGGTTGGCCGCATGCTCGATGCGCAGGAGAATATCGAGAACGTGCGCGGCTTCCTGGAGCAGATATACAACCATGAGGGGGCCAAGCGTCGCGAGGAGATCGAGTCGCTGAGTGACGACGAAGTGATCCGCCTCGCACGCAACTTGCGTGAGGGGGTCCCGATGGCAACGCCCGTCTTCGACGGGGCCCACGAGAATGAGGTACGGGCGATGCTGGAGTTGGCGGGGCTGCCCGCTAGCGGGCAGAGCACTCTGTGGGACGGACGCACCGGCGAGGCTTTCGACCGTCCGATTACCGTGGGATACATGCACATGGTGAAGCTCAATCACCTTGTGGATGACAAGATGCACGCGCGTTCGACTGGCCCCTACAGCCTTGTGACGCAGCAGCCGCTCGGAGGCAAGGCGCAGTTCGGTGGTCAGCGATTCGGTGAAATGGAGGTTTGGGCTCTCGAGGCATATGGAGCAGCGTACACACTGCAGGAGATGCTGACCGTGAAGTCGGACGATGTGAACGGGCGCAACAAGATGTACAAGAACATCGTTGATGGCGACCATCGCATGGAGGCTGGAATGCCCGAGTCGTTCAATGTGTTGCTCAAGGAGATCCGTTCACTGGGCATCAATATCGAGCTCGAACAGGATTGATGAATCGTGTCGCCGGCGCGGCATTGGCCGCGCCGACGTTTGGCACGACAGCGAGGATGATCCATGAAAGACCTGCTGAATCTTCTTAAAAATCAGGGTACGAGTGAGGACTTCGATGGCCTGCGTATCGGCCTGGCTTCGCCCGACGTGGTGCGTTCCTGGTCCTACGGCGAAGTCAAGAAGCCCGAGACCATCAACTACCGCACGTTCAAGCCGGAACGTGACGGCTTGTTCTGCGCGAAGATCTTCGGGCCGGTGAAGGATTACGAGTGTCTTTGCGGCAAATATAAGCGCATGAAGCACCGTGGTGTGGTGTGCGAAAAGTGCGGCGTGGAAGTGACACTGACCAAGGTCCGCCGCGAGCGCATGGGCCATATCGACCTGGCCAGCCCGGTCGCGCATATCTGGTTCCTGAAATCCTTGCCCTCGCGGATTGGCCTCCTGCTCGACATGACGCTGCGCGAGATCGAGCGGATCCTCTACTTCGAGGCCTACGTGGTCATCGATCCAGGCCTCACCCCGATGGAACACGGTCAGCTCCTGTCGGAAGAACAGTATCTCGACGCCCTCGAGGAGCATGGCGACGAATTCGACGCCCGCATGGGCGCTGAAGCGATCCGCGAGATGCTGCGCGCCATCGACCTGCAGGCCGAGGCAGAACGCCTGCGCGCCGAGGTGGACGGCACGCGGTCCGAGACCAAGATCAAGCGGCTGTCGAAGCGACTCAAGCTCGTGGAGTCATTCCTCGATTCCGGCAATAAGCCGGAGTGGATGGTCATGAGCGTTCTGCCGGTGCTGCCGCCCGATCTGCGTCCGCTCGTGCCCCTCGACGGCGGTCGTTTTGCGACCTCGGATCTGAACGATCTCTATCGCCGCGTAATCAATCGCAATAATCGGCTGCGCCGCCTGCTTGAGCTGAATGCACCCGACATCATCGTGCGCAACGAGAAACGGATGCTGCAGGAGGCAGTCGACGCGCTCCTCGACAATGGGCGGCGCGGTCGCGCCATTACGGGCACGAACAAGCGCCCGTTGAAATCCCTCGCCGACATGATCAAGGGCAAGCAGGGTCGATTCCGCCAGAATCTCCTCGGTAAGCGCGTCGATTATTCCGGACGATCGGTGATCGTGGTGGGACCGACGCTGCGGCTGCATCAGTGCGGCCTGCCGAAGAAGATGGCGTTGGAGCTGTTCAAGCCCTTCATTTTCTCGAAGCTGCACCTGCGTGGACTCGCGACGACGATCAAGGCGGCGAAGAAGCTCGTCGAGCGCGAGGGCCCCGAAGTTTGGGATATCCTTGAGGAGGTGATCCGCGAACACCCGGTACTGCTCAACCGAGCGCCGACGCTGCACCGGCTCGGGATCCAGGCTTTCGAGCCGATGCTGATCGAAGGCAAAGCGATCCAGCTCCATCCGCTGGTGTGCGCGGCGTTCAACGCGGACTTCGACGGTGACCAGATGGCGGTCCATGTGCCGCTGTCGATCGAGGCACAGCTTGAAGCCCGGTCGCTGATGATGTCGACCAACAATATCCTGTCGCCGGCCAACGGCGAGCCCATCATCGTGCCCTCACAGGATATCGTTCTGGGGCTCTATTACCTCAGCCGCGAACGGATCAACGGGCTGGGCGAGGGCATGTCGTTCAGTGACGTCGCCGAGGCTCGACGGGCCTATGAAACGGGCGCCGCTGGACTGCAGGCGCGCGTGACCGTGCGTGTGGTCGAGGATCAGACCGACGAGCACGGGGAAGCGGTTCGAACCGTACAGCGCCGCGAGACCACCATCGGGCGGGCGCTGCTCTCAGAGCTCTTGCCCGCAGGGCTATCGTTCGATCTCGTTGACCGGGACCTCGATAAGAAGGCGATTTCGCGACTCATCGATGAGTGCTATCGCAACGTCGGGCTGAAGGAGACAGTCGTCTTCGCTGACCAGCTCATGTACATGGGTTACCGCTTCGCCACGATGGCCGGCGTCTCTATCGGCGCTGAGGACATGGTGGTGCCGAAGGAAAAGCAGGAGCTGATCGACGCGGCCGAGGGCGAGGTCAAGGAGATTCAGGATCAATACTCCTCGGGACTCGTGACCTACGGGGAACGGTACAACAAGGTCGTGGACATCTGGTCGCACGCCAATGACCGCGTAGCGAGTGCGATGATGGAGAAGCTCGGCAAGGAGCAAGTCACGGATCGCGAGGGTAACGACGCGGAACAGAAGTCGTTTAATTCGATCTTCATGATGGCCGACTCCGGCGCCCGCGGCTCGGCAGCGCAGATTCGCCAGCTTGCGGGAATGCGGGGCCTGATGGCGAAGCCCGACGGTTCCATCATCGAGACGCCGATTACCGCCAATTTCCGTGAAGGCCTCAACGTGCTGCAGTACTTCATCTCGACACACGGTGCTCGCAAGGGCCTCGCGGATACGGCATTGAAGACGGCTAACTCCGGTTACCTCACACGGCGCCTCGTCGATGTCGGTCAGGACTTGGTGGTCACGGAAAGCGACTGCATGACAGACCGCGGTGTGATGATGAAACCGATCATCGAGGGCGGCGACGTGGTGGAGGGATTGCGTGAGCGCGTCCTCGGTCGTAATACCCTCAATGATATCTATCATCCCCAGTCCGATGAGCTGTTGATGCCGGCGGGCACGCTGCTGGACGAACAAGAGGTAGATCGCCTCGAAGCGGCGGGCGTAGACGAGGTCTGGGTCCGTTCGGCGATTACCTGCGGGACCCGTTACGGCGTCTGCTCGATGTGCTACGGCCGCGATCTGGCGCGGGGCGATATGATCAATGTCGGTGAGGCCGTCGGCGTGATGGCGGCCCAGTCGATCGGCGAGCCGGGAACGCAGCTGACGATGCGCACATTCCACATTGGCGGTGCTGCTAGCCGGCAGGCGTCGGCCAACAACGTGTCGGTCAAGTCCGACGGCTCCGTGCGCTTCCATAACATCAAGGTTGTCCAGAACAAGAACGACAACTTTGTTGCTGTATCGCGTTCGGGCGAACTCGGTGTTGTCGACGAGAACGGGCGCGAGAAGGAGCGCTACAAGGTGCCCTACGGCGCACTGATTACTGTGGGCGATGGCGAAGCGGTGGAGGGTGGCCAGATCGTTGCCAACTGGGATCCGCATACCCACCCCGTTATTACGGAGGTGAGTGGGACCATGCGCTTTGTCGACTTCGTCGAGGGTGTGTCGATCGACCACCAGGCTGACGAGGTGACGGGGCTGTCGTCGATTGTGGTTCTTGATCCGAAGCAGCGCGGTGCCGCAGGGAAGGATCTGCGGCCGATGGTGAAGCTTGTCGACGACAACGGTCAGGACCTCTGCCTTGCGGGTACGGATATCCCGGCCCACTACTATCTGCCTCAGGGCGCGATCGTGAGCCTCTCGGATGGGGCGCCGGTCGAGGTCGGCGATGTGCTCGCCCGTATTCCGCAGGAGTCTTCCAAGACTCGTGATATCACGGGTGGTCTGCCCCGGGTGGCGGACCTGTTCGAGGCGCGCAAGCCGAAGGAGCCGGCAATCTTGGCCGAGCGCACGGGTACGGTCACCTTCGGCAAGGAGACCAAGGGCAAGCAGCGCCTGGTGATCACCGACGAACACGGTGACAAGTATGAGGAGCTCATCCCGAAGTGGCGCAACATCGGCGTCTTTGAGGGCGAGAATGTCGCGCGCGGTGAAGTGATCTCAGACGGGGAGCCGAATCCGCAGGACATCCTGCGCTTGCTCGGTGTCGAGGCCCTGGCCTCCTACATGGTGCAGGAGATCCAGGATGTCTACCGGCTGCAGGGTGTGAAGATCAATGACAAGCACATCGAGGTGATCATTCGCCAGATGCTGCGCAAGGTCGAGGTGACCGACCCTGGTGACAGCCGGCTGTTGCGCGGTGAGCAGGTGGACCACGCCCGCATCGAGGAGATCAACGAGCAGTTGGAGGCGGAAGAGAAGATTCCCGCGCGCTTTGAACGGCTGCTGCTGGGTATTACGAAGGCGTCGCTGGTGACGGAATCGTTCATTTCGGCGGCCTCGTTCCAGGAGACGACGCGCGTACTGACCGAAGCGGCAGTGCGCAGTGCGCGCGACGATCTGCGTGGCCTGAAGGAGAACGTCATCGTCGGTCGCCTGATTCCGGCCGGGACCGGTCTGGCACACCACCAGGAGCGCCGCCGGCGGCGCCAGGGAGGGGGCTTGGACACGCCCTTCATGCCGCTGCCGTCGTCCACCGCGGCAGAGCCGGGAAGCGGGGATGTTTCGACGCCGGCCATTGTCGACCAGGAGCAGGACGCATGAGGTGTGGGGCGCCCCGCCGGCCCGGTCATTGACCGAGGCCGGCAGCGTCCTCGCGTGCCCGTGTCGCAATCCTGTGTATTAGGGCATGTGGTGCGGCGTCCCGCACGCCGCGTCGCGCCGGGTCGCGCTGGCGGAAGCGGCCCGGCTTGACAGTGCGTCGCTGACTGCCTAGAATTTCGCCTCTTTTTGGCGCAGGCCCAAGTGCGCTGCGCCTGCCACGTCGGTCCATCCGTGCCGCCCAGCCACGCCGGACGTGCGCTTGCCCCGGGTCGCTGGGTGTGGCGAAGTCTATACAAGGGTATTTCATGGCGACGATCAATCAGCTGGTGCGCAAGCCGCGCAAGCGAGTCAAGGAGAAGAGCAGTGTGCCCGCTCTCGAGGCTTGCCCGCAGCGTCGTGGCGTATGCACGCGGGTCTATACGACGACACCGAAGAAGCCAAATTCCGCGCTGCGCAAGGTTGCGCGAGTGCGGTTGACGAATGGCTACGAGGTGACTTCGTACATCGGCGGCGAAGGCCATAATCTGCAGGAGCATTCTGTTGTGCTGATTCGGGGTGGCCGCGTAAAGGACCTCCCGGGTGTGCGCTATCACACGGTTCGCGGTGCGCTTGACGCCCAGGGTGTGCAGAAGCGCCGCCAGGGCCGGTCGAAGTACGGCGCCAAGCGTCCCAAGCAGTGAGGAAACTGGACCATGTCCCGACGACGTGAAATACCGCGGCGCACGATTCACCCCGATCCGAAGTTCGGGGACGTGAAGCTGGCGAAATTTATCAACATGCTCATGCGCGACGGCAAGAAGTCGACCGCTGAACGCCTCGCGTACGGTGCGCTCTCTCAGGTCGAGGCGCGCCGAGGCGATCCGATCGAAGTGCTCGATGCTGCGCTGCAGAATGTCAGCCCGGCGGTCGAAGTCAAGTCGCGGCGCGTGGGTGGCGCGACCTACCAGGTCCCCGTGGAAGTGCGGCCGGTACGGCGCAATGCGCTCGCGATGCGTTGGATTATCGACGCCGCTCGTCGGCGCGGTGAGAAGACCATGGATGCCAAGCTCGCGAGCGAGCTCATGGATGCCGCAGACAAGCGCGGCGCTGCCTTCAAGAAGCGCGAAGATACGCATCGAATGGCGGATGCTAACAAGGCGTTCGCCCATTATCGCTGGTGATCTCGCGGATCATCGGCAAATTCAAGGGGTTGTAACCGTGGCACGCAAGACACCCATCGAGCGCTACCGCAACATCGGCATCGCTGCGCACATCGATGCCGGCAAGACGACTACGACCGAGCGCGTCCTGTACTTCACGGGCGTCTCCCATAGGATGGGTGAAGTGCACGAGGGCGCCGCGGTCATGGACTGGATGGCGCAAGAGCAGGAGCGCGGCATCACCATTACCTCCGCGGCGACGACGTGCTTCTGGCGCGGCATGGACCAGCAGTTCGACGACTATCGGGTCAACATTATCGATACGCCGGGGCACGTCGATTTCACGATCGAGGTTGAGCGCTCCCTGCGCGTCCTCGATGGTGCCGTTGCGGTGTTTTGTGCTGTGGGCGGTGTCGAGCCGCAGTCGGAGACGGTGTGGCGCCAAGCGAACAAATACAAGGTGCCGCGGATTGCCTTCGTCAACAAGATGGATCGCGCCGGTGCCGATTTCCTTCGGGTCGTCCAGCAGATGCGGGATCGCCTCGGGGCAACGGCGGTGCCGATTCAGTTGGCGGTAGGTGCCGAGGATCAATTCAAGGGAGTTGTCGATCTCATCCGGATGAAGGCGATCTACTGGGATGAGTCGAGTCGCGGTATGGTGTATGAGCAGACCGAAATCCCGGAGGAGATGAAGGGCCAGTGCCAGGAGTGGTACGAGCACATGGTCGAACACGCCGCCGAGGCCAACGAAGAGCTCATGGATAAGTATCTCAACGAGGGTGATCTCAGTGCCGATGAGATCAAGGCCGGACTGCGCCAACGAACCCTCGCGAACGAGATCGTGCCCTGCCTCTGCGGCTCCGCGTTCAAGAACAAGGGCGTTCAGGCAATGCTCGATGGCGTGATCGAGTATCTGCCCGCGCCGACCGAAGTGCCCCCGATCGAGGGTGAGCTTGATGACAAGGAAGGCACCCGGGCAGTGCGCCACGCCTCCGATGACGAGCCCTTCGCCGCACTCGCGTTCAAGGTCGCGACCGATCCGTATGTAGGAGCGTTGACCTTCTTCCGTGTCTATTCGGGCGTGCTCAAGTCTGGCGATACGGTGTACAACCCGCTGAAGCGCAAGAAGGAGCGCATTGGGCGACTGCTGCAAATGCATTCGAATAGTCGCGAGGAGATCAAGGAGGTTCATGCGGGGGATATCGCCGCAGCCGTCGGTGTTAAAGAGGTGACGACCGGCGAAACACTGTGCGATCCGAATAACATCATCACCCTTGAACGCATGGAGTTTCCCGAGCCCGTCATCTCCGTTGCCGTCGAGCCGAAGACGAAGGCCGAGCAGGAGAAGATGGGGACGGCGCTGGGCAAGCTGGCGCAGGAAGACCCTTCGTTCCGCGTGCACACGGACGAGGAATCGGGGCAGACCATTATTTCGGGAATGGGCGAGCTCCACCTCGACATCATCGTCGATCGGCTTAAGCGCGAGTTCAAGGTCGAGGCGAACATCGGTAAACCGCAAGTGGCCTACCGCGAAACCATACGCGAGCAAGTCGAGGCCGAGGGCAAGTTCGTGCGCCAGACCGGTGGTCGAGGGCAGTATGGGCACGTCTGGCTGCGGCTCGAGGCGCTTGAGCCGGGCAGCGGTTATGAGTTCCAGAATTCGATTGTCGGTGGCGTCGTACCGAAGGATTACATCAACTCGGTCTCCAAGGGTATCGAGGAAGCCATGGAGGATGGTGTTGTCGCTGGCTATCCGATGGTCGACATCAAGGCTACGCTGTTTGACGGCTCCTACCACGAAGTTGATTCGAGCGAAGCTGCGTTCAAGATTGCGGGTTCGCTGGCTTTCCAGGATGGCGCTAAGCGCGCCAAGCCCGTGCTGCTGGAGCCGATGATGCGCGTGGACGTGGTCACACCCGAGGAGTACATGGGTGACGTCATGGGCGATTTGAATCGGCGTCGCGGTACGGTTCAGGGTATGGAGGACATCCCGGCCGGCAAGGGGATCCACGCCGAGGTGCCGCTCGCAGAGATGTTCGGCTACGCGACGGACCTGCGATCCGCGACCCAGGGGCGCGCAAGCTACTCGATGGAATTCTCACACTATGCCGAGGCGCCGAGTAGCGTTGCGGAAGAGATCGTCCGCAAGGCCTCTTGATTTCATCGGTAAACCGCATTAACGAGTCGATCAACAGACAAGAAGGATAGAACGGTGTCCAAGGCAAAATTCGAGCGCACGAAGCCGCATGTGAATGTGGGAACGATTGGTCACGTGGACCATGGTAAGACGACGCTGACGGCGGCGCTGACGAAGGTTCAGGCGTCGTCGACGGG
>SLKC01000180.1 GCA_007134775.1 Ectothiorhodospiraceae bacterium | reverse complement strand
GGCACGCCGGCGCCGGGCTCGCGGCTGGGCGCCGGGCCCGCCGCGGGGCCGGTGGACTGGCGCAGCGGGCGGGCGCTGACGCGCGGGCGCACGGACTCGACCAGGTCCTCAGGCAGTTCGCCGACGAAGCGCGAGGGCACACCGAAGAAGTCGCGCCCGTAGAGCCGGCGCTCCTCGGCAGTGGTGATGACGAGCTGGCGCTGGGCGCGGGTGATGCCGACGTAGGCGAGGCGGCGCTCCTCCTCGAGCCGCCCCGGCTCGTCGAGCGAGCGCTGGTGCGGGAACAGCCCCTCCTCGAGGCCGACGAGGAAGACCACGGGGAACTCAAGGCCCTTGGCCGAGTGCAGCGTCATCATCTGCACGCAATCTTCCCAGGACTCGCCCTGGCCCTCGCCCGCCTCGAGCGCGGCATGGGCGAGGAAGGCCTCGACCGGGCCGAGCTCGCCGGCCTCGTCGGCGGGCAACTCGAAGGCGCCTGCGGCGGTGACCAGTTCCTCCAGGTTCTCGCCGCGGGCCTGCGACTTCTCCGAGCGTTCGCGGGCGAAGTGATCGACGAGGCCGCTGGCGTGGATGACGTGCTCGACCGTCGCCGGCAAGTCGAGCCCCTCGACCTCGGCGGCAAGCTCGTCGATCTGCTGGAGGAAGCGCGCGACGGCGGTGGCCGCACGCCCCTTGAGCGCAGTGCCTTCGCTCGCGGTGCGCGCGGCCTGCCACATCGAGCTGCCGCTCGCGCGCGCCGCGGCGCGCAATTGCGCCAGCGTGCGGTCGCCGATGCCACGCGGGGGGTGGTTGACGACGCGCTCGAAGGCGACATCGTCGTCGCGCTGCACGAGCAGGCGCAGGTAGGCGAGCGCGTCCTTGATCTCGGCGCGCTCGAAGAAGCGCTGGCCGCCGTAGACGCGGTAGGGCACGCCGCGATAGAGCAGCTCCTGCTCGAGCGCGCGCGACTGCGCATTGGAGCGGTAGAGGATGCCGCAGTCGCTGCGCCGGCCACCGGCATCGACCCAGCTTTTGATGCGGTCGGCGACGTAGCGCGCCTCGTCGTTCTCGTTGTAGGCGTTGTACCAAGCGATCGCGTCGCCACGCTCGCCGCTGGTCCACAGGTTCTTGCCCAGGCGCCCGGCGTTGGTGGCGATGAGCGCATTCGCGGCGGAGAGCACGGTCTGCGTCGAGCGGTAGTTCTGCTCCAGGCGCACGGTGCGGGTGCCAGGGAAATCGTCGGCGAAGCGCTGCAGGTTCTCCACGCGGGCGCCGCGCCAGCCGTAGATCGACTGGTCATCGTCGCCGACAGCGGTGACGCAGCCGCGATCACCGACGAGCAGCCGCAACCAGGCATACTGGATGGTGTTGGTGTCCTGGAACTCGTCGACCAGCACGTGGCGGAAGCGGCGCTGGTAGTGCGCCAGCAGTTCGGCGTTGTCGCGCAGCGTCTCCAGCGCGCGCAGCAGCAGCTCGGCGAAGTCGACCGCGCCCGCGGTCCGGCAGGCCTGCTCGTAGGCGGTGTAGATGCGCACGAGCTGGATGCGCACCGGGTCGACCTCGTCGCCGAGGTGCTCGGGGCGGCGGCCCTCGTCCTTCTCCGCGTTGATGAACCACTGCGCCTGCTTCGGTGGCCAGCGCGACTCGTCGAGATCGAGGCCGCGCATCACGCGCCGGATCAGGCGATACTGGTCGTCGGCGTCGAGGATCTGGAAGGCCTGCGGCAGGCCCGCCTCGCGCCAGTGCGCGCGCAGCAGGCGGTGGGCGATGCCGTGGAAGGTGCCGACCCACATCGCCCCGGCGGGGGCGCCGACGAGCGCCTCGACGCGGCCGCGCATCTCGCGCGCGGCCTTGTTGGTGAAGGTCACCGCGAGCACGGCGTGCGGCGACAACCCCTCGGCGGCGAGCAGCCAGGCGATACGGTGGACGAGCACGCGCGTCTTGCCCGAGCCCGCGCCCGCGAGCACGAGCAGCGGGCCGGCGTCCGCGGTAACCGCGGCGCGCTGGTCGTCGTTGAGCGGATCGATGATCGGGGTGACGTCCATTCGGGCCTCTTCCCGTGTGCCGTTGCGCCGCCCGCTACAGGCGGATGCTGAAACCGATGCCGAGCGCGGAGAGGCGGACCTCGCCGCGGTCGATATAGTGCATGTATTCGAGGTTGACGCGATAGTCGGGGTCGAAGGCGTAGTCGAGCCCGACGCCGACCGAAGGGCCGCGCGCGGCCTCCGACGCCGTCGCCTGCCCGCCCGCCGCCCCGGCGCGCGCGTCCGTGTAGCCGGCGAGGGCGTAGGCGGAGACGCGATCCCAGCGGCCGATGCGCGCGCTCGCGTAGAGGCCGGCGAGGCGATCGAGGCGCACGGTCAGCGTCTCCTCGTCGCCGCCATCGACCGCACCTGCCGCGTCACCGCCGCCGCCGCGGAGGCCGAGTCGCCCCTGCACGCCGAAGCGGTCGCTGAACTGGTGGCCCACCCGCACGACGGTCGCACTCGGCCGCGCCGACTCGCTCGTCGCGCCGAGAGCGTAGTCGAGGCCCGCGTATTGTAGCGTGAGATGGGTCGCGCCCGGCTCCCAGGAAGCGGCGGCGCCGCCCGGGGCGAGCACCAGGGCGAGCAGCGGTGCCCGGAATCGCCGCCACCATGCCATCACCGGCGCCCTCAGCGCGCCGCCACGGCGGCGATCAGCACCCCGACGCCGGCGCCGCCGAGTAGCCAGGGCAGCACGGTCACCCCGGCGAGCTCGGGCCCTGTCGCCGGGGCCAAGCCCTGCAGCAGGACGCCGCCGAGCAGCAGCGCGGCGCCGGCGATACTCCAGCGCGTACGCCGCTGTTGGCGCACGAGGTCGCGGTGGCGGCGCTCGCCGGCCGGGTCGTGCCACGCGATCGCCAGGCGGCCCGCGCGGGCGTCCTGGAGCGCGCCGTGGACCAGCCCCGGCAGCGCCGGCAGGACCTCGCCCCATTCCGGCAGCGCGGTGCGCGTGCGCTGCCAGGCGGCGCGTGCGCCGACTTGCTCCGACATCCAGCGCTCGAGGAAGGGGCGTGCGGTCTGCCAGAGATCGAGATCGGGGTAGAGCTGGCGGCCCATGCCCTCAATGTTGAGCAGTGTCTTCTGCAGCAGCACGAGCTGGGGCTGCACCTCCATCTCGAAACGGCGCGCGGTCTGGAACAGGCGCAGCAGGACCTGGCCGAAGGAGATCTCGCGCAGAGGGCGCTCGAAGATCGGCTCGCAGACGGTACGGATGGCCGATTCGAACTCGTCGACGCGTGTCTCCGGCGGCACCCAGCCCGAGTCGACGTGGAGTTCCGCCACGCGGCGGTAGTCGCGCTGGAAGAAGGCGAGGAAGTTCTCCGCGAGATAGCGCTTGTCCGCGGGCGAGAGGGTGCCGCAAATCCCGAAATCGACGGCAATGTAGCGCGGATTCCCCGGGTCGGCCCAGGTGACGAAGATGTTGCCCGGGTGCATATCGGCGTGGAAGAAGTTGTCGCGGAAGACCTGGGCGAAGAAGATCTCGACACCGCGCTCGGCGAGCACCCGCAGGTCGACGGCCTGTGCGGCCAGGGTGTCGACCTCGGAGATGCGGGTGCCCTCGATGCGCTCGAGCACGAGGACGCCCCCCGTCGTGTAGGGCCAGTAGATCTCGGGGATGTAGAGGATGCGCGAATCGGCGAAGTTGCGCCGCAGCTGTTGCGCGTTCGCGCCCTCGCGGATGAAGTCGAGCTCGTCGAGCAGCGTCTTCTCGAACTCGCGCACGACTTCGACCGGGCGCAGGCGCCGGCCCTCCGACCAGAAGCGCGCGACCAGTCCAGCGAAGATGTACATCAGGCCGACATCGCGGCGGATGCGCCCCTCGACGCCGGGGCGGCGTACCTTGACCACGACCTCGCGGCCGTCAATCAGGCGCGCGCCGTGCACCTGCGCGATCGACGCCGAGGCCATCGGCTCGGCGTCGAAACGCGAGAACAGCGTCGTCACGGGTAGCTCGAGTTCGCGCTCGACGACGGCGCGCGCCTCCGCCGACGGGAACGCCGGGACATGATCCTGCAGTTGCGCCAGCTCGCGGGCGATGTCGTCGGGCAGCAGGTCGCGCCGGGTGGAGAGGACCTGGCCGAACTTGACGAAGATGGGCCCGAGGTCTTCGAGCGCATGGCGGATGCGCTCGCCGCGCGGCGCGCGGCGCGAGGCCAGACGCAACCAGGCCCCGGGCGTGAGATAGTAGAGGTAGCGGATGGGCTGGAAGACCCGCGTCGCCCAGAGGATCTCGTCGAGGCCGTGGCGCAGCAGGATCCACTGGATGTGGATCAGGCGCAGCGCCTGGCGCGGGCCGATCACGAGCCCTCCAGGCGGCGCTCCAGCCGGGCGACGCGCGCGGCCAGGCGCTCGGTGTCGTGGCGCACGCGGTCGACGGCGTCGAGCCAGGGCGCGATCTCGCCGCGCGCGGGCAGTAGCTCGGCCTCGGCGATGAGCCAGGCG
>SLKC01000090.1 GCA_007134775.1 Ectothiorhodospiraceae bacterium | reverse complement strand
GATGTGCTCTCCATCCTCGATGTGCCGCTGATCGACAGTCCGCAGCAGAGTCTCTCCGATATACAGGCGGGCGTGCGCACACTCGCCGATGACGACGTCGATCGCGATCAGGCCCGCGAGGAGTTCCGCACCAGCCCGCTCTATCGCGACCTGCTGATGAACCGGGACGCGGACACCTCGGCACTGCTGGTCACGCTGGAGCAGGATGAACTGCTCGCCGATATCGCGCAGCAGCGCGACGCGTTGCGTGTGCAGCGCGCCGACGAGGGGCTCGATGCGGGCGAGGCGGCCGAGCTCGAGGCGCTGGAGCGGCGCTACAGCGAGCGCATGGCGGAGGTGCAGGCCGATCTGGAGGAGAATATCGCAACCGTGCGCGGTGTTCTCGACGGTTATCGCGACGAGGCGCATATCCATCTCGGTGGCGTGCCCATGATCACGGCGGACATGATCGAATTCGTCCGCGGCGACATCCGCACCTTCGGCGTTGCGGTCGGCCTGTTCATTATTGCACTGCTGGCCGTT
Source organism: Ectothiorhodospiraceae bacterium (assembly GCA_007134775.1). Classification (GTDB taxonomy): domain Bacteria; phylum Pseudomonadota; class Gammaproteobacteria; order XJ16; family Halofilaceae; genus Halofilum. The sequence goes on along the minus strand of SLKC01000090.1, from coordinate 41,311 downwards.
GCCTTCGCGCGGGTGCGCTGGGTCGTGGTGCCGAGTGCCATCTGCGCCGGGGTGGCCCTCGGCATGATCGGTTTCCTCGGTTTCATGCAGTGGCCGGTCACGGTGGTGTCGTCGAACTTCATCTCGCTCATCCTGATCATCACGCTCTCGCTGATCGTCCATCTCGTGGTCCGCCACCGCGAGCTGCACATGCTCTCGCCCACCGCCACGCAGTACCAGCTGCTGCGCGAGACGATCGACAGCAAGTTTAAGCCCTCGTTCTTTACCGCGGTGACCACGTTCGTCGCCTTCGCCGCACTGACGCTCGCCGGGATACGTCCCGTGATCGATTTCGGCATGATGATGGCGGTCGCGGTGGTCTTCGCCTTCGTGCTCTCGTTCACGCTCTTCCCCGTCATGCTCGCGCGCACGACACCCGGGGCGGTGCCGCGGCGACGCGCCGATGCCACCGCCTTCGTCACGCGCGCATTCGCCCGCCTCGTCGAGCACCGCGCGCCTGTGGTGTGGGCGACATTCGCCATCGTGGTCGTGATCGCGGTCGTCGGTATGACGCGCCTGTCGGTGGAGAACCGCTTCATCGATTATTTCCACGAGTCGACCGAGATCCATCAGGGCATGCTGCTCATCGATCGCGAGCTGGGCGGCACCACGCCGCTCGATGTCGTGCTCGATGCGCCCGCGGATTTCCTCGAAGAGTTCGAGGACGACGAGCCCTACGACGAGTGGGATGATTACGGCTACGACGAGGACGCGGGGCCGACCGAAGGCTACTGGTTCAACGAATTCCTCATGGAGGAAGTCGGCGAGATCCAGAACTGGCTCGATGACTTCAATGCCACCGGCAAGGTTCTGTCGGTGGCCACGACCCACGAGATGATTACCCATCTCAACGACGGCCAGCCGCCCGATACCGTGCGCATGGCCGTGATCTATCAGCGCCTGCCGGAGGATCTGCGCGCGATTCTCTATGATCCCTACATGTCGGAGGATGGGAATCAGCTGCGCTTCGACATCCGGATCATCGACTCCGATCCCGAGCTGCGCCGCGACGCCTTCTTGCGCGAAATCCGTGAAGGGCTGCCCGAGCGTTTCGAAGTCGACGAAGACCAGGTCTCGCTGTCGGGCATGCTGGTGCTCTACAACAACGTCATGCAGACGCTGCTTACATCGCAGTTCGTCACGATGGGCATCGTCTTCGCCCTGATCATGGTGATGTTCGCGCTGCTGTTCCGCTCGCTGAAGATGGCGATCATCGGCCCGCTACCGACGCTGATCGCCGCTTGCACGGTGCTCGCGGTCATGGGGCTGCTCAGGATCCCGCTCGATATCATGACGATCACGATCGCGGCGATCACGATCGGCATCGGGGTGCACGACACGATCCACTACGCGGATCGCTTCAAGGCCGAGGTGGGCGAGCACGGCGATTACGCGCAAGCGCTGCGCCAGTCACACATGAACGTTGGCCGGGCGATGTTCTACACCACGGTGATCGTGACCCTCGGCTTTTCGATACTGGCGCTGTCGAACTTCATCCCGACGATCTATTTCGGCCTGTTCACCGGTGTTGCGATGGTCTTCGCGCTGGTCAGTAATCTGTCGCTGCTGCCGCTGCTCATCCGCTGGCTGAGGCCGTTTGGGCGGGTCTGAGTGCACCCTGGCGTGGCGGCGATCGCGCGTTGTGTGCTCGCCACCGGGCCGGCCGGTGGCCGTCACAGCGCGTGGCTGCGCTCGATGTTGACGTCGAGGCGGGTCGGGATGCGCTGGGGGCCGAACTGGTTGAATACGGGGACATCTGCGGCGTCGCGACCGTAGGCGAGGACGACGCGGGCGGCATCGGCGGTACGCTGGACGGGATCGAAGGTGTACCACCGGTCACCGACATAGACTTCGAACCAGGCGTGCAGGTCCATCGGCTCAAGGTGCTCGAGATAGCCGACCGCGATGCGAGCGGGGATGCTGATGCTGCGGCAGAGCGCGATGGCAAGATGGGTCAGATCGCGGCAGACGCCGCTGCCGCGCGCCTTGACCTCAAGGGCCGTGATCGGCGTGTTGCTCGTGCCGGGCAAGTAGTCGACGTGCTCCTCGACCCAGTCGGTGAGGCGCATCACCTGATCGTAGCCGGGCTTGGCGTTGCCGACGAGATCGAGCGCGAGTCGGCCCAAGAGATCGGCCTCGCAGTAGCGACTCGGCAGCAGGTAAGGGAGGACCGGCGTCGGCAGATCCTGGATGAGGACGAAGGGCGCGCCCGGCGCGCATTCGGCGCGGCCCATGGTCAGCACGGTGGCCCCCGCGTCGATGCGAAAGGGCGTGGCCGGGGCAACCAGACGCTGACAAGCGTTGCCGTAGATGTCGCGGTAGTCCTCGACGGGCACGACCGGATCCATGGCGTAGAGGTCGCGGGCGACCCACTGGTGGCTGCCGCTGCGCGGGCGCAGCAGCAAGATCAGGGGTACGCGCGGCCCCGTGTCGAACTCAAGAATGCAGCGGGTGTCGACCCAGGTGTCCATACCCCGTCCTGTGTGCGTCGTGTTCAGAGGAGTTGCCCGAAAATCCGGAACCCGGCGATATAGGTCGCGGCGGCCGACCCGGCCGTACAGAAGACGAATACCAGCAGCACCCGGGTCAGACGGTTCGTCCACCAGTAGCGTGCCTCCGTGATGTGCTCGCGCAGCTCCTGAAAGTCGCGCATCACGGGCGGGCGCACCGCGGTCTGGATGGCGGCCGTGACCATACCGGCGCCCACGGTCGGGTTGAGCGAGGTCAACGGTGCGGCGGCGAACGCGCCGATGATCGTCACCGCGTGCGCACGTGCGAGCGCGGCGCCGATGGCGGTCAGCGTCCCGTTGATCAGCACCCAGTCCCCCACGAGCCGCCAGCCGAGTTCCGGACTGCGGGCGAAGCCGATGGCGAAACCGGTGAGAATGACGGCGACAATGATCCAGGGTAGCCACCGGATGAATCGTCCCGGTGGTGGTACCGCCTCCAGGCGTTCACGCTCGGCCTTGGGGTCGGTATCGGCCTCGAGCTGCTCGGCGAGGCCCTGGAGGTGGCCTGCACCGACTACGACCAACAAACGGCGCGGGCGTTCGCTGGCGATGTGCGTGCGTAGACGTGCGGCCATGTAGCGGTCGCGCTCGGCGACCAGCGTGTTGTACAGCTTCGGGGAGCGCTCGGCGAACTCACTGAAGGTGTTCTCCAGCATGTCCCCCTCTTTCAGATTCTCGATCTCGTCGGCCTCGACCTCGCTGCGCGTCATCGCCGTCGTGATGATGCCCATCATCAGCGGCCAGCGCTGGTACCAGGGGACGGTGCGGACCAGGCGCTTGAGCGTAATGCCGATGTTGCGGTCGATGAGCCAGAGCGCCTGTCCCCCCGCATCGGCCTCTGCGATCGCGGTCTTCATCTCGGCGCCCGGTTCCACGCCGAGCTGGTCGGCGAGGCGTTTCTGATAGGCGGTGAGGGCGAGCTGCGCCGCCACCATGCCGGTACGCCCCGAGCGGATGATGCGGAACAAGTCGATGTCGCCCCAGTCATCCGTGCCGGTCAGGCGCTGGTAGCGCGGCTCGCACAGCTCCACGGCGACCGCGTCGTAGTCCTCGCTGCTCAGCGCTTCGCGCACATCGTCGACGCTGCGCTGCGAGACGTGCGCCGTGCCGAGGAGCACGACCTCAGTGCCGTTCACTTGCACGCAGCGCCGTGGCGCGGGGGCGCCCTGGGTGTCAGTGTCTTGGTCAGTCACGATTGCGCGGCTCCGGGCCGGGACCGAGGCGCGCATGGTACGGCATTGGTGGGCGCACGGGGAGGGCCCGACGTGCGATCATATCAGTGCCCGCGCGTGGCGCCAGACGCGCTCGCAGTGCCGGGCCATGTCGTTGCTCGGGTATTGGTCCATGATGCTTGCGCCAGCGTGGCCCGCCGTTGTGGTTGAATCCGGCACTTTACTACGCGCGGTTTGTCGCATGGTAATAGGGCTGATGGCACGAGAGGCGAAATGCAGCGCAAGACCCGACTCGTCCTGTTCGTCGTCCTGCTAGTGGTGCCGCTTGCTGAGGCCCACGCGCTGCGTTGCAACGGCAGTCTCGTCAGCGAGGGTGACCGCAGCTTCGAGGTCCGTAAAGCTTGCGGCGAGCCCAATTATAGGGCGGCGATCCAGGATCCCGCCTATGCGGGCTACACACCCTACGAAGAGACCTGGTTCTACAACTTCGGGCCACAACGCCTGATCCGGGTGCTACATTTTCGCGACGGGCGTTTGCGGCGGATCGAGACCGCGGGGCGCGGCTTCCGGGAGGGGCACGTCGATGACCGTCCCTGTCGCCCCGCCGACTTCAGTCAGGGCATGACGGCCTACGAGTTACTCGAGCGCTGCGGCGAGCCGATCGAGCGCACCTACCGCCGCGTTACTCCGCCTCGCGACTGGCGCTACTACCCCCGTTACGAGCGCGTGACGGTCGAGGATTGGTATTACGACCAGGACGAGCGCTATCGCCCGCGGCGGGTGCGGCTGCATGACGGCCGCATCGTGGATGTCTCCACGCGACTCGACTAGAGCGGTCCGCGAACGGCCGGCCAACCCGTCGGTGGTGGCCCTCATGCCGGCGCGAGTTCGCCGAGCAGTTCCTGAGCGACGCCGGGGCGCAGACGCGGGCCGTACTCAGTGATGATCCGGCTCGCCGCCGTCGTCGCGAAGGCGCCTGCGCCAGCGTGGTCGTGGCCGCGGGAACGGGCGTAGAGCAACGCCCCGGCAAACATGTCACCCGCGCCGACCGTGTCCAGTGGGGTCACGCGTTGCGCTGGTACCTCGATCGTGTCTTGACCGTCGTGGATCAATGCCCCTGCCGCACCTCGCGTGATCGCGAACTCGCTGGCGATGGTGCGCATCCATTCGACGGCACCGGCGAGATCCGCGGCCCCGCTGAGACCGATCGCCTCCTCTTCGTTGGCGAAGACGAAGTCGATGCCGTCGCCGATCAACTCGAAGAGTTCGCTCCCGAAGTGGTGCACGATATTCGGGTCGGATAGCGAGATCGCACTGCGGCTGCCCGCCTGCGCCGCGATTCGGCGTGCGGTGTGCACGGCCTGCCGGGCCGACGGTGACGTCGCGAGATAGCCCTCGATGTAGAGCCAGTCGGAGGCGGCCAGCGCCTGCGGATCGATGGCATCCGTACCGAGCTCGCCGGTGATGCCGAGATAGGTCTGCATGGTGCGATCGGCATCGGGGGTGACCAGCACGAGGCAGCGCCCCGTGTCGCCCTGGTCCGAGCGCTGGTGCGCATTGGTGGCAACGCCGTTGGCCATCAGGTCGTCTGCGTAGAGACGGCCGAGCCCATCGTCGCCGATGCGACAGCTGTAGAACCCGTGCCCCCCGAACTGACTCACGGCGATAACCGTGTTCGCCGCGGAACCGCCCGCGCTGCGATGGACCTCCCGGCCCGTCAGCGCCGACATCAACTCGGCCTGGCGGTCGGCGTCGACCAGTGTCATCACCCCCTTGTCGATACCCAGGCCCGGCAACTCGGTGGCATCGAGGCTGTACTCCACATCGACCAGGGCATTGCCGATGGCATAGACGTCGTAGCGGTTCATCCTGGGCGGCTCCTGGGGTGAAGGTTCAGGCGCGCGATTGTACCCGAGCGCCGGTGCCGCCTCGATGGGCGTGGCGCTCAGTCACCGGGTGTTGGCGTGGCGGCACCGGCCAGCCAGCGGAAACCGAGGGCGCCGGGCATCACGCGCACATCGATCTCATCGCCGCGCTCAAGTTCTTCGTAGACGGTTGTGGGTACGGCGACGGTCAGCGTGCGGCTGCGCTCGGTGGCTTCGACGAGGCGGACATGGAGGTGATGGCCGTCACCCAGACGGCGTTCCACGGCCGCGCTCGCGGTCGTCGGTGTCGCGCCATCGAAGAGCCCGTTGATGCCGGCCAGTGCGCCCGGTGCCAGGGTCAGCAGACCGACCGCTGCGCCGCCGAAAAAGAGCAGGAAATCGCGCAGCGACTGGGTCCGCCCGCGCAGGATGTGGATCGCGAGCCAGGCATAGAGCAACAGCAGGCCCAGCCCGACACCGAGCCCGATCAGGTAGAGGTCCCAGGTGATCGGCGGGAAGTTGATCCCCCACAGCAGCAGGGCCGGCCCGACGAACACCAGCATGGGACCGGCCAGGAGCAGGGCGCCGAAGCGGTGCTCGGCGATCGATTCGGCCAGCGGCAGCCACTCGTCGTCGAGTCCTTCGGCGGTGGCGTCGCCGGGCTTTTGCGCTCGAGCCGGCGGGGTGTGTCCCCGTAGTGCCGAGGAGGTCGCATCGGCGAGCTGATCCATCGCGTCCAGTTCCGCCTGGATCCCTGCCGGACGGACTGATTCGCGCAGTCCCGCGCCAGGGAAGAAGCGGCGACCGCGATGACGGATCTCGATACCCTCGCCATGCACGGCGACCGTGGTCCGCCGGTTGCCCACCAGGCGCAGCACGGCCTCGCGCAGACCGGGCTCGCTGAGCAGCGGTTCGATCTCCTCATCGTGGTCGGCTTCGGGCACGATGGCGCGGTGGAAATCGCGATCGACGGGGTCGATGTCGGGGATGAGGCCAATGCGGTGCGCGAGCGCATGCAGGCCGCTGCGCCGCCGGAAACGCACCTCACCGGCGAGGTGGAAATCGCGCTTGAGGCGCACGACCAGCCGGTCTGCCTGGTACCAGGCGGTCGACTCATGGACAATGCGTACGGGATTGCCCGACCAGTCGCCGCGCAGGGTGGAGTGATCCTCCGCGCCCGTCTCTCCCTCGGCGGGGCGGAAGTCGAAGCGCTCGGCCAGCGGCGCGAGGAGTGAGTGTCGAACGGAGCGGCGTACGCTGATAGCGGCGATGGAGTAGGCGGCGGCCCCCAGCGCCAGCAGCAGCGTAATCGCGATCGTTTGCCAGTCCACCATCCGTTATTCGTCCTTGGTCCTGTCAGGGTGCGCGGCTGCTCGATGTTTCAGCAGACATGGTTGGGGCCAAACGCGGGCGGATCAAGTCAGGTTCGGGGAGGGGGGCTGCACAAGTGCAGGATCGGGATATTCATGGCCTCGTATTTCGGGTAAAATTACGCGCTTATGCCCGGAGGGCTAAACGCCCAACGAGTCAATCCTGACGGAGGTAAGCGGGTCGATGGTTTCAATTCGGCTGAATCGAGGCGGCGCCAAGCGGCGTCCCTTCTACGACATCGTGGTCACCGACAGCCGCAGCCCGCGTGACGGGCGCGTGATCGAGCGGCTGGGCCTGTTCAACCCGGTCGCACGCGGGCAATCCCCGCGGCTGCGACTGGATCTCGCGCGCGTGGATGCCTGGGTCGCGAAGGGCGCGCAGCTGAGCCCGCGCGTGGAGAGCCTGGTGCGCGAGCAGCGCGAGGCGGAGAAGGCCGCCGGCTGAGGCGCGCGACGATGCCCGGGGCGGGTGGCGAACAGCGCCTGATCCCGGTGGGGCGAATCGGCGCCCCCCATGGTGTGCGTGGCTGGGTCCGTGTCGATTCGGCGGCCCGCCCGCCCGAATCGATCCTCGAATTCGATGCGTGGTGGATCGGGTCGGCGGATGCGGCCGTTCGCTATCGCGTAGCAGCAGGCCGACTCCAGGGCGATCGCGTGCTGGTGCGCCTTGAAGGTGTCGAGGACCGCGATGGTGCGGTGGCATTGCGCCATGCGCAAATTGCGGTCCCACGATCCGCGCTGCCGCCGCTGCCCGAGGACGAGTGGTATTGGGCCGACCTGATCGGTCTCACGGTCCGCACGACACGGGATGTCGAACTCGGCCGGGTCGAACGGTTGTTTGAGACCGGTGCGAATGACGTACTGGTCGTCCAGGGTGAGCGGGAGCGCCTGATCCCCTGGATACCCGACGATGTGATTGTGGAGGTCGATCCGGCGGCCGGGCGCCTTGTGGTCGACTGGGACCCGGACTTCTGAGGCCCTCCCGGGGCCCTGGAGCCGGAGCGGTGATGCGAATCGAGGTCGTCACGCTGTTTCCGGAGTTCGTGGCGGCCGTTGGTGCTTACGGGATCACCGGCCGCGCGGCACGGCGCGGTCTGTACGCAATGCACTGCCGCGACCCGCGTGACTGGACGACGGACGCGCACCGGACCGTCGACGACCGGCCCTTCGGTGGCGGTCCCGGTATGGTGATGAAGCCGGAGCCGCTCGCTGGCGTGCTCGACGAGGCGGCGGCGGCGCTGCCCGCCGGCAGTCCGCGGATCTACCTCAGTCCGCAGGGCCGCCCGCTAACGCAGTCGGCGGTGGAGCGTCTGGCCGAGGCCCCCGGGATGCTGTTGTTGTCCGGGCGTTACGAGGGCATCGATGAGCGCATACTGGCGAGCCGCATCGACGAGGAGTGGTCGCTTGGGGATTACGTCCTTTCGGGTGGCGAGCTCGCCGCGATGGTGCTGATCGACGCGGTCGTTCGCCAGTTGCCGGGTGCGCTGGGTGCGCAGGCCTCGGCCGGGGACGACTCGTTTGCCGACGGCCTGCTCGAAGGACCGCAGTACACCCGCCCAGCCGTGTTCGAAGGCCGGGCGGTACCGCCCGAGCTGCTGTCGGGCGATCATGGTGGGATCGCGCGCTGGCGCCGACGCCAGGCGCTCGGCCGGACCTGGTTGCGGCGGCCGGATCTGCTCGCCGAACGCGAGCTGACAAGTGAAGACCGGCTACTGCTGGAAGAATTCATCACGGCCTACCGGGAGTCGGTGGGCGCAGACGAGAGATGACGGGAGCAGAAGATGGGCGATGTGATCCGAGAACTGGAAGCCGAGCAGATGAACCGGGAAGTGCCCGAGTTCGGTGCCGGCGACACGGTCAGTGTGTCCGTGCGCGTGAAGGAGGGTAACCGGGAACGGCTGCAGGCCTTCGAGGGTGTCGTCATCGGCAAGCGCAACCGGGGCATCAATTCCGCGTTCACCGTGCGCAAGACGACGCACGGCGAGGGCGTGGAGCGCGTTTTCCAGACCTACAGCCCGCAGATCGCCGAGATCAAGGTCAAGCGGCGGGGCAAGGTCCGGCAGGCGAAGCTCTACCACCTGCGTGGCTTGACGGGCAAGGCGGCCCGCATCCCGGAAAAGCTCACCAAGCGGTGACTGCGGTTTTGTCGCGGATGGCCGGCATGGTGCGTCGTTGTGCCCTGCCGGCCATCCTTGCCGCCGTCGTGGGGTTCTCCCTGGTGGCGGTCGCACCGGCACAGGCCGAACGGCGCAGTCTCTCGGGCATCGTCGAGATCGCGGAGGCGGGGGCGCCGGGCCTGGCGCTGACGATGCTCAACGAACATCAACCCTCGGCCGCTGGCGCGCCGGTGGCATGGGAGCGCTGGGAGCGCACCCGCATCGAAATCCTTATCGCCGAGGGGGCCTGGGAGCGGGCACTCGCCCGGCTCGGCGATCCACCTGCCGCCGCTTCACCCGAGTTTCGCCGCTGGGCGCTCGAACGCAGTGCCGAAATGCACCTGCGCCGAGATGATGCGCCGCAGGCACTCACGGCGCTGCGACGCCTGCTCTGGGATGGCGATACGGATTTCGAGGGCCAGGACTACCGCTATTGGCGACAGCTGGTCGTCCGCGCCTACCTGGCCGACGAACGGACTGACGACGCCGTCACGGCGATGCGCCGCTTCGATGTCGACCATCCGGGGGCTGGCGACGACTGGATCGGTCTGCGTGCCCGCGTACTGCTGCGCGCCGGTCGCGCCGAGGAGGCGCTGGAGGCCCTGCCCGACGACGCCGCCCCAGGAGAGACGGCGGCGCTCCACGGCCTGGCCCGACTTGCGTCCGGTGCCGCACCCCCCGAAGAGATCATCACCGAGGTCGAGGCCGCGCTCGGTGATGACGACCTCGACCGCGCCGATCGCGCACGCCTGTATGCGCTGATGCGTCGCGCCGCTAGCGCCAGCGCCACCGTGCAGCGTTATGCTATGGCAACCGAGCGCGCGTTTCATGCCGGCCCCGCACTGCCGGGCGATGATCGCCTCTTTCTCGTGGAAGCCGATGACGTGTGGCGGGCCTGGCTGGCTTGGGGACGCCAGCTCGGTAACGAGGAGCAACTGCTCGTCGGCGAGGATGGTGTCTGGTTCGCCGCCGCCGATGGCGTCCTGCCGGAATACCCGGCGCGTGCCCGGGCGTTATTGAGTGTGGTGGCGCTGCAGGGTGGTGAGGACGCCGGCGTCGCGCACGAACACCTGGTGGAGTTGCTCCTCGAGGGCCCCGGCGCCGGCATGACCCGGCGCCTCTACATGGAGAGCGGGCGTTTCCCCGAGGTCACCGCGATCCCCGATCGGGTGCGATACCGCCTGGTCGACGAAGCGCTGGCGCGCGATGATGTCCGCTTCGCGCGCGAACTGGTACGCGACCTCGACGCCGCGCCCGATGATCGCGACCCCTTCGACTGGCGCCTGCTGCGGGCGCGCGTGCTGGTGCTTGGAGGGGACCCGGCCGGCGGCGCTGACGCCCTCGATGCGCTTGTCGACGATGCCATCCCGTTGTCCCCGGACGACCTCGATCGCATCCTACAGGTGTTGTTCGACCTGCAGGGCGCGCGCGAGCATGAGCGCGCACGCGCGCTGCTCGAGCGCCTCGGTGAACAGGAGGTGGAGGGCCAGCGCCGGCGCGAGCTGCTCTATTGGCGCGCCGAGTCGGAACAGGCGCTCGGGCAACATCGCCGTGCGGCCGAACTCTACATGCGCTCGGCGACACTGCTGGATGGGCGCGGGGGCGACCGCTGGGGGCAGACCGCGCGCTATCACGCAGCCGGTCAGCTCGCGGAGATGGGCCTGGTCAACGATGCCCGCAGGATCTACCGTACCCTGCTGGCGGCGACCGATGATCCGGGTCGTCGATCCCAGTTGCGTAATCGCCTGCAGCAGCTCGAGCTGCAGGATGCCGGCCCTGAGGATCTGCCCTTCGAGCGCGGGCTAGAGGCCGACTGAGCGGAAAACCCCATGGCGCACGACGCACTGATTCCGACACCGCTGGGACGTCTCGGCGTGGTCACCGACTGTGGCGTGCTGCTGCGACTCGACTGGCTGGAGAAGGGGCCTGCACGCTGGCCCCGCGATGGCTTCGCGCGCACCGTGGGCGAGGCCCTCACCGCATGGTTCGAACAGCCCGGCGAGCTGCCGGCGCTGCCACTGGCCCCGGCCGCGACGGCATTCCAGGCGCGGGTACGGGCGGCGCTGCAGGCGATCCCTGTGGGGCAGACACGGACCTACGGCGACCTCGCTAACGAGCTGGGCTCAGCGCCGCGGGCGGTTGGTGGTGCTTGTCGGACCAATCCGCTACCGGTCATCGTCCCCTGCCACCGAGTCGTCGCCCGCTCGGGGCTGGGCGGTTACAGCGGCGACTGGGAGCGCGGGGCGGCGTTGTGCTGCAAGCAGCGACTGCTCGATCTGGAGGCGGATTGTCGCCCTTGAAACGGGCGAGGGGCGCCCCCATCGCTGGGCATATTCCATGCAACCGAAGGAGTCAGGCCCATGGCGAGCGGTGACACGCGCAGCGAGACCCACGAATTCCAGGCGGAGGTGCAGCAGCTCCTCAAACTGGTCATCCATTCGCTCTATTCGAACCGTGACATCTTTCTTCGCGAGCTGGTGTCGAATGCCTCCGACGCATGCGACCGGCTGCGCTTCGAGGCGCTGACCGAGGAGGCGCTCGCGCCGCTCGTCTCCGATCTCCACATCGGGGTCGACTGGGACGGGGACGCGCGCACGGTCACTGTCAGCGACAACGGTATCGGCATGACGCGCGATGACGTCGTTGCCAATATCGGCACCATCGCCAAGTCGGGGACGCGGCAGTTCCTCGATCAACTCACGGGTGACCAGAAAAAGGACGCCCAGCTCATCGGCCAGTTCGGGGTCGGCTTCTACGCCGCCTTTGTCGTGGCCGATCGTGTGGAGTTGGTCACCCGCCGCGCGGGTGAGCCCGAGGACACGGCGGTGCACTGGATATCGAGCGGTGACGGCACGTACACCCTGGAGGCCACTACGCGTGAGCATCCGGGTACCGACGTGATCCTGCATCTCTCCGAGGCGTGCGCCGAATTTGCCGATCGCCAGCGGCTTGAGGGCATCATCCGCCGCTACTCCGATCACATCACCTTCCCGATCCGCATGCCGGCGCTCGACGATGAGGGCAATCGCAAGGACGATGAGTTCGAGACCGTCAACCGCGCCTCCGCCCTGTGGCGTCGGCCGAAGCGGGAGATCTCGGCCGACGAATACCGCGAGTTCTACAAGCATATTGCGCATGATTTCGACGATCCGCTGCTCTGGACCCACAACCACGTCGAAGGCAAATACGAGTACACCACGCTGTTCTATATCCCGAAGCGCGCTCCCTTCGATCTGTTCGATCGCGAGCGCGACATGCGCGGGGTCAAGCTCTATGTCCAGCGCGTGTTCATCATGGAGGAGGCGGACAAGCTGCTGCCGCGCTATCTGCGTTTTGTCCGCGGACTGGTCGATTCGAACGATTTGCCCCTGAACGTCTCGCGTGAGCTGCTGCAGTCGAACCGGGTTGTCGACAGTATCCGCAGCGCCTCGGTCAAGAAGATCCTCGATCTGCTGGAGGAGACGGCGAAGAACGATTCCGAGAGCTATGCCACGTTCTGGCGCGAATTCGGTCAAGTGCTCAAGGAGGGGGTCGTCGAGGACTTCGCCAATCGCGAGCGCATCCTCGGGCTGCTTCGTTTCGCTTCGACGCACAGCGAAGAGGGCGTGCAGACGGTCAGTCTGGACGACTACATTGGCCGCATGCGCGAGGATCAGGAGAAGATCTGGTACATCACCGCGGACAGCCTCAAGGCCGCGCAGAAGAGCCCGCACCTGGAGTACTTCCGCAAACAGGGCATCGAGGTCCTGCTCCTGCACGATCGCGTCGACGAGTGGCTCATGGCTCAGATCAGCGAGTACCAGGGCAAGTCGTTTGCCTCTGTAGCGAAGGGGGATCTCGACGTCGGTGAGGACAGCGACGGCGATGAGGAGGGCGGCAGCGATCTCGCCGCCCGTATCCGGGCCGTGCTCGATGAGCGCGTCGCCGATGTCCGGGTCTCCAAGCGCCTGACCGATTCTCCCGCCTGCCTCGTGCTTGGCGAGTACGATGTCGCCCTGCACATGCAGCACCTGCTGCGTCAGGCGGGCCACTATGTACCGGAGAGCAGGCCGACGCTGGAGATCAACCCCGCGCATCCGTTGCTGCAACGCATGGAGGCGCTGGGCGACAGTGAACGCTTCGGCGAGTGGAGTGAACTGCTCTTCGACCAGGCCGTGCTCGCCGAAGGTGGTCAGCTCGAGGATCCCGCCGCCTTCGTCAATCGCCTCAATGGGCTGTTGGCGACCTGGCCGGAGGCCGGTCCCGGCCGCGCAGCGGGCGCGAGCGCCGATGCGGCCGCGGACGACGCCACCGATGCCGCTTCGGGCGAGGCGCAGACCGAGGAAGCCGGTGGCGCGCAGGCCGCCGCGGAGGAGGCTGAGCGCAATCGCGAGGCGTAAGGCCGGTGCCCGTACCCCAGCTGCCGCGGTGTGGCTGGGGTACGGCCATTCGTGATTGCCCGGATGGCCGTAAAGCCGGTGTGCAGGCAATATCCGCTCGGGTCGGCGCCGATGAAGGGCCGGTCAGTCCCTTGCCACGCTGGATGATGCTATGCACGCGACGTTGCCCCATCTCGATCAGCACCATTTCCCCGCCATGAGCCGTCGTGGCGTGACCACGCTGCAGGTCAACCTGGGCTACTACTGCAACCAGGCCTGTCTGCATTGCCACGTCAACGCCGGCCCGACGCGCAAGGAGCGGATGACGCAGGATACAGCGCGTCAGGTGATCGAGTTCCTCGATGCCAACCCGGAGGTGGCCACGCTCGACCTGACCGGCGGTGCGCCGGAACTCCACGACCCCTTCCGGACACTCGTGCGTGCCGCCCATGCGCGTGGCCTGCGTGTGATTGACCGGTGCAACCTGACGGTGCTCGAACTGCCGGAGCAGTCCGATCTTGCCGACTTCCTCGCCGCGCACGGCGTCGAGGTCGTGGCCTCGCTGCCCTGTTACTCGAGCGCGAATGTCGACAAGCAGCGCGGCAGCGGTGTCTTTGCCGACAGCATCAAGGGCCTGCAGCGGCTCAACGCGCTCGGCTATGGCGTGGGTGAGGATGGCCTGCCGCTGCATCTCGTCTACAACCCCCTCGGTGCCGTGTTGCCCCCCGAGCAGGGGGCGCTTGAAGCGGATTACCGCGAAGCGCTGCGCCGCGACTTCGGTATCGAGTTCACCAGCTTGCTCTGTCTGGCGAACCTGCCCATCCACCGCTTCGGTAGCACGCTGATCTCGCGCGGACAGTTCGACGCCTACATGGACCTGCTGAAGTCCTCGCACCGGGAAGCCAATATGGACTCGGTCATGTGCCGCGATCTGCTCAGCGTCGACTGGCGCGGCTACGTCTACGACTGCGACTTCAACCAGATGCTCGATCTGCCGGCTGGGGGGCGGGGACACCCGCGCCGCCATATCAGCGACCTCACCGCCCGGGCGCTCGTCGGTGCACCGATCGCGGTAGCCGGCCATTGTTACGGCTGCACGGCGGGGCAGGGCTCATCCTGCGGCGGCGCCCTGTCGACGGAAGACGAGGCGACGGTGCAAGTCGACTTCCCCCTTGAGCAGCGGGTCGCGAGCTGACCTGAATGGGCCGAATGCACGGTGAGCGTGGGCGGCTGGTGGCAGGAGGTAGGGCCGGCGGGCTGCCACCGTCCGGGGCCAATGACGCCGTGCCCGTCTCCGCGATCGTGCCCGCCCTCGACGAAGCCGCCGGCATCGGCTCGATGCTGCGCAGCCTTGAGCCGCTGCGTGAGTGGGGCGGTGAGGTCATCGTCGTCGATGGCGGTAGCGGTGACGAGACCGTTGCCGTCGCGCGTGCGCATGCCGATCGCGTCGTTGTCGCCGCGCGCGGGCGGGCCCACCAGATGAATGCCGGCGCCCGGCATGCCCGTGGCGAGCTGCTCTGGTTCCTCCACGCTGATACGAGCGTCGATGCGCAGGCGATTGCGGCGCTACTCGCCGCGCAGAACCGGCCCGAACTCGTCTGGGGGCGTTTCGGTGTGCGCCTCGATTCCCAGCGCCCGCTGCTGCGGCTCACGGCGCGATTGATGAATCTGCGCTCGCGGTTGACCGGGATCGCCACGGGCGATCAGGGCGTCTTCGTGCAACGACGGGTCTTTGACGAGATCGGTGGGTTTCCCGAACAGCCCCTGATGGAGGATGTCGCAATCAGTGCGCAGCTGCGGGCGCGGGCGCGCCCCTGCTGCCTGCCCGTGGGCCTCACCACTTCCGCCAGGCGGTGGCAGGAAGGTGGCGCCTGGCGCACGATCCTGCTGATGTGGCGTCTGCGTTTCGCGTATTGGCGCGGCGTGGAGCCCACCGCGCTTGCTCTGCGCTACCAGCGACGGCGGACATGAAGGCGCGCATCCTCGTCTTCTGCCGTGCGCCCGTCCCCGGGGAGGCGAAGACGCGGCTCATCCCGGCACTGGGCGCAGACGGGGCCGCGCGGTTGCAGGCCGAACTGGTGCCGGACACGGTGCAACGCGCCGTGGCGGCGGGCGTCGGGCCGGTCGAGTTGTGGGCGGCCGGGGACGATTCGACCGGCCTTCTCGCCAAAGTGGCTGCGGATCACGCCGTAGTGCGGCGCACACAGTCGGGCAGGGATCTCGGTGAGCGCATGCACGCAGCACTCGCCGCGGGCGACGGTGGACCCGCGATCGTGATCGGCACGGACTGCCCCGCGCTCATGCCCGCGGTGATCGCCGCAGCGGCGGCTGCCCTAGCACGCAATGATGCAGTGGTCGTGCCCGCACTCGACGGCGGCTACGTGTTGTTGGGTATGCACGATCCGCCCGCCGCGCTGTTCGACGGCATTCCCTGGGGCACCGAGACTGTGCTGCAGGCGACCCGTGAGCGACTCCTCGCCCTCGGCTGGCGCTGGCATGAACTCCCTGCCCTGCCCGATGTCGATGTGCCCGCTGATCTGGATCGGCTGGCCACGCTGTCGCCGGCCTGGCGCTCGCGAGTTGCGGCCCTGCGCGAGGGCTCGTAGCGGTCAGTCGAGGTGGGCGAGCGCGTTGCCCATGCGAACCCGCTCGCCGGGTGCCGTGCCCGGCGACCAAGCGACGTTGCGCTCAAGGAGCAGGATGACGGTCGAGCCCATGTTGAAACGCCCCATCTCGGCGCCACGGGGGAGTGTCACCGCGGCCTGGCCGGTGTAGGGTATCTCCACGATCTGCCGGCCCCGCGGTGGCGTGATCAGGCCAGCCCAGACTGTTTCGATCGCCGCGACATTGATTGCCCCGACGAGCACCATCGCCAGGCGACCGTAGGGGGTGTCGAAGTGGGCGCAGACGCGCTCGTTGCGGGTGAACAGGCCAGGGACACTGCGCACGGTCCAGGGGGCAACGGAGAACAGCCGTCCGGGCACATAGGTCATGTGGCGCAATGTGCCCGCGAGCGGCATGTGGATGCGGTGGTAGTCACCGGGGGCGAGGTAGAGCGTGGCGAAACTGCCGCTGTGAAAGGGTGCGAACGCCTCGAGGCTACCGAGCAGATCGGCTGCGGCGTAATCGATGCCCTTGGCCTGGAACAGCGTTCCCGCGCGGATCGCGCCCGCCTGGGAGATACGACCATCAACAGGCGCAATAAGGGTGGTATCCGTTCCGGTCAGCGGGCGCGCGCCCGGTCTCAGTGCCCGGGTGAAGAACCCGTTGAAGCTGGCGTAGGCGGCTGGATCCGGCTCCGCCGCTTCTCCCATATCGACACCGTAGCGACGGATGAACCAGCGTACCAGCGGCGCCTTGAGTCGGGTCCGGCGCCGGGCGAGCCAGAAGGTCAGGCGCGAGATCGCATGGTGTGGCAGCAGGCGCAGCAGCCACAGGCGTGGATCGATCACGGCGCTGGCGGCTTGGCGATCCGGTTCAATAACCGTGTTCGGCCGCGTCGTCGTGCCCGAAAGTCTCGCCATCGACGACGCGCATCTCGGCTTCCACGCTGCCTTCGGTCGTCTCCAGCTCCAGCGTGATGCGGTCTCCCTGGGAGAACGCCTCTGTGGGGCCATGCAGGACCAGGTGTTTGCCCCGCGGTACGAGTTCGACGGGCTGGCCCGAATCGACCACGATCTCGTCGACCATGCGCAGTTCGGTCATGCCATCTTCGATGACACGATCGTAGATCTCGATGGACTCGAATTGCGGGCTGCTGATGGCCGTCACGCTGACGCTGTTGCTGCCATAATGGTGCAGCTCCATGTAGCCGGCCATCAGCGAGGCGCCCTCCGGTGCCGACGGTGTGCGGGCATTGTGTACGTCGAGGGCATGGACGGTCGTGGCAATCACCGAGAGCAGGGCACCGGCCAACAGGCGCGCGGGCAGAGACATCAGCAATTCTCCAGACAGGGTTGCATCCGGGTAGAATAGGACCTTTTATCTTATTATACGCGAGGCGGGGCGCCGCCGTCCCGCCTCCCGGGCATCGCGCCCGGCCCTCGCTGCGGAAATCTGGATGGAGGCGGCGCGTGAGCGCGGATATCGACCTGCATGCATCGACGCTGCTCGAACTCGTCCAGGCCGTCGAGCAGAGGCTGGACGGGGCTGACCTGGCATACGGGCACGGCACGGACAACGCCCGCGACGAGGCGGCCTGGCTCGTGCTTGAGGCCCTCGGGCATTCGCCAGTCGAGCCGGTCGAAGATGTCTATGCGCCCGTATCCGCCGACGATCTCGTTGCGGTCCGTGAGCTGCTCGTACGGCGGATCACGACGCGCCAGCCGCTGGCCTATCTCACCGGTCGTGCCTGGTTTGCCGGGTTGGCGTTTCGCGTGGATGAGCGGGTGCTGGTTCCGCGCTCGCCGCTTGCGGAGATGATCGCTCAGCGCTTTGCGCCCTGGCTGCGCGCGGGCAATGTAACGCGGATCCTGGATATCGGCACGGGGAGCGGATGCATCGCGGTCGCCTGCGCCTGCGCCTTTCCCGAGGCAGTCGTGGATGCGACGGATATCGACCCGGAAGCGCTTGCGCTCGCCCGCGAGAACGTCGCGGCTCACGGCTTGGGGGAGCGAGTACAGCTGCGGCAGGCCGATGTCTACGCAGGGCTGGAAGGCGAGCGCTACGATCTCATTGTCGCGAATCCACCCTATGTCGACAGCGAGCGCATGGCGGCCCTGCCGGCCGAATACCGCCATGAGCCTGCGGCGGCCCTTGCCGGTGGCGATCGGGGCTGTGACATTGTCGATCGGATTCTTGCGGGGGCGGCGGCGCATCTCACGCCGGACGGCCTGCTGGTCGTGGAGACCGGGGGGAGCGGGGCCACGGTCGAGGCCCAGTGGCCCGATCTCCCCTTGATCTGGCCCGAACTGGCGAGCGGCGACGCGGGCATCTTCGTGCTGGATGCGCCCGCGCTGAGCCGCCGTACAGATCGCGCCGTTTGACCCGGACAACGGGACTCGGGCCTTAGCCTGCTGGCAGGGGACCGGCGAGGCGCTGGACGACCCGTTCGGCAGCGGGGAGGACCGCCGGCACCTCGGAGGGAAGCTCGCCCGGAAAAGCCTGGGCGCGGAGATCGGTTCGCATCGCTCCGGGATGGACCACCTCGACGGCAATGGGCAGGCGCCCGGCCAGTTCCTGTTCCAGGATTGACGCCAGGGCCTCGACGCCCGCCTTGGAAACCCCGTAGGCGCCCCAGTTCGGCTGTACCCGCTGATCGCCGATGAAGAGGAGCCGGGGGCCGTGTTCGTGGCGCAGCAGGGGCAGACAGGCCTGCGTCAATAACATCGGCGCATGCAGGTTGACCTGCATGACTCGCATCCATTCGAGTGGCGAATAGTGCTCGATCGGCGTGATCGGACCGGTGATGGCCGCATTGTGGACCAGGGCATGAAGGCGGCCGCACTGGGCCTCGATGCGATCGGCAATGTCGAGATAGTCGTCGGGGCTCGCGCCCTCGAGGTCCATGGGCACGATTCCCGGGTCGGGCCCACCCGCGTCGAGAATCGCATCGTAGACCGTCTCGAGCTTGCGCACACTGCGCCCGAGCAGGATGACTTCGGCGCCCGCCGCCCCGGCCGCGCGCGCCGTTGCCGCCCCGAGTCCGGCGCCCGCTCCCGTGATCAGTACGGTTCGCCCGTGCAGATCGGGCTGCTCAGGTGTGAATGGGGTGGTCATGCCGCCTCCCTTCGGGGCCCCAGGATGTTGGCCGCGCAACGGTGCCCATTACGCACAGCGCCTTCCAGCGTGGCCGGCAGGCCGTTGGCAACATAGTCGCCGCCCAACCAGAGGCCGCGCAAGGGCCCATCGCAGACGGGACGCAGCGCCTCCGTTGCCGGCGTCGCCGCAAAGGTCGCGCGCCTCTCTCGAATAATGCCGATTGGCTGGGGTAGGCGTCCAGCTTCGGCAAGCTGGTGTGCGACGTGATCCGCGACGGTGGCACGGGGCCACTCCATGTGGGACCCGCCCGCGCTGATCACGGCCGCGCGTACGCCGGGCTGACCGCTGATGCGGCGATCGAAGACCCACTGCGCCGGCCCGTCCAGACGGCCCTGCATCACGCGCGCGTCCTCTGGGCGCGCAGGCGCCTCGAGCCAGACGGTCGTGATCGGCTCAACGGCGATCCGGTCGATGCGCTCTGCAAGCGCCCTGGCCGCTGCAGCGGGCAGCGATGACAGCAGGCGCGCGGCGGCTCGCGCCTCTGTCGCCACGATGACGTGCTCAGCCTCGATCGTCCCCGTGCGTCCCAGATCGAGGCGCCAGGACCCCGACGTAGGCTCCAGCCCGCGCACACGGGTGTGCAGGCGGACGTCGCACCCTCGCGATTGCAGCCAGGAGAGCGCCGGGGCGGGAAAGACCGCGCCCAGATCACACCGCGGGAGGAGGAGATCGCTGCTGCCGCGCGCGGCGAAGGCGATGGCCAGCGTGCGGGCGAATACCTCGGCGGAGGCGTGTGCGACCGGCGTGTTCAAGGCCGCCAGGCACAAGGGAGCCCACAGCTTGCGGATCAGGCGTGCGGGCTGCCCCGTTGCCGCGAGCCAGTCCGCGGCGGTCTGGCTTGAGTGAGGCGGCTTGCGCAGCGCGGGTGCGGTGGTCAGTGCCTGCAGACGCTCGCGATGGCTCAGACCCCGGGCACGAAGCAGCCCCCAGAACAGGGCGAGTGCGGCGGGTCCCCGGGGCAGTTGCAGACGCAGCGTACCGTCCGCGGCGAGCAGCTCCAGGTCGAGGGGCATACGCTGGAAGAGCTGTTGCGGATCTGCACCGACGCGCTCCATCGCCGTCAGCGTCTCGCGATAGGCGCCGAGGAGGATATGCTGCCCGTTGTCGAGCAGCATGCCGCCGACCTCGACGCTGCGCGCCCGCCCACCCGGTCGGTCCGCCGCCTCGATGACCGTGACCTCGGCCCCGGCTGCGACCAGGCGCGTGGCAGCGGCAAGGCCGCTCCAGCCCGCCCCGATGACGGCGATCCGCGGGGGGGTCATGGACCCCGACGGCGCGCGTGTCGCCGCTCCTCGCGCGCGCAGCGCCAGGCGATCCAGAGCTTGCGCAGCGGGGTCAGTGCGACCCGGTGTTCGAGCACGCGGAAACCATCGCGCTCGATTTCCTCGAGCAGTGTCATGTAGATACGCCCCATGATCAGACCGGTCCGCTGCGCCGGTCGGTCGTGTGCGGCGAGGACGTCGAGGGCGTGCCGGTAATGCTGGCGGGCGCGCTCCGCCTGGGCGTCGAGAACGCGGCGGAGCGCCGCCGATGTGGGTGCGCTCAGCAGATCGTCGGGGCGCACCCCGTGCGCGTCCATCTCATCGACCGGTAGATAGATGCGCCCACGCCGGGCATCCTCGCGAACGTCGCGGATGATGTTCACCAACTGCAGGGCCGTGCCCATCTCCACTGCGTAGGTGCGAGTGGTCGGCTCCTTGTACCCGAAGATCTCGATGGAGAGCAGGCCAACGGCCGCCGCTGCGTAGTAGCAATAGTTCGCGAGTTCGTCGGCGTTGGCGAAGCCCTCGTGGTCGAGATCGAGCTCCATGCCGTGCAGGATGTCGAGAAAATACTGGCGCGTGAGACCGAACTCCTCGACGGCGGGCGCCAGGGCGCGTGCGACGGGGTGATTGGGGCGGGCGTCGAAGACCTTGTCAATCTCGGTGCGCCACCAGGCGAGCTTCATGCGCGCGACACCGGGCTCCGAGGTCTCATCGACAATGTCGTCGACCTCGCGGCAGAAGGCGTAGAGGGCCGTGATGGCGCGGCGCTGCCTCTCCGGCAGGAAGAGGAAGCTGTAGTAGAAGCTGGAGCCGCTGGCTGCCGCCTTCTCCTGACAGTATTCATCGGGGGTCATTGGGAGCCGGCGGCGGTGAATACGCCGCGGATTTTACCAGACTCCGCCCCGCGCCCGCGCGGACCGATTGTGGGGGGGGATTCCGGGTCTCATCGGCGCATTTGCTGTGTTATGCTTCGCACATAAGACAAAATGCCCGCACCCAGGGATCCCGGTGAGCCATTGCGCCACGGATTGCCCGCCATCGGTCTCGCTCCCGGCGATCCAGGTCAAGACGTTCATGGAGGCGTATTCGTTGATGCAGAATTCGATTGCCCACGAACCCCACCGCCGGCCCGATCGCGTTTATGTACAGATGGAGAACGTGGAATCGCGCAGCATCCGGCGCGTCGGGTATAACCCCGAGACCCAGCAGCTCGTGATCCAGTTCTACGACTCCCTGCCGGGTCTGCGGACCGTCTATTCACCGGTGCCGCGGGAGATCTACGAGGGGCTGCGCTCAGCCGATTCGATGGGCCAGTACCTGGAGGAGAACATCCGCTACACCTACGATTTCTCGCTAGTCGATGAGGAGGACCTCATCGACCCCGAGGGCGAGTAACCGGAGCGCAGGCAGATGCGCAGGTGCGTTGACACCGGCAGGCGCCTTGCGTAGATTACGCGCGTTCCGACGGCATTGGCCCTGTCGGCGCAAAATGGTTTACTTGTCCCCATGGTCTAGCGGTTAGGACACCGCCCTTTCACGGCGGTAACAGGGGTTCGAATCCCCTTGGGGACGCCACATCAAATAGCCCGGATCCACGTCCGGGCTTTTTTGCGTAATGAGGCCCGAAGCGCCGTGTCAGCGCGTGCGCTGCCAGGACGGCGAACGCGGCGCGTAGTAGCGCCCGTTTGCCGCTATTGGGTGCGCGGCACTCGGTACAGCGCCGGCTCTGCGCTAGGATGGTGGGCGCAGTGGGGGAAGCCAGAGGGCGAGCGCACGGATGAGACGTGCAGGCGTTGCGGTTAGCGGGCTGATCGCGGTCACGATGGTGGTGCTGACTGCCTGCTCGCCGGTCCGCCAGATGAGCGATCCCGCCGGCAATCCCGGGGAGAGGGAGCCTGCCGCGGATGGGCTGCTGGCGGCATGGCTCGATGGATCCCCGGAGACGACGAACGCGGACGCTTCGGGCTTCCGTCTGCTGGTGGATGGGGATGCGGCGCTGGAGTGGCGTGTGCGCTCGCTGCGCAAGGCATCGGAACGGATCTCCGTGCAGTACTTCATGTGGCGGGACGATGTCGTCGGGCGGATGCTGCTGGCGGAACTGCTTGCGGCGGCGGAGCGCGGGGTCCAGGTCGAGATCCTGATCGATGACATGCACGTCCGCGGCAACGAAGCCCTGCTCGCGCCGCTGGCGGACCACCCCAACATCGGGATCCGGTCGTTCAATCCCTTCCATACGCGCGCGGGGCTGCTGCGCATGGGGATCGAGTTCGTCGTGCGTAGCGACCCAGTCAATCATCGCATGCACAACAAGTCGTGGATCGTGGATGATCGGCTCGCCATCATCGGCGGGCGTAACATAGCCGACGAATACTTCAATGCAGGCGGCGCGTTCAATTTCACCGATCTCGATCTCGCCATCGCCGGGCCACTGGCGTTCGAGGTCGGCCAGTCCTTCGCTGAATACTGGCGCTCGCCCGCAGCGGTCCCCGTGCAGAAGCTTGCCCGCTTCGCCGGGGACGCCGCGCAGAGCGGAGCGCTCAACACCGATGGGAGAGAGCGACCGGCGGGGACGCACCTGACGGCCGTGGGACCCCATCCTCCCGCCAATCCGTACGAGCGCGGGCCCCTCGATCGGGGTGCCTATGTCTGGACGAGTGCCGCGGAACTGGTTGTGGACGCACCCGCCAAGGCGTATGGCGACGGGCGTACCGAGGCCGGTGTGGTGCAGGCTCTGGCCCAGCGTTATGCGCAGGTCGAAGAGGAGCTGATCCTGATCTCGCCCTACTTCGTCCCCGGTGCCGAGGGCGTGCGAATGCTCGGTGAACTCTCACGCCAGGGCGTCGATGTGGGTGTACTGACGAATTCACTGGCGGCGACCGATGTCGCCTTCGCCCATGGTGGCTACGCGCGGCGCCGTCATGCGCTGCTCGACGGGGGCGTGACACTGCACGAACTGCGTCCTACCGCCTGGTCCCGGGCTGCGGCGGTGAACGGGGCGTTCGGTAACGCAGGCGCGCGTGCAAGCCTGCACAGCAAGGCCCAGATCCTCGACGATCAGGAGGTCTTCATCGGCTCGTTCAACATTGATCCGCGCTCGGCCAACATCAATACCGAACTCGGCGTGTTCATCGCCGATGCACGCATCGTAGGCCAGGTTCAGGCGCTCTACCGCGCGTCGACGAATCCGGCGCTGGCCTATCGAGTCGAGCGCAGCGACGCGGGGCTGTTGCAGTGGGTCGATGATACCGGCGAGGTCCATGCCCTGGAGCCCAAGGCCGGCTTCTGGCGCCGGATCGTCGCCTGGGTCGCCCGCATCCTGCCGGTCGAGTCGCAGCTGTGAGTGCCGAATACGTGACCCCTGGCTCGGGAGGGCGGTGGTCGCGCCCCACCCGTTGCCATCGCCGGCCGGCGCGGGTCACGCACCCCGCACGGGACCGGCAGCGCCGCCCGTACGTCCGACTCCCTGCAGCAGTTCGCTGATACCGCCGATCGAGCCCAGCATGCTGCTCGCCTCGAGCGGCAGGAACACGCGGTCGCCTTGCTGGGCGATGTCGGGGAGGGTCTTCATGTACTGCAGGGCGACCAGATAGTTGACCACGTCGCGCGCTTGCAGTTCGCCGCCCTCGGTCGCCTGCAGGACGGTC
Source organism: Ectothiorhodospiraceae bacterium (assembly GCA_007134775.1). Taxonomy (GTDB): domain Bacteria; phylum Pseudomonadota; class Gammaproteobacteria; order XJ16; family Halofilaceae; genus Halofilum. Next base: position 17,172 of record SLKC01000090.1, on the reverse strand, counting down.
TCGATCGCCTCCTTCTCGCCCTGGGCCCGGAGGATCGAGGCCTCCTTGTCGCCTTGCGCCTTGAGCACCGCGGCCTGCTTTTCGCCCTCGGCGATCGCGATCTCGGATTCGCGCTTGCCGTTGGCCTCGGTGACCATCGCGCGCCGGTTGCGCTCGGCGGTCATCTGCGCCCGCATCGCCTGTTCGACCTCGTCGGGGATGTCGATGTCCTGGATTTCGACGCGCGTGACCTTGATGCCCCACTTGTTGCCGGCCTCGTCCATGACCTGGGCGAGGCGCTCGTTGATCTCGTCACGGCTTTCGAAGATGCGATCAAGCTCCATTGTTCCCACCAGCGAGCGCAGCGAGGTCTTCGCCAACACCTCCATGGCATTGCCGAAATCCTCGACCTGATAGACGGCCCGATGCGGATCGATGATCTGGTAGTAGATGGCGCCGTTGACGGCGATGGTGACGTTGTCCGAGGTGATCATCGGCTGCGAGGGGAAGTCCATCACGGTCTCGCGCCGGTCGATGCGCCGGGTCATGTCGATGCTCGGTGCCGAGCCATCACCGGTGTAGCGGCGCAGTTTGATCGGCCGCGGGCGATCGATGAAGGGGATAATCCAGTTGACCCCGGGGTCGAGCGTGCGCAGGTAGCTGCCGAGGCGTTCGATCACCATCGCCTGGCTCTGCTGGACAATGACAAAGCCCTTGACCAGGAAGATGATCGCGATGATCGCGATAATGACGGCGAGTATGAGTCCAGCGGGGATCTGATCTTCCATCAGCGCGGTCTCTCCATAAACGGGCATTTAAGGGGGTGGGTCGTCGCCTGCGGTGGTGTCGACGCGCGTGACCCGGGCCGTGATGCCCTCGAAGTGGTGGATGCGCACGTGCTCGCCGACGACGAGCTCGCCGCCGTCGCGTGCCTCGGCGGGGAAGAAATCCCCGTGCAGACGCACCCCGGGGCGTCGGCCGTCGGTCTCGACCGCGAGGGTCGGGCTTGCGTCACCGCCCGCTTCGCCCGCCATGGTACTGGCGCGCGAGCGGTGCCAGCGGCGGAACTGGTAGACGAAGCCGGGCACGAGGGCCAGACCGGTCGCAGCGAACAGCAGCAGTTGCGCCGGCACACTCATTCCGGGGTAGAGTGCCGTGGCGAGGGCCACCACGAAGGCGGTCACGCCGAGAGCGACCAGAATGAACGAGGCGCCCATCAGCTCGGCGGCCGCGAGCAGGAGCCCGATCAGTAGCCAGATCTGCCAGGTCGAGATGGCCATGGGACTCCAGGGGTGTCGTCGGGCGGGATGCGCAAATCGCCGCGACCGCAGTCTCCGCGGCAGTGCTTCGGCCTGTCAAGGCCACCGCCCCGGGGGTGTCGTCCGCATCGCCGGCCGGCTGATGCCGCTGCCGAGCGGTCAGGTCGAGCGTTCGTGGTAGCGAACGCTCGACGCATTTCTGCAACAGCCTAGAGTTGCTGCTCGCGTTGGGCGCGACGCGCCGTGCCAGCGCGGGTGTCGGATGAATCGCTTCCGGGAACGGGATCGTAGCCGCCGGGGTGAAGCGGATGGCAGCGGGCGATGCGCCGCAGCGCGAGCCAGCCCCCGCGTAACAGGCCGTGGCGACGTAGCGCTTCCTCGGCGTAGCACGAGCAGGTCGGGAAGAAACGGCAGCGCGGTGGCGTGAACGGACTGATCAGATAGCGATAGCCACGCAGTAGCGCGAGTAGCAGACGCGTCATGCCGCGCCGCCCTCCGCCCGAACGGGGCGGTTGCGACGCCACGTGGTCCCCGCCGGCCCGTCCTCGAGCACGACGCCGCGCGCGGCCAGGTCGTCGCGGATCGCATCGGCACGGGCGAAATCGCGCGCTGCGCGTGCCGCCGTGCGCTCGGCGATCCGCGCCTCGATCTCCTCTTCGCTCGGGCTGTCCGCGCCAGCACTGGCGCGGAACCAGTCGGCCGGGTCGTGCGCGAGCAGGCCGAGGGCGCGGCTGGCGGCGAGGAGGTCGGCCTTGCGCGCGCGTCGCGTGGGTGCATCCTCGGCCTTGTTCAACGCCGTCGCGATCGCATGCATCTCGCGCAGCGCCTGCGGCGTATTGAGATCGTCGGCGAGGGCGCTGCGCACGGCTTCGGGTACTTCGACATCGGGGGCGTCGACATCGGCGGCCGTGCGCAGCGCCTGGTAGAAGCGGTCGAGCGCCGCGGCGGCTTGCTCCAGCGTGTTGCGCGACCAGTCGAGCGGCTGGCGGTACTGTGCGGAGATCAGCGCCAGGCGCACGACCTCGCCGGGCCAGTCGGCGAGGATCTCGCGCAGGGTGAAGAAGTTGCCCTGCGACTTGGCCATCTTCTCTCCGTCGACGGTGATATAGCCGTTGTGCAGCCAGTAGCGGGCGAGATCGGCGCCGTGGTGGGCGCAGCGGCTCTGCGCGATCTCGTTCTCGTGGTGCGGGAAGACCAGGTCCTGGCCGCCGGCGTGGATATCAATGGTCTCGCCCAGGTGGGCGGCGTTCATCGCGGAGCATTCGATGTGCCAGCCGGGGCGCCCTCGGCCCCACGGGCTGTCCCAGCCGGGCAGGTCATCGTCGGACGGCTTCCACAGGATGAAATCGGCGGGGTCGCGCTTGTAAGGGGCCGGTTCGACCCGTGCCCCGGCGATCATGTCCTCGCGCTCACGCCCGGAGAGGCAGCCGTAATCGGGCATCGACGGCACGTGGAAGAGCACGTGGCCCTCCGCTTCGTAGGCGTGGCCGGCCGCGATCAGCCGCTCGATCATCGCGATCATCTGCGGGATGTGCTCGGTCGCATAGGGCTCGATGGTCGGTTCGAGCGTATTGAGGGCGGCGATATCCTCGTGGAAGGCGGTGGCGTAGCGGGCGGCGAAGATGTCGATCGATTCGCCCTGCTCCCGGGCCGCGGCATTGATCTTGTCGTCGATGTCGGTGATGTTGCGGGCATAGACCACGTTCGGGTAAAGCTCACGCAGCAGCCGAAAGAGCACGTCGAACGCCACGACGGGGCGGGCGTTGCCGATGTGGATCAGGTTGTACACGGTGGGCCCGCACAGATACATCGTGACCCGATCCGGATCGAGGGGCTCGAAGACCTGTTTCTCCCGGTGCAGCGTGTTGTAGAGCTTCAGCGTCATCGGCGCTCTTGCCTCAAGAAGTTGTCAGTTTCGGTCCGAGCCGTAGAGGGCGCCCGGATCGGCCAGCGGGTCCGCGGTGATGGTGACGGCATCGCCGTCGATGCGGTGGAAGAAACAACTCCGCCGGCCCGTATGGCATGCGGGTCCGCGCTGGTCGACCTGCAGCAGCAGTGTGTCGCCATCACAGTCGATGCGTGCCTCGACCAGGTATTGGATCTGGCCTGAGGACTCGCCCTTGCGCCAGAGCCGGCCGCGCGAGCGCGACCAGTAGCAGACGCGCCCCGTGTTCAGTGTCTCGTCGAGAGCGGCGTCGTTCATCCAGGCGAGCATCAGGACCTCGCCCGTGTCGTGCTGTTGGGCAATCGCCGGCAGCAGGCCGTCGGCGGAGTGCCGTAGCCGCCCGCGCAGCTCCGACCACGGATGCCGGGTGCCGGCGGGTGCATCCTCGATATCACGAAATTCACTCATGCCGCGATGGTACCCGAGCGTGCAAGCGTACGTGCATTGGGGAGGCCGGTTTCGATATCAACGGTCAAAGCACAGGCGCTCGCCCGGAATGGCACCGGTGAGGGCGCCGTCGCGCCAGACGATCTCGCCATTAACGACGGTCAGATCGACGCGGCCGCGCAGTGAGCGCCCGGCGAACGGAGACCAGCCGCACTTCGACAGGGCGTGGGCGTCATCGACATCGGTGGTCGCAGCGGGGTCGGCGAGTACAAGATCGGCGCAGTAACCCTCGCGCAGAAACCCGCGCCCGGCTACGGCGAAGCGCTCGGCGACGTTGTGGCACGCCTTCTCCACGACCTGTTCGATCGTGAGCTCGCCGCGGGCGACGAGTTCGAGTAGTGCGGGCAGCAGGTCCTGCACGAGCGGCAGCCCCGCGGGCGCTTGCAGATAGGGCTGCTCTTTCTCTGCGCGGGTGTGCGGGGCATGATCGGTGGCGAGGATGTCGATCCGGCCCTCACGCACGCCCGCGAGTAGGGCGGCGCGGTCCTCGGCGCTCTTGATCGCGGGGTTGCACTTGATCCGATTGCCCAGCGAGGCGTAGTCGCGGTCGTCGAACGAGAGGTGGTGGATGCAGGCCTCCGCGGTGATCTGCTTGCCCTGCATCGGCCCTGGGCTGAACAGCTCGAGTTCGCGCGCGGTCGAGATGTGCAGGATATGCAGCTGCGTGCCGTGCTTGCGCGCTAGATCAACGGCGAGTTGGCTCGATTGCCAGCAGGCGTCGGCGCTGCGGATCTCCGGGTGGTGGTGCGCCGCCAACTCATCGCCGTGGCGCGCCCGCCAGGCGGCGGCATTCGCCTCGATCGTCGGCGTGTCCTCGCAGTGGGTGACGACGGGCAGCGTCGCTCGCGAGAAGATGTCCTTGAGAACGGCCGGTTCGTCGACGAGCATGTCGCCGGTCGAAGCCCCCATGAACACCTTGATCCCGGGTGTGCTGCGCGGGTCGAGCGCTGCCAGCTCGGCGGCGTTGTCGCGGCTGGCACCGAAGAAAAACCCGTAATTGGCCCGCGCACGGCCGGCAGCGCGGGCGTACTTGTCCGCGAGGGCGGCAGCCGTCACCGTTGGGGGACGGGTGTTCGGCATCTCGAAAAAGGAGGTCACGCCGCCGGCGGTCGCGGCCGCGGATTCGGTGGCGATATCGGCCTTGTGCTCGAGTCCCGGCTCACGGAAATGGACCTGGTCGTCGATGAGGCCAGGCAGCAGGTAACGGCCTGCGGCGTCGATGTGCGTCTCGCCGGCGCGGGCGTCGAGCTGCGGGGCAATCGCGTCGATGCGGCCGTCCCGGACGCGTAGATCGGCCTCGCTGACGACGCCCTCATTGACCATGCGGGCATTGGTAATACGGATGTCGCTCATTGGGCCAGTATAGCGCAGACTGGGGCGACACCGGCCAATGAGCGCTCGTGTGTGGGCTCGTGCAGGCCGTTCGTATGACCCGGAATTCGGGTTGAACGGGGGGCGGTCGCCACAGGGCAAGGCCGCGTCGTGGCAGGGCAAGTTATGCCGCATCGGCGCTGTAAGCTGTCGGACCTGGCTCGTATAATGTGCGGCTTGCGGCGCGGCCGCCGCCACGTCCCCACAGTCGGTCCGGTACAGGTACCGGCAGTGGCGAGGGCATGCCGGCCACGCCCCGCCTGCCGGCGTCATAGCGCTGGCGGCAGCGAGGTCTACACGATGCACGGGGTGCCGCTGCCCCGTTCCGCGGGAGGAGTGCATGTTCAGCAAGAATGACACCATCGCTGGGTTCGACGACGAGCTCCATCAGGCGATCGAGTCCGAGCGCCGTCGCCAAGAGGAGCACATCGAACTCATCGCATCCGAGAACTACGCCAGCCCGCGGGTCCTCGAGGCCCAGGGGTCGGTCCTGACGAACAAGTATGCCGAAGGCTATCCCGGCAAGCGCTACTACGGCGGCTGCGAGTTCGTCGATATTGCCGAAGAGCTGGCGATCGAGCGCGCAAAGGAGCTTTGGGGCGCGGAGTATGCGAACGTCCAGCCCCACTCCGGTGCGCAGGCGAACGCTGCGGTCTTCCTGGCGCTGTTGAACGCGGGGGACACGATCCTGGGCATGAGTCTGGCCCACGGCGGCCATCTCACTCACGGCGCGAGCGTGAACTTCTCCGGTCGCAACTATCACGCCGTGCAGTACGGCATCGATGAAGAGACCGGCGAGATCGATTACGAAGAGGTCGCCGAACTCGCCCGCAAACACCAGCCAAAGCTGATCATTGCCGGCTTCTCCGCCTATTCGCGGGTGGTCGACTGGGCGCGATTCCGCGACATCGCCGACGAGGTGGGTGCCTACTACATGGTCGACATGGCCCATGTAGCGGGGCTCGTTGCGGGCGGCGTCTATCCCAACCCGGTGCCGCATGCCGACATCGTGACCTCCACCACGCACAAGTCACCGCGCGGCCCGCGCAGTGGCGTGATCCTCTCGCGCGACAACGAACTGGCGAAGAAGGTCAATTCGGCGGTATTCCCTGGCATGCAGGGTGGCCCACTGATGCACGTCATCGCGGCGAAGGCGGTCGCGTTCAAGGAGGCGCTGCAGCCGGAGTTCCGCGAGTACCAGCAGCGGGTGGTCGACAACGCCAAGGCGATGGCCGAGACCTTCAAGGAGCGTGGTCTGCAGATCGTCTCCGGCGGCACCGACAACCACCTGTTCCTGCTCGATCTCACGCCGAAGAATGTGACCGGAAAGGATGCCGACGCGGCCCTGGGGCGCGCACATATCACGGTCAACAAGAACGCCATACCCAATGACCCGCAGCCACCCTTTGTCACCAGCGGTCTGCGGATCGGGACGCCGGCGGGCACCACGCGTGGCTTCGGGGCTGAGGAGTTCCAGCAGATCGCCCACTGGATCAGCGATATCGTCGAGGATATCCACAACGAGTCGGTGATCGATGCGACACGTGACAAGGTGCGCGACCTCTGCAGCCGTTTCCCCGTATACGGCGACTGAGAAGGCTGGGAGTCGCTGGCCCGGGCCAACGCGCGTGGTCCGGGCCGGAATGCGCTCGCGCAGGCCGCAATCTCAACCCTGACCCAGGGGGCAGACCGCAATGAAGAAGAAGTATTCGATTTTCAGCCTGGCGCGCAACGCGATCGGCCACCATGAGAACTGGTGGCGCGCCTGGCGCAGCCCCGAGCCGAAGAAGAAATACGACGTTGTCATCATCGGCGGTGGTGGTCACGGCCTGTCGACGGCTTACTACCTGGCCAAGGAGCATGGCATGCGCAACATCGCCGTGCTCGAGAAGGCGTGGATCGGTGGTGGTAATACCGGGCGCAATACCACCATCATTCGTTCGAACTATCTGTGGACTGCGTCAGCCGGCATCTACGAACTTGGCCTCAAGCTGTGGGAGGACATCACGCATGAGGTGAACTTCAACATGATGCTGAGCCAGCGCGGTGTGCTCAATCTTGGCCACAACCTCCAGGACATGCGCACCATTGAGCGCCGCGTGAACGCGAACCGGCTCAATGGGGTCGATGGCGTCGTGCTCAATGCGCAGCAGGTCAAGGAGAAGGTCCCGATTATCAATATCTCCGAGACCAATACCCGCTTCCCCGTCCTTGGTGCCTCGTTCCAGCCACGCGGTGGCATTGCCCGCCACGATGCCTTGGCCTGGGGCATGGCGCGGGCCTGCGACGAGTACGGTATCGACGTCATCCAACAGTGCGAGGTCACGGGTATCCGCCGCGAGAATGGTCGCGTGGTCGGCGTTGAGACGACCCGGGGCTATATCGAGACCGGCAAGATCGGCGCGGTGACTTCGGGCAACTCCGGGGTAATCGCCTCGATGGCCGATCTGCGCCTGCCCATCGAATCGCATCCGCTGCAGGCGCTGGTGTCCGAACCGATCAAGCCCGTCATCGACACCGTGGTGATGTCGGGTGCGGTACATGTCTACATCAGCCAGTCGGACAAGGGCGAGCTGGTCATCGGCGCGGGCATCGACAAGTACAACGGCTATGGCCACAAGGGCTCGCTGCACGTGATCGAGGAGCAGTTGGCCGCGCTGGTCGAGCTCTACCCGATCGTCAGCCGGCTGCGGCTACTGCGCCACTGGGCCGGCTGTGTCGATACCTGTCCGGACGCATCGCCGCTGGTCACGAAGACGCCGGTCCAGGGGCTGTACTTCAACTGCGGCTGGGGGACCGGTGGCTGGAAGTCGACGCTGGGATCGGGTTGGTGCTTCGCGCACACGATCGCCAATGATGAGCCGCACCCGCTCAACGAGGCCTACAGTCTGAAGCGCTTCGAAACCGGGGCGGTGATTGACGAACACGGCGCCGCCGGCGTCGCGCACTGAGGGAGATCCACCGATGCTTTACATCAAGTGTCCGTGGTGCGGCTGGCGTGATGAGAGCGAGTTCGGCTACGGCGGTGAGGCCCACATCAAGCGCCCGGAAGATCCGGATGCCCTATCCGATGCCGAGTGGGCGGATTATCTGTTCATGCGCACGAACCCGCGCGGATCACACCGCGAGCGTTGGGTGCATACCGCCGGCTGTCGGCGCTGGTTCAACGCGATCCGCGACACGCAGACCTACGAGTTCAAGGCGTTCTACAAGATGGGCGAGGAACCGCCGGGAGGTGAGCAGTGAGTCAGCCGCATCGTCTGCAAACGGGCGGCCGCATCGACCGCGACCGCCCGCTTCGCTTTACGTTCAACGGTCGCACGCTGCAGGGGTATGCGGGCGATACGCTCGCCTCCGCACTGCTGGCCAACGGCGAGCACCTAGTGGGCCGCAGTTTCAAGCTGCACCGGCCGCGCGGCATCATGGGCGCTGGGGCCGAGTGCCCGAACTCGATTGTCCAGGTGGGCAGCGGCAACGCGACCCTGCCGAACCTGCGCGCGACACAGACCGAACTCTACGACGGCATGGAGGTGCGCAGTGTCAACTGCTGGCCGAGCGTGAAGTTCGATCTCTCGGCGGTCAATCAGCTATTCGCGCCGCTGATGCCGGCCGGCTTCTACTACAAGACCTTCATGTGGCCGAAGTCCTTCTGGCACAACATCTATGAACCCCGTATCCGCAAGGCAGCGGGCTTCGGCAAGGCACCGGATGGCCCCGACCCGGATCGCTACGACAAGCACAATGCGCACTGCGACCTGCTGGTCGTTGGCGCTGGACCGGCTGGATTGGCGGCGGCGCTGGAAGCGGGGCGGCGCGGTGCCCGGGTGATCCTCTGTGACGAGCAGAACGAGCTGGGCGGCTCGCTGCTGGCCAGTCGCGCCTTCCTCGATGGCGAGCCCGCGATGTCGTGGGTAGACCGCGTCGTCGGCGAACTCGCGGCGATGGATGAAGTGACGCTGCTGCCGCGCACGACCGCCTTCGGCCATTATCACCACGGCTTTGTCTCCCTGCTCGAGCGGGTGACCGACCATCTCGGTCCGACCTCGCCGGATGAACGTCCGCGCCAGCGCCAGTGGCGTGTGCGTGCGCGCCAGGTCGTGCTGGCTACGGGGGCGATCGAGCGCCCGTTGGTGTTCTCGAACAACGATCGGCCGGGGATCATGCCGGCCTCGGCCGTGTCGACCTACATCAACCGCTACTCGGTAACGCCGGGTACGCGAGCCGTGGTCTTTACCAACAATGATAGCGCCTACCAGACCGCGCTCGATCTGGCCGATCACGGTGTTGAAGTCGCGGCCCTGATCGACGTGCGCCCGGAGATCGAGGGCGTGCTCGCGGACCGTGTGCGCAAGGAAGAGATCGATGTGCTCCCGGGGATGGCGGTGGTCGACACCACGGGTGGACAGCGAGTCAGCGGTGTCCGGGTGATGCGATTGAACACCCGCGGCGACAGCGTCTACGGCGAGGGGCGCACGATCGAGTGTGATCTCGTGGCGACCTCGGGCGGCTGGAACCCGGTGATCCACCTGCATTCGCACCCGGGCGGCGGGATGTGTTACGACCACGACATCGCGAGCTTCGTGCCCGATCAGCCCGTGGCCAACACCCTCAATGCGGGTGCCTGCTCGGGTAACTTCAGTCTCGACGGCTGCATTACGGAGGGCTTTTCCGCCGGTGCGACCGCGGCGGCGGCGAGCGGCTTCGGCAGCGACGATATCGAGGGGGAGGCGCCGGCGACGGCGCGCGTACGCGAGGCCCCCATGCGACCGCTGTGGCGCGTGCCGACGCGGCGCACGGTCACACGGTCGCCGAAGCAGTTCGTCGATGTCCAGAACGATCAGACCTCGGCCGACATCTTCCTGGCCGCGCGTGAGGGATATGCCTCGATCGAGCACATCAAGCGGTATACCGCGATGGGTTTCGGCACGGATCAGGGCAAGCTCGGCAATATCAACGGTGCCGGCATCGCGGCGGAGGCCCTTGGAGAGGATATCGCCGCGATCGGGACCACCACCTTTCGCCCCGCGTATACGCCGGTGACGATCGGTGCGCTGGCCGGCCGGGATTTTGGGCCGGAGCGGTTCCACGCGGTACGCAAGACCGCGATGCATGTCTGGCATGAGCAGCAGGGTGCGCTGTTCGAGAATGTCGGTGACTGGAAGCGTCCCTGGTACTACCCGCAAGCGGGCGAGACCATGCGCCAGTCCCTCGATCGCGAGGTGCGGGCAACACGCCAGTCGCTGGGTGTTCTCGATGCCTCGACGCTGGGCAAGATCGACGTGCGTGGACCCGATGCCGCGGAATTCCTCAATCGCGTCTATACCAACGGCTGGAAGAAGCTCGAGGTCGGCCGCTGCCGTTACGGCATCATGCTGGGCGAGGACGGCATGGTGATGGACGACGGCGTGTCGGCGCGATTGGCCGAAGACCATTATCACATGACCACCACCACGGGCGGGGCGGCGCGCGTGCTCGCCTGGCTCGAGGAGTGGCTGCAGACCGAATGGCCGGAGCTGCGCGTCTACCTGACCTCGACGACCGATCAGTGGGCAGCGATCTCGCTCGCGGGACCGAACAGCCGCAAGGTCGTTGAGCAGATCTGCGAGGGGATCGATTTCTCCGGCGAGGCCTTCCCCTTCATGACCTGGCGCGCGGGCAAGGCTGCCGGCATCCCTGCGCGCGTGTTCCGCATCAGCTTTAGTGGGGAACTCGGTTTCGAGATCAACGTGCCGGCGAACTACGGCCAGCATGTCTGGGATGCCGTCTGGGAAGCCGGCCAGCCCTATGGGATCACACCCTACGGTACGGAGACGATGCATATCCTGCGTGCGGAGAAGGGTTTCATCATCGCGGGCCAGGATACCGATGGTTCGGTCAACCCGATGGATCTCGGCATGCACGGGCTGCTGTCCAAGTACAAGGATTACCTCGGGCGGCGTTCGCTGAGCCGCAGCGACGCCGTACGCGAGGACCGGGAGCAGTTCGTCGGCCTGGTCACCGTCGACGATCCCGCGGAGATCATCCCCGAGGGCGCCCAGCTCACCGACGATCCGAATGCGAACCAGGCGCCGAAGCCAGTCCCGTTGGCCGGTTACGTCACCTCCAGCTACTACTCGGCCACGCTGGGCCACTCGATCGCGTTGGCGATGGTCAAGCGCGGGCGCGAGCGCATGGACGAGATCGTGCACGCGCCGCAGGCCGATGGCCGGGTCATCAAGTGCCGTATCACCAGCCCGGTGTTTTACGACCCGAAGGGGGAGCGCCAGAATGTCTGAATCGATCCGTCAGGAGTCGCCGCTCGTCGAGCGCAATACGCGCGCCCGGCACCAGGCCTCGCCCGCGAACGCCGGGATCACGGTGCGACCCCGGCCGTTCTTGGCCTGCATCAATCTGCGCGGCGACCCGAGCGATGGGGCCTTCACCGACGCGGTGCGCGGTGTCACGGGTATTGATCTGCCAACGACGCCCAACACCGTCGCCGACGGCGACCAGTGGCGTGCGCTCTGGCTCTGCCCTGATGAGTGGTACCTCGTCGGGGCGCCCGGGGCAGAGAACGATGCCGTTGATACCCTCGAGCAGGCGCTCGCCGGGCAGCATTTCGCGGTCAACGATGTCACCAGCGGGATGACGACGTTGGAGATCAGCGGCCCGCGGACGCGCGATGTCCTCGCCAAGGGATGCACGCTCGATCTCCATCCGCGGATGTTTGGCCCGGGGCAGTGTGCCCAGACCCTGATCTCGCATGCCGGTGTCGTCATCCGCTACGTCGACGATCAGCCAACGCTCGAGCTCATGGTGCGGCGCAGTTTTGCGGATTACCTCTGGGTATGGCTCGAAGACGCGGCCCTCGAATACGGCATGGCCGCGACCGAGTAAAGCCGACACGAGCATTCGCGGGTCCGGCCAGCCGTACGCGGACCCGCACGAGGAACGAGACGGACGGCCACCACGGGTGGCCGTCCGTCGCTCAGCGTACCGGTAAGGCCTGTGGGCCGAGCCGGGGATGACAAGGTGCCGAGGCCCGCGAGGTCCGGCACATCGAGGCGAGACTTTCGCGACCAAAACCGACGGAGTAGACCGATGGGTAGCGATCAGCATCAGAACCCCAAGAGCGACATCGAGATCGCACGCAGTGCCACGCTGGAGAACATTACCGACATTGCCGATAAGCTCGGCATCGATGGTAACGGTCTGCTGCCGCATGGCCACGTCAAGGCCAAGGTCGATCTCGATTACGTCGACAGCCTGAAGCACGTCACCTATGGCAATCTCATCCTCGTCGCAGGCATTACCCCGACACCGGCGGGCGAGGGCAAGACGACCACGACCGTCGGTCTCGGTGATGCGCTCAACAAGACCGGGCGCAAGGCGTCCGTCTGTTTGCGCGAACCGTCGCTGGGACCCTGTTTTGGCGTGAAGGGCGGTGCCGCGGGAGGCGGTTATGCCCAGGTCGTGCCGATGGAGGAGATCAACCTCCACTTTACCGGCGACTTCCACGCGATCACCTCCGCGCACAATTTGCTGTCGGCGATGATCGACAACCACATCCACTGGGGTAACGAACTCGGCATCGACGCACGCCGTGTCACGTGGAAGCGCGTGATCGACATGAATGATCGCGCCCTGCGCTCCGTCGCGGCCGGACTTGGCGGTTACGGCAACGGTTTCCCGCGCGAGGATGGTTTCGACATCACCGTGGCCTCCGAGGTCATGGCGATCTTCTGTCTCGCCGATGGTCTGGCCGATCTGCAGGAGCGGCTGGGCAACATCGTCGTCGCCTACACGCGTGACAAGAAGCCGATCCATGCCCGTGATCTGCAGGCCGAGGGTGCGATGACGGTATTGCTGAAGAACGCGCTCGCGCCGAATCTGGTGCAGACGATGGAGGGCACGCCGGCCTTCGTCCACGGTGGCCCCTTCGCCAATATCGCGCACGGCTGCAACAGCGTCAGCGCCACCAAGACGGCGCTGCGGCTCTCCGATTACGTCGTGACCGAGGCCGGTTTCGGCGCCGATCTGGGCGCGGAAAAGTTCTTCGATATCAAGTGTCGCAAGTCGGGGCTGATCCCCGATGCCGTCGTGATCGTCGCTACGATCCGTGCCGTGAAGATGCACGGTGGCGTCGCCAAGGAGGACCTCAAGCAGGAGAATGTCGAAGCGGTGCGCAAGGGTGCGGAGAACGTCCTGCGCCATGTCCGTAACGTCAAGAAATTCGGGGTGCCGCCGGTCGTGGCCCTGAACCAGTTCAGTGCCGACACGGAGGCCGAGATCGAGGCCCTGCGCGAGCGACTCGCCGACGAGGACGTCGAGCTGGTCCTCTCTGACCACTGGGCCAACGGGGGCGCCGGTGCGGTCGATCTGGCCGAGACCGTGGCGCGCACCATTGACGAGCGCCGAGGCAAGTTCGAAGTCCTCTATCCCGACGACATGCCGCTTTGGGACAAGGTGCGCACGATTGCTACGGAACTTTACGGTGCGAGTGACATCAGCGCGGACGAAAAGGCGCGCAAGCAACTCGCCGACCTGCAGGCGGGCGGCTATGGCCACTATCCCGTCTGTATCGCCAAGACGCCGCTGTCCTTCTCGACCGATCCGGAGCGCAAGGGCGCACCGGAGGGACATGTGGTGAATATCCGCGAAGTCCGCCTCTCCGCCGGTGCGGAGTTCCTGGTGATCGTCTGTGGCGAGGTCATGACGATGCCAGGGCTGCCGCGTGTACCTGCGGCCGCGCATATCCGGATCGGCGAGAGCGGCCATATCGAGGGCCTCTCCTGACGGGCGCGGCTGGCCATGGGTCGGGGGCGCCGTGGCGCCCCCGACCTGGCCCCTTCCACGTTCGGTGGCCCGGTTGTGCTTGTTCGAACGTCAGCGGTGGCACCACGCGCGCAGCTGTCGACCCCCAGCGGCGGCTGTCCCGCTACACTTTCCGTGTGTACGCTGAGGCCGATTGCTCCGCTGCCGAGCCCGGCTGACCCACCATGTCCGACAATGCTGGTTCCCGCCTCGCCGTAGCCGATATCCTGCCTGCTGCCCGGTCGTGCAGTCGTGCGGCAGAAGCGAGCGGAGCGCTGGTGCCGTTGGCCACGGAAGTGTCGACGCTGAGCGATGGCGGCATCGACTTCGTCGTCCGGATCGCGGAGCTGTGGCGCCGCAAACCCGAGGCGGGCCGGGAACCCGGGGATGGCGGCGCCGCTCCCTCAGCACCGGGCGATGACCCTTTCCTGCCCCCCTACGAGCCGGACCTGTTCGTCGGTGAACTCACGGCGACGCACGTCGCCCTGCTCAACAAGTTCCCGGCGCTCGCCGACCACCTGCTCCTGGTCACTCGCCACTACGAGTCACAGACGGCTGCATTGACGGTTGCCGATTTCGAGGCCCTGCTGACGGGGCTCGCCGGCGTCGATGGACTGGCCTTCTACAACGGTGGGCGGACGGCGGGCGCGAGTCAGCCGCACCGCCACCTGCAGCTTGTGCCCCTGCCACTGGGGCCCGGCGAAGTGCAGCCCCCCGTGCGCCGCTGGTTCGATGCGATGGCGATGCCGGGGCCTGGGCCAACGTGCCACCCGGATCTACCCTTTGAGCACAGGGTGATGCCCATGCCGCCGGCCTGGCTGGCTGAACCGACGCGTGCGGCGGTCGAGGCCGAGGCGGTGTATCGCCGGATGTGGGCCGAACTCGGTCGCCACGCTGAAGGCTGGGAGCAGCCCGAGCCCTTCAACCTGCTTGCCACGCGCGAGTGGCTCTGGCTGGTGCCGCGGCGTTGCGAAGGTGTCGCTGGCCTCTCCGTGAATGCCCTCGGCTTTGCCGGCTGCCTGTTGGCCGGTGACCGCGAACGCTTCGCTACGCTGGAGCGTATCGGCCCCATGGCGTTGCTGGCACGGGTGGGTTTCGCGCGTTGATCGGGCATGATTGGGGTGACTGAATGGCGCACCGTCGCCTGGGTATCCCGCTCTATTCTGTACTCGCGTGCGTGTTCGCGGATCGATTGAGCCGATTGCCGAAGCGACTTCCTGCCACGACGCCGAGCAGCCAAAGCGCGACCGAGGCGAGTACGTTCACGGTGGCTGCTGCGGCTGCTCCCTGACCGATGAGTTCGACCGTCTCGAAACTGAACAGGGAGAGGGTGGTAAAGCCGCCGCAGAACCCGGTCAGCACGAAGTGACGCGTAGCCGGGGAATGGCGAAGGCGTCCCTCGGGCCCACTGGTTCGCGCGTACAGGCCGATCAGGAACGACCCCAGCGTATTGGCGATCAGGGTGCCCCAGGGGAAGGCACTACCCCACGTCAGGAACAGCGCGACGGAAATAAGGTAACGCGCGACCGAGCCCAGCGCGCTGCCCAGAGCGACTGCAAGCACAAGTGGAATCCGGTTGTGCCGCATGAGGTCTCAGGCGCCCGTGGCCAGACGGGCGGCGCCGTATCCGAGCGCGACAAGCAGCAGGCCCCCAAGCACATTGGCAATGGTGTTGATCAACGCCCCTCGGGTGTCTCCCCGCCTAGCCAGCGCCATGGTCTGCAAGCTGAATGCCGAAACCGTGGTGTAGCTGCCCAGTAGACCGATGGCGAGCAGCGTCCCGGCGGGTGCTTGCAACAGCGCTGTGGGAGTCGACCAGGCGCCGGCGAGCAGGCCGAGCAGGAATGCGCCGCTAGCGTTCACCGTGAGCGTGCCCCAAGGGAACGGGGTGCCAACGCGCCCGTCAACGTAGCCGGTAACCCAGTACCGCGCGGCGCCGCCGGCGGCGCCGCCGCCAGCAACCAGCGTGATCTCAACGAGGCCGGGAATCATGGTGCAGTATTTTCGTATCGAGAGCGCGCCCTGTCGAGCGATAACCGGTGAGGGACTCGGCGAGGAGCGGGGCGTCGGGAGAGTCGTTCCATGATGCGCGTTTCTTCGATGATCCCCGTGACGTAGAATGCGCGCTCGCGCGTACCCGAGCCTATCGGTCCGGTAGTCGCGCGATCATCGGTGGACCGAACGAGCCATCGCGCAGGGAGCATCCTTGGCACTCTATATCGTAGTTCTGCTCGGCATCGTGCAGGGCGCCTTCATGTTCCTGCCGGTGAGTTCGACGGCGCATCTCGTGCTCACCCAGCACTGGTTGATCGGCCAGGGCGCGGATCTCCCACCGCCCGACAGCGCCGAGATGATCCTGTTCGATCTCGTCGTCCATGTGGGCACGCTGGTCTCCATCCTGGTCGTCTTTCGCCGCAGCCTCCACCGCTTTGGGCAGGAGCTTGGCCTGGGGGTCCGGCAGCTGCTGGATGGGCCCCTGGCGTGGCCGCTACCGCGTGCGCTTCGCCTCGGTCTGCTGCTCCTGCTGTCGGTGTGTGTCACCGGCGTCATCGGTCTGGTCTTCAAACTGTGGTTCGAGGCGATTTTCGCTCGCCCAGGGATGGTCGCCTTAACCTTGGCCTGCACGGGCGTGCTGTTATGGATCAGCGACCACCTGCCACGCCGTCGGCGTGGCTTGCGTGAACTCGGACCGGCCACCGCGGCCTGGATCGGGGCGGCCCAGGGCCTGGCCTTAATGCCCGGTATCAGCCGCAGCGGCATCACGATCGTGGTCGCGTTGCTGTGTGGCCTGAAGCGGCGCTGGGCCGCGGAGTACAGCTTCTTTCTCGCGATCCCGACCATCCTCGCAGCGACGGGGCTGCAGGCCCTGGAACTCTACTCGTTGAATACCGTGCCGCGAATCGGCGCACCCGAGATGCTGCTCGGGTTCGTCGTCGCCGCAGTCGTGGGAACCGTGGCTCTTTGGCTGGTTGTCCGTTTGTTGCGCCGCGCCTGCTTGCGCATCTTCTCCTGGTACCTGTGGTTGCTCGCCGCTCTCGTCGCCCTCGGTTGGGTTCCGCTCGGGGGGGGCTGAGCGACGGCCCGAACGCGTCAGAGGCGGGCGCAGTGTAGCGATGACTGTCTCCTCGATCCAGAAGGCACGCGCTCGCTCGTGACCTTGGTTGGAGATGTCCGCTCGACGCTGATGGATTGCCCCGTGTCGTGGGGGATCACCCTGCTGGAAAGGGCGGAGGGCGCTGGTGGTCGTGCGACGCGATGATGCCCAAAAAAGAAGCCCCGCCGAGGCGGGGCTTCTTGACTTGCGCTGCCGGCAGGTGCCGGAATGGCCTTTACGCGGCGGCCATCTTGCGTTCCTGGGTCAGCGAGTAGCCGAGGCAG
>SLKC01000106.1 GCA_007134775.1 Ectothiorhodospiraceae bacterium | reverse complement strand
CGCGATAATGGCGTTGGGCCGGCCAGTCGCCGGAGGGGTGGCAGAGTGGTCGATTGCAGCGGTCTTGAAAACCGCCGAGGGTTCACGCCCTCCGTGGGTTCGAATCCCACCCCCTCCGCCAATCCGTAGCGCCCCACTTGCGCGAGCGCGCGCCCACAAAGTTGCGCACGCTCGTGTTCCGGGGACAGTAACCGTATTTCGCTGCTTGCGTTCGGGGGGCTGTCCCCAGAATTCGAGGTGATTTTTCCGGGGGTGGCCCTGCTTGCAGCGGCGGATCTGCTACGCTGAGGCCTGTCCGGCTAAAGCGACCGTGCCGTGGTGGAGGGTGAGTGCGTTGGCTACCGTAAACGAAACCGGGATCCTTCTCGTCTGCTTGGGCAACATCTGCCGCTCCCCTACGGCGCACGGCGTATTGCGCCAGCGCGCCGCGGCGGCGGGGCTGCTCGATCACCTGCGTATCGACTCCGCGGGCACGCACGGTTTCCATACCGGCGCGCGTCCGGATCGCCGGGCGCTGGCCGCAGCGGCGGAGCGCGACTATGATCTCACCGACCTGCGCGCGCGCCAGGTCACGGGCGACGATCTGCAGCTCTTCGATTATGTGCTCGCGATGGATCGCCAGAACCTCGAGACCCTTGAGGCCATGGCGCAGCGCCAGTCATCGGCGCATGCCCGGATCGCGCTGTTCATGGACTTCGCTCCGGACGAGGCCGGTGCTGAAGTGCCCGATCCCTACTACGGCGGCGCCAATGGCTTCGAGGCGGTGCTCGACCTCGTCGAGCGCGGTGCCGACGGGCTGCTCCACCACCTACAGGCGCATATGCGCGGGCGCACCAGCGCCGGGATGTAGTCGCTCGCCCCGAGGCCAGGCTGGTGCGGGGCACCGACCGATTCAGCGATCGGCGCCCCTGTCGCTAGAAGCCGCGGCTAGACGAGATCGCGCGGGATGATCTCGTCCCAGGTCTCGGCGAAGACCCGGGTGTCCCCCTCCCATGCATCGAGCGTCGCCCGGATCCGGAACTCGGTCGGCGATGCGGTCAGCAGGGTGCGCGTGATGGTGTGGACCGACCAGTTACCGCGGCGGAAGCTGCGCTGCCATTCGCACCAACCCGAGAGGGACTCGTGGTTGGCGTAAGAGTGGCTGTAGCGTTCCTCGACCCGCGCGCCGACCTCGAGGTCGATGTCGTCGAAGCGTCTGACGCCCTCGTCGTTGACCACTTTCAGCGTGGACTGGTCGTTGGCGAGATCGCGGATCACCGTCCACTCTTCCTGCTTGGGCTGGCGCAGGGTGACGCTCAGCGGGGGGCCGGCCTCGGGTGGCTCGAAGGCGCGCATTGCGGCCTCCTCAGCCGGACGGGGCGCGCGCACGGGGAGTTCGAGCGTGCTGTTGCGCGGCGATATCGTCAGCTTCACCGGTTCCGGCGATGGCCAGGCGATCGGCCAGTAGACCGTCGACACCGACAGCCGAATCGAATGGCCGGCGGCGAAGCGTTGGGCGATGTGCTTGAGCGGGACCGTGACGCGGTAGGTGCGGCCCGGCTCGAGCGGCTCCGGGTGTTCATCGCTGTCACGGTGGGTGAGATTGAGTAGGCCGTAGGAGACCCGCGTGGCGCTCTCATCCGCGGCGACGTCGATCAGTCGTACCGCCACCATGGCGACGGGCTGGTCCGATTCCAGCTCCAGCGTGACTCGTGGCTGGCCGCAGATCTCGACCGCTTCCTGGAGGCGTTCGGTCTCGAAGACGAGCGCGCCGCCGTCCTCGTCGCGCTGGTCGTGGGGCAGATCGGGCGGGGCGTTGTAGGAGCACCACTTCCCCGCATAGAGGCCGACGAACAGGGGCGACTGGATGCCGAGACGGCGCTTGTCGGCGTCCGGTCCCTCTTCTTCGGGGATGAGCCCGAGGCCGTAGCTGAAGGTGAAGCGACGCGGCGCAATGTTGGGCGAGGGCCAGACGGGCTCCTCGATCCAGCGTCCCGGTCGGTATTCGTAGCGTGTACTCGGCGGGACTGACTCCTGCATCCAGACACGGAGCGCGGGCTCGTCCATGAAGCCGTTGTCGGCGCCGTTGAGCGCATAGTCGAAAAAGCTGCGGCACTCCTGCAGGAAACCGATGGCGGGACCGGGCTCCCCCGCGTGTGGATACTTGTGGGCCCAGGGACCCACCAGCCCCTTGACCGGCACCTTGAGGCCCTGGAGCAGGCGGAAGACCGCATTGCAGTAGCCGTCGGCCCAGCCGCTGACGGCGTAGACGGGGCAGCGGATCTGACTGTAGTCCTCGCATACGGAGCCGTGTTTCCAGTAATCGTCACGGCGCTGGTGGCGCAGCCACTTCTCCAACCAGAGTCCGCTGCCGCGTAGACGCTCCATCCACATTTCACGCCAGCGGTCGCCGACGAGCGCGGGGTCGGGCGGGTGGCTGTTCTGATCGAACATGGTCGATGCCCAGGAGAGGTTGTCGCCGAGCATGCACCCGCCCATGTGGTGGACATCGTCGGCGTAGCGGTCGTCGGTCGAGCAGATGGTGACGACCCCGGCCAGTTCGGGGGGTTGCATGGCCGCGATCTGCAGCCCGTTGAAGCCGCCCCAGGAGATGCCGATCATGCCGATCTTGCCCGTGCACCAGGGCTGCTGACCGATCCAGCGCAGGATCTCGACGCCGTCGTCGAGTTCCTGCTGCAGGTACTCGTCCTTGAGAACGCCATCCGATTCCCCGCTGCCACGGATGTCCGCGCGCACGCCGGCGAAGCCGTGGCCGGCGAACCAGGTGTGCATCGGCACATCCCGCTCCGCGGTGAGCTCGCGCTTGCGATAGGGCAGGTACTCGAAGATAGCGGGGACCGGGTTGCTCTCGGCGTCGGCCGGGCGCCAGATGCGCAGCGCGATCTGGCAGCCGTCGCTGAGTGTCATCCAGGTCTCTTCTTCGATGACCGGACGGGGGAAATGCTCGATGATATTCATGGTGTGGCACAAACTCCGTAAGGGGTTCCGATCCGCGGCGGGCGCCGATCGGGCTGGTGTAACCGAAGCGTCGATCATGCCCCAGGGGCTGGCCCCCACGGGGCCCGCGCATCAGGCGAGGGGCGGCGTTTCTTCGCTGGGGCGGGGGATCGTATCGTCGACGTCCTCGAACTCGAAATGCAACCGCTGCAGGAGGCGTTCGTAGTCCCGGAGCAGCGTGGCCTCGTTGCGCGCGCCCAGATAGATGTAGGCGAGTGCATACGAGTAACTGTCCTGTTCCGGCAGTTCGGAGAGCCACATGCCCTCGTGGACCTGCAGCAGGATGTGGCTACCGGGGTAATCGCGCTCGATCGCGTCGATCTCTTCGCGGGTCGGTGCGCGCGCGACCCGGGCGTCGCCCTGGAACACGCGGTGGAAGAACTTCGCCGCGAGAGGGAATTCGCCCTGACGCGAGGGCATGTCGGGGCGGCGTCCGAGCGCCAAATCGACCGTCAACTGCTGATTACTGACCCCGTCGACCTTCTCGAAGATGTCGCTGTGGGACTGTGAGATGCGGGTGTTGATCTCCAACAGCCAGATTTGATCGACCTGCTCATCCCAGAAGTACTCGATATTGAACGACGAATTGTCGTAGCCGACGTGGCTCATGATGCGTTCAGTAAGCTTCTCCATACGCTGCTGGACACGCCCGGGCAGCTTCGACGGATACTGATAGCGGAGGAAACTGAGCACCTGCGGATAGCGGATCGAATCGACGATCCCTGTGGAGACGACCTCGCCATTGTGTACGTAGCCTTCAAGCGTGCACTGGCGCCCGCCGATGATCTGTTCGGCGATGCAGTAGTGGCCGCTGATGTTGGCTACCTCGGCAGGCATGTCGAGCTGGTCGAGGATGTAGTCGAAGGGCTCCGAGATCAGGCCGATCTCTGCGCGCAGACGTTCCAGCGCCAGATCCAGGTCTTCGGGCTTGGTGATGTAGAAGCCCAGGCGCGAGCCCGAGCCCTTGATCGGCTTGACGAAGAAGGGGAAGGGCAGGCCGATCTGGCCCGCGATATTGTCGTCAAAGGGATCGAATGCGACGAAATCGGGGATGTTGTCCGGGATGACCTCGTTCTGACAGAGGCGGCTCCAGTACTTGTGCTCGCACTTGAGCAGGGCCTCCAGCGTGACACTCGATGTGCCGTACTTCGCGCACAGGATCGGCAGCATCGTCGAGACCGGGAAGTCCATGTATCCACAGATCGCGTCGATGCTGCCGGAAAATGTCTGCAGCTGCTCATCGGCGCGCTGCAGCATATCGGGGATATCGAACTCCTCGGACTCGTAGAACAGGGCTGGGTCGAGAAGCTGGTGGAATTCGATGTCATCGGCGCCGCGTAGGTGGCGGAGCATATTCAGGTTGAAGTCGTTCAGACCGACTACGAAGACGTTTTTCTTGCTCAATGGGGAATCCTTGCCAGAGCGGCCACATGGCTGTCGTGTTCACGGCCGGAGGCGGACCGTGCCATGCCTCCGTGCTTGGCTCCATTGTTGCCGGAATGAGCCGCGAAAGGAAGTGCTGGGCGCCGTCGTTGATGCTTGCGGCCGAGGCATCTGCAGCGGACCGCACGCCCGGCCACCGCCGAGTAATCGCTCAACGGTGGCCGGGCGTGGGTGTTCAGCGCTGGTCTTCGCTCTCGGTATCGGAAGGCGTGCCCTTCGCGGGCGTGCGGGGCGGGGTATGCTCGCCCGCGGGCGCCGCCTGGACCCCCGAGGCCGCTGCCTTGGAGGGCTTCTCGCCCTCGTCGGTGGTGGCGGCTGCCTCGCTTGTCGCTGTTCGACTGGCCTCCGAGCGCGGACCTTCAGGGCGGTCGGTATCACCTGTGGCCCCAGGTTCGCGTGTCTCGCGGTCCGCAGCCGGCGAGTCCGCGGGCGTCTGCGAACCGGTTTTTTCAGGGGGGCGTTCGGTCGCCGAGCCGCTTTCGGGTTGCGCGCGTCCCGTCGAGACATCGCGATCGGCCAGGGAGCGAACCACGCTGGCGAATTCACTCGGCTGCCGCGAGGAGACCCCGTTGTCACTGTCCGAGTCGTCCGAGCCCCGTTTCTCGGTCCCGGTAGCGGTTGCAGTGCCACTGGGTGTCTGCCCGCCCGCTTTCTCGCGGGCCGCAGGGGCATCGGACGTGGCCGGCGGCGTTGACGGGCCATTCGCCGTTACGCTGTCGGCCTTCTCCTTCCCTTTCTCCTTCCCCTCGTCCTTGCCGGGCGACTCGGTCTTGTCGGCTCCCCCGGACGGGCCGGTGCGCTTCTTGCTGCTCGTCTCCCCGCCCTGCTGCGGGGTCGGCGATGGCGCGTCCACGCGGCCCTCACCGCGCTCGGGCTGTGCCGCCGATTCGGATGCCTCGGTATCGGCTGCGCTCGAGGCTTCGGCGCGCTGTCCGCCACCACGTCGGCCACCCCGGCGGCGCCCACCGCGGCGCGAGCGCGTGCGGCTCTTGCCGCGACCGCTGCCCGCCTCCGCGTCCTCTTGGTCGCTGCGCGCGGGTGCCGGTGCTTGATCGGACTGATCGGACTTTGCAGGCGCCTCGGAGCCACCGCGTGGCTTCTCCTCCGTCGCCGTCGAGCCGGTCGCGGTCTTCTTCTTCTCGGGTTGGACGGTTCCGCCTCCGCCCTTGCCGCTTGCCGTCTTCTCCTCGGTGTCGGCGGTGCGCTGACTTGCGTCGCTGCGACCGCGACCACCGCGGCGGTTGCGGCCACCGCGACGGCGGCGGCTGCCACTGCCCGAGTGCTTGCGCTCTGCCTGAGCGGACTTGGCCTGGCGGCCCTTGCCGGCCTCGCCCGATGGTTGCGAAGGTTCTGCGGATTCGGCTTGACTGCTGGTGGCCGCCTCGCGGTCTTGCGAGCCGGTATCGCTGCCGATCAGCACGCGCAGTAGACGCCCGAAAAGCCCCGTTCGGGTGGCCGACGTCTCGGCGGCTCGGCTCGCGGCGGTATCAACGCCCGCCGGCGCCGACTCGCTCGCCGCCGCGGGGGCGGGTGCCCGCGGGGCAAGGGCCTCGACGGCGGGCTTTTCGGTGTCCTCGGATTCGGCCTCGGCCCGCGGTTCGTAGGTGCTCGGCGCGGCCTCTGCCGCCAGTTCATAGCTGCGCTGCTTGCTCGAGGGGTGGTCGGCGGCTTCGGCGGAGCGCACCCGTTCGACGTGGTAATGCGGGGTCTCGAGCGAGGGGTCCGGCACCATTACGACCTCGACACCGTTGCGGTCCTCGAGCTGGCTGATCTGGGCGCGCTTCTCGTTGAGCAGGTAGGTGGCGACCTCGACGGGCACGCGCGCGACCACGCGCTGGGTCGATTCCTTCATCGATTCCTCGTTGAGCAGGCGCAGGATGGCGAGCGACAACGAGCCGAGGCTGCGGATGGTGCCGTGGCCGAGACAGCGCGGGCAGGTGATCGAGGCGGACTCGCCCAGCGAGGGCTGCAGGCGCTGCCGCGACATCTCCAGTAGGCCGAATCGCGAGATCCGCCCGACCTGTACCCGCGCGCGATCGAGTTTTACGGCGTCACGCAGGCGGTTCTCCACCTCGCGCTGGTGGCGGTTGCTCATCATGTCGATGAAATCGACCACGATCAGGCCGCCGATGTCGCGCAGACGCAGTTGGCGCCCGATCTCGTCGGCCGCCTCCAGGTTGGTGTGGAAGGCTGTCTCCTCGATATCGGCGCCCTTGGTCGAACGCGCGGAGTTGATGTCGATGGAGATCAGCGCTTCGGTGTGATCGATGACGAGGGCGCCACCGGAGGGCAGCGTGGCCTCGCGCTGGAAGGCGGTCTCGATCTGGTGCTCGATCTGGAAGCGCGAGAACAGGGGGACTTCGTCCTGGTAGAGCTTCAGCTTGCCCAGGTTGTGCGGCATCGTCTGTTCGATAAATTGCCGCGCCTGTTCGTAGATATCGGGCTCATCGATCTGGATGACGCTGATGTCGTTGCGGAAGTAGTCGCGCAGCGCCCGGATGATGACGTTGCTCTCCTGGTAGACCAGGAAGGGCGCCTTGCGCTCTTCGGCCGCCTTGCAGATTGCCTTCCAGATCTCGATCTGGTAGTCGAGATCCCATTGGAGTTCTTCGGTCGAGCGCCCGACGCCCGCGGTGCGCACGATCGTGCCCATGCCCTCGGGCACCTGCAGCGCGGCGATGGCGTCACGCACCTCGGCGCGCTCTTCGCCCTCGATGCGGCGGGATACGCCGCCCGCGCGCGGGTTGTTCGGCATCAGTACGAGGTAGCGACCCGCGAGGCTGATATAGGTGGTGAGGGCGGCGCCCTTGTTGCCACGCTCCTCCTTCTCCACCTGGACGATGACTTCCTGGCCCTCGCGCAGCCCCTCCTTGACCGACATCCGGCCGCCGTCGCCGCGGGCCGCGTCGCTGAGATAGCTGCGTGCGATTTCCTTGAAGGGGAGGAAGCCGTGACGCTCGGCGCCGTAATCGACAAAGGCGGCCTCGAGGCTGGGCTCGATGCGCGTGATTGTACCCTTGTAGACGTTGGCCTTCTTCTGCTCGCGGGCGCCGTGCTCGATGTCCAGGTTTTCGAGTCTTTGGCCATCCACGATGGCCACGCGCAACTCTTCCGGCTGAGTCGCGTTGATCAGCATGCGTTTCATGATTGTTCCGTTCCGTTGAACGCGGCGCCGGGCGCACACGAGCGGGGGACTGCAATTCCGGGGATTGCGTCCCGCCGATGGGCACCATTCGGGCTGCCGACACGCGGTCCGTAAGTCTAACCGCGCGTGGATCCATGCAGGGTTCGGACTCGTGGGTCCGCTCGGCGCCCGCGTTTTGATTCATGGTTCCGCCCGGGGGGATTCGCCCGGGCGGTCGTATCCTGTCTTGCTGCAGCGCTAATGCCCGCGCCGTCCCAGTTCGCTGGCGCCCATGTTTTCCCTCACCGGGGTCGGTCGCTACGCGGGCAACGCCCGGAGTTCGGTGCGGTCCAATGCGATTCAGCGTTGTCGCGAGCAACCGCTGCCTGGCGTGGCCCAACCATTATTCAGGCCGGCCGCGCGATCGCCGCGCGTGCGCACAAGGCGACTCAATCGTGTGCGGCGATGGGCCGATAGGCCCTATCCGTATCGGCGCTGTACGCAACGCATCCGCCGCCCGGTACAATCCGTCAAGGCCGACCCTCGCGGTGCGCGTACCATCCCCGATTGGCCGACCGCGCACCCGAGTCGAGTCGAGGACTGCATCCGTTTGAATTGCGGGCAAAAAACGCAAATGCAATATAGCAGCAACACGGGGTCGCCGCAACGCACGTGCCAAGTGGCCCGTCGCTGATGGGCACGAGCGGGTCGCGAAGCCGAGCGCGCACCGTCGAAGCGGGTGCCGGCGATGCGGGGCAGCGCATCGACAACTACCTGATGCGCATGCTCCGGGGTGTGCCGCGCGGGCATGTCTATCGCCTCCTGCGCCGCGGCGAAGTGCGCATCAATGGGGGTCGGGCGCGCCCGCACCGGCGGTTGAACGCCGGCGATCAGGTGCGCCTGCCGCCGGTGGCCGACGAGCGCCACGCGGAGGGGCGACTCCCCCCCCACTTGATCGAGCGGCTGCGCGGCGCCGTCGTCTACGAGGACGAGCGCGTGCTCGTCGTCGACAAACCGGCCGGCATTGCCGTGCATGCGGGCAGCGGTCTCGGCGGAGGGCTCATCGATGGTCTGCGCGAGCTACGCCCGGATTTGCCCGATCTCTCCCTCGTCCACCGTCTCGATCGCGAGACATCGGGCCTGCTGCTGCTCGCCCGGGATCGCCACACGCTGAAAGAGCTCCAGGACGGCATGCGTGCGCGCGCCATTGAGAAGGTCTACCAGGCGGTCCTGCTCGGTGACTGGACGGGGCCGGTGCGCACGGTGGAGGCGCCACTGCGCCGCGATGTGCGCCGTGGCAATGAGCGTGTGGTGCGCGTCGATGCCGTCGCTGGGCAGTCGGCCAGCAGTCGGTTTCGCCGTCTGGCAGCGGCTCGTGGCCTGACCCGCGTCGAGGTCACGATCACGACCGGGCGCACCCACCAGATCCGGGTGCATGCGGCCTACATGGGCCATCCAATCGTCGGCGATACCAAGTATGGTCAGCGCCGGGCCGAGCGCGAACGCCTCGGGCGCCAGCCCGAGCGCTTGATGCTGCACGCCACGCGCCTGCGTTTTGTCCTGGGCGACGAGGAGATCGCCGTCGAGAGTCCGCCCCCGGCTCTCTTTGACACGCTCGTGGGAGGATCCTGATGTCGCCGCGGCTGGTGGTCTTTGACTGGGATGGCACGCTCACCGACTCGCTGGAGCCGATCACCGCGGGTATCCGGGTCGCGATCGAACGCGCGGGGCTGCCGCCGCGCAGCGACGAGGCGATCCGCGAGATCATCGGCCTTGGCGTCGCCGCTGGTATCGCGCGGCTCTACCCCCAGGCGCCCGGTGAGGCCCGGGTGGCACTGGCGAATGTCCAGGCCGATCCGGCGGTCCGGGCCCACACCGAACAACCGGCTCCGCTCTTTGCCGGGGCCCGCGAGTTGGTCGAGGCGCTCGCGGGGCAGGGGACGCTGCTGGCGATCGCGACCGGCAAGGGGCGCGACGCGCTGCAGCGGGATCTGGTCGCAGCGGGGCTGGCGGATCGATTCGCGGCCGTGCGCACCGCTGATGACGGTCCCGGCAAGCCCGCGCCGGCGCCACTGCTCGCGCTCCTTGAAGAGACCGGCACATGGCCGGGCGAAGCGGTGGTCGTGGGTGATACGCTGTACGATCTGCAGATGGCGCAGGCGGCAGGTGTCGAGGGTATCGGTGTGACCTGGGGTGTGCACCCCGCCGAACGCCTGCATACGGGGGGTCCCCGGGCCGTGGTCGAGCGCCTCGAGGATCTGTCCGATTTACTGACCGGGCGCGGCGGCGCGTCCGGGTGGGAGAGTGGAAGTCGATGAGTCAGCAACCGCATGAGTCGGGACAGGGTGTGCCCGGGCAGTGGGAACGCGAGGCGCTGTCGCGCCTGGCGACGGCGGCACTGGTCGAGCAGCGCCGTGCCCGCCGCTGGGGGATCCTGTTCAAGTCCCTCGTCTTACTGTACGCCTTCGTGGTCCTGTTCTTGTTCCTCAATATCGACCCCCTCCTGGGCGAGCGCGACGATCCCGCTGGCCCACATGTCGCGCTGGTCGATGTCAGCGGGATCATCATGCGCGGCGGTGACGCCGATGCCGATCGCGTGGTCACGGGGCTGCGGCGGGCGTTCGAGCACAACCAGACCGAAGCAGTGGTGCTCCGCATCGACAGCCCCGGTGGCAGCCCCGTCCAGTCCCAAATGATCTACGACGAGATCAAGCGTCTTCGGGAAAAGCACGAGGACACGCCACTCTACGCGGTCGCCGGTGATGTCATGGCCTCGGGCGGCTACTATGTAGCGGCAGCGGCCGACGAGATCTACGTCAATCCGGCCAGCGTGGTCGGCTCCATCGGGGTGATTTTCGGCGGCTTCGGTTTCGATGAAGCCATCGAACGCCTGGGGATCGAGCGCCGTGTCTACGCCTCGGACGACAACAAGGCGTTGCTGGACCCCTTCCTGCCCGAGGATGAAGGCCAGGTCGAACACATGCGCGGGCTGATCGATGATATCCACACCCAGTTCATCGATGCCGTCGAGGCCGGGCGCGGCGATCGCCTCGATACCGACCACGAGGGGCTCTACTCGGGGCTGGTCTGGACCGGCCAGGGCGCCGTCGATATCGGTCTGGCCGACGGTTACGGCAGCACCGGGCAGGTGGCGCGTGAAGTGGTCGAGGTCGAGGACATCCGGGACTTTACGGCCCGGCGGCCCTTCCTTGAGCGCTTCACCGAGCGTCTCGGGGCCGGCCTCGCCAGCGGCTTGCGGGAGACGGTGATGCCGACGTTCCAGTAGCGTCGGCGGGATCGAAGCGTGATGTTGCTGCCAGTCGCCGCGTGCAATCGGCTCTATACCGCCGCTGGCGTACGCGAACTCGATCGCCGCGCGATCGAGGATCACGGCATCGATGGCTACGCCCTGATGCGCACCGCCGGTGCGACCGCCTTCCGGTTGTTGCGGCTGCGCTGGCCCGGGGCCCGCAAACTGGCCGTGTTTTGCGGTGGCGGCAACAATGGCGGCGACGGGCTGGTCATCGCCCGCCTCGCGCAGGAGGCTGGCCTGCAGGCTGCTGTCGGGCTGGCCACGCCGGCGGAGCGCCTCAGCGGCTCGGCCGCCCGGGCCCTGGCTGACTATCGCGACGCCGGCGGGGGGCTGCTCGCACCCGATGAAGTCGATGGTGCGGCGGCTGACGTCATCGTCGATGCACTCCTCGGCACGGGCCTGGCGAGCGCGGTACGCGAACCGTACGCGGGGTTGATCGAGCGGATCAACGCGGCGGGGCGGCCTGTGCTGGCCGTCGACATCCCCTCGGGACTGTCCGCGGACACGGGGGCCGTGCTCGGCACGGCGGTGCGCGCGAGTGCCACGATGACCTTCATCGGACGCAAGCGCGGGCTCTACACCGGGGCCGCCCCGGCCTGTACCGGGCCCGTGTTCGCGGATGACCTGCAGACACCGCCGCAGATCCATCAGGACATGGAAGCGGTCAGTGAGTCCCTGGACGCGGCGGCCGTCTGCGCGCTGCTGCCCCGGCGCGCGCCCACCGTACACAAGGGGGCGGCTGGCCATCTGGTGGTGGTTGCAGGCAACACAGGCATGGCCGGCGCCGCACGGTTGGCCGGCGAGGCCGCGTTGCGAACCGGCGCGGGCTTGGTGACGGTCGCCACTCGCAGCGGCCATGCCGCAGCGCTCGCTGGCGGGCGCCCTGAACTCATGGCCCGTGGCGTGGACGACCCCGAAGCGGAGCTGGCACCACTGTTGGCCGCCGCAGACGCCTTCGTGGTCGGACCCGGCCTGGGTCGTGACGAGTGGGCGCGGATGGCGCTGGAGCAGGTGCTGGCGAAGGGGCCGTCGGCGGGCGTGCTCGATGCCGATGCGCTCAATACGATCGCCGCCGATGGCGGCGCCGCGCTCGGCCCCGGCTGCGTCGTCACGCCGCATCCGGGCGAGGCGGGGCGGATGCTGGGGACCAGCGCGGCTGCGGTCGAGGCGGACCGCTTCGACGCTGTATGGCGGCTCGCCGAGCGCTACGGCGCGACAGTCGTCCTCAAGGGGGCGGGTACGCTGATCGGGGAAGCGCAGCGGGCGCCAGCACTGATCGACGAGGCCAATGCCGCCATGGCCACGGGCGGCACCGGTGACGTGCTCGCCGGCACCATCGGCGCCCTGCTCGCCCAGGGCATGGCGCCGTCGGCGGCGGCACGTGCCGGTGCGTGGCTGCACGCCCGGGCAGGGCGGTTGGCCGTGGCAGAGGGCGGCGGATTGATCGCGAGTGATCTCATGGGACCGCTCGGGCGACTGCGGTGGGATGTCCATGTCGGCCACGCGTGAGCTGGCCACGGAAGCGCAGATGGAGGCGCTGGGTCGCGAGCTGGCCGCGCTCTCGAGGCCGCCGCTGGTGGTCACGCTGAGCGGCCCGCTCGGCGCCGGCAAGACGACGTTGGTTCGCGCCTGGCTGCGGGCCCTCGGCCACAGCGGCCCGGTGCGCAGCCCCACCTACACGCTGATCGAAACCTACCGGCTCGACCACCTCACGGTCCATCACCTGGATCTCTATCGCCTTGGCGATCCTGAGGAGCTCGAGCTGATCGGTGTTCGCGATCTTGATACGGCCGATGCCCTCTGGCTGGTGGAGTGGCCTGAACGCGGGGCGAACCGGCTGCCGGCGGTCAACTGGGCCCTTGAGCTCGACTATGCCGGCGAGGGTCGCAGCGTCAGCGGGCTGCCGGAGGCCGTGAGCGCGGTGGATGGATCGGCCAGGGGTGCGGGCCGGAACTCTTGAAGTCGCGTTCAGATTCCTGCTATATCCCCCTATCTATGCTGAAAAAACCTCTTGACGAGCGCGTGTAAATAGGCAGACTGGGGCCGATGCCATGCAGGGCGTCGTGCTTCGGAGTCGTATCGTGAACAAGGTTCGCCATCCGATCCTCTACCGCGAGCGTAGGCAATTCCTGGGCGCCATGGCCGGTGTGGGTGCAGGACTGGTGCTCCCACAGCCCCTTCTGGCCGCAGGCCGCAGCCTGGTGCAGGACGTGCGCATGGCCGCAGATGCCGAGCGCACTCGACTCGTCCTCGATCTCGCCGCACATGCCGAACACTCCGTGTTCACGCTCTCCGATCCCGATCGTGTCGTTATCGATCTCGAGGATGTCGAGCCGGGGGAAATCCTGAGCGGCACCCAGTCCGGCACGGGGACGATCCGCAGGGTTCGCAGCGGGCGGCGCGGCGAGGGTGATCTGCGCGTCGTCCTAGACCTGGAGCGTCCCGGACGCCCTCGGAGCTTCCTGCTTGAGCCGTCCGATGGCTACGACTACCGCCTGGTCGTCGACATCGAGTCGCACGACCAGCCGGCCTCCATCGCCGAGATTCAGAAGGAGGAGGACCAGGCGCGCGATCTCATCATCGCCATCGATCCGGGCCACGGTGGTCGTGATCCGGGCGCGATCGGTCCGGCCGGGACGATGGAGAAGACGATCGCGCTGCAGATCTCCGAGCGGCTCTACAACGAGGTTGCGGGCATGGAGGGCTTTAAGCCCGTCATCGCGCGCCGCGACGATCGCTTCCTGCCGCTGCGCGAGCGCGTCGACTTCGCCCGCGAGAGCGATGCGGATCTCTTCCTCTCCATGCATGCCGACGCCTTCCACGATCAGCGCGCGCGCGGCTCCTCGGTCTTCGCCCTGTCCACGTCCGGGGCGACCTCGGAGGCGGCACGCTGGATGGCGAGCCGGGAGAACTCGGCCGATTTCATCGGCGGTATCTCGATGGAGCATCGCGACGAGCAGGTCGCCTCGGTGTTGCTCGATTTGTCGCAGACCGCGTCGATCGAGTCGAGCCT
This sequence comes from Ectothiorhodospiraceae bacterium, assembly GCA_007134775.1. GTDB lineage: Bacteria > Pseudomonadota > Gammaproteobacteria > XJ16 > Halofilaceae > Halofilum. The sequence goes on along the minus strand of SLKC01000106.1, from coordinate 2,296 downwards.
GGATGCGGGCGAAGAAATCCTCGGCCAGCTTGGCGGGATCAATCGCCTGCACTCCGAGTCGGTCCAGCAGGCCGGTTTTGTCGTGCTCAAGTCACCCGATGTCCCCTCGCTGCTGGTCGAGACCGCCTTCATCTCGAACCCGCAGGAGGAGCGCCAGCTCCGCGACCCGACCCACCAGGCGAACCTCGCCCGGGCCATGCGCAACGGCATCGAGCGCTACTTCGAGCGCAAGGCCCCGCCAGGCACGGTGATCTCGGAACGCCGCCGCAACCGCCGCACTTGAGACCGCCCGTTGCGGCCGTGCGGTCGGTGCTCATGGCCCGCCGCACGGACCGTTATGCCCGCCGCGTGTTCCCGTAGGCGCCACTGCCGGGGATAATGTCGACCCGGCACGGCGCGGAGCCAGTCATGGCGATCCAGCAACTCCCAGAGCCCCTGATCAATCAGATCGCGGCGGGCGAAGTCGTCGAACGCCCCGCCTCCGTGGTCAAGGAGCTGGTCGAGAACAGCCTCGATGCCGGCGCCACCCGCGTCGAGGTCGATATCGAGCAGGGCGGGCGGCGCCTGATCCGGGTGCGGGACGATGGCTGCGGTATGGGTGTGGACGACCTGCCGCTCGCGGTTGCGCGCCACGCCACGAGCAAGATCGGCTCCCTGGACGATCTTGAGCGGGTGGCCAGCCTCGGCTTTCGCGGCGAGGCGCTGCCCAGCATGGCCTCGGTGGCAAGTCTGCGTGTGGTCTCCGCGACCGCCGAGGACACCCACGGCCGCGCCCTGGAGCCCGACGGCAGTGTCGTACCGGCGGCCCACCCGCGAGGCACCACGGTGGAGGTGCGCGATCTATTCCACAATGTGCCCGCCCGCCGCCGCTTCCTGCGTACCGATCGTACCGAACTCGGCCACATCGAGCGCATGCTGCGCCGCCTCGCGCTCGCGCGTACCGACGTCGCCTTCCGGCTCCGGCACAACGCACGCGAGCTGTTCGACTGGCGTGCGGCGTCGACGGAGGCCGAGCGGGAACAGCGCCTGGCGGCGCTGTTCGGCGAGGCCTTCATCGAGCACGCGCTTGCGATCGAGCACACCGGGGCAGGGCTGGGCCTGCGGGGCTGGATCGCCCAGCCGACCTTCGCTCGCGCCCAGGCGGACATGCAGGCGTTCTACGTCAATGGCCGCGCGATCCGCGACCGCATGGTGACGCACGCCATCCGCCAGGGCTATGGCGACACGCTCTACCACGGCCGCCATCCCGCCTTCGTGCTCTATCTGACCGTCGATCCCTCAGAGGTCGACGTCAACGTGCATCCGACCAAGGACGAGATCCGCTTCCGCGACAGCCGTTCGGTGCACGACTTCCTGCGGCGCACCGTGCGCGAGGCGCTGGCCCGAACGCGCAGCGAAGCCGTAGAGGCGGAAGAGCCGCCCCCGCCCCGGCCGGCCGCCCCGCTTGCGGGCGCGGCACGAGCGCAGACGCCGGCAGCAGGGGGAGCGTCGGAGTCGACGCGCGCGCCGCGTCAGCAGCACTTCGGTCTGACCCCGCGCGCCTCGATGGCCGCGTACGCGGCGCTGGCCCCCGCTCGCCAAGAGACCATCCGCGAGCCGCCGTCGCCCGCGCCAGCAAATGCGGAGGGTGGCGAGGAGATGCCGCCGCTCGGCTTCGCCCGCGCCCAGATCCACGATGTCTACATCCTCGCGGAGAACGCCGCGGGGCTGGTGGTCGTCGACATGCACGCCGCGCACGAGCGCGTGACCTATGAGCGCCTCAAGCGCGATCGTGCGGCGGGCCCGGTGCGCGCCCAGCCGCTGCTGGTGCCCGAGGCGCTGGCCGTGCGCACCGCCGATGCCGATATCGCCGAGGCGCATCAACAGCATTTCCGTGCCCTCGGCTTCGAGATCGACCGCACCGGACCCGAGGCACTCACCATCCGCCAGGTGCCGGCGTTGCTGATCGAGGCCGATACGGGCGCCCTGGTCCGCGATGTCCTCGCCGACCTGGGCGAGCACGGCAGTAGCGAGCGCGTCGAGGCCGCGTTCGACGAGCTCCTGTCGACGATGGCGTGCCACGCGTCGGTGCGCGCGGGGCGGCGGCTAACGCTTGAGGAGATGAACGCACTGCTGCGCGCGATCGAGGCGACACCGCGCAGTGATCAGTGCAACCACGGCCGCCCGACCTGGATCCAGCTCGGCATGGCCGATCTGGACCGCCTGTTCCTGCGCGGGCGATGAGCGCGGCGATCGCGGGGCGGCCCGTGGTTCTGCTCATGGGGCCGACGGCCAGCGGCAAGACCGATCGCGGCGT
>SLKC01000169.1 GCA_007134775.1 Ectothiorhodospiraceae bacterium | reverse complement strand
CGCCAGCGGCCGCCGGGTGGTGATCCTGCACGCCTTCGTGAAGAAGTCGCAGAAGACACCGCGGCGGGCGATCGACACCGCGAACCGCCGCTTGAAGGAGATCAAGCCATGAAAACCCATGCCGAACTGAAACAGGAGCTGCTCAGCGACCCGGAAGTGCGCCGGGAATACGAGCGCCTCGGCCCCGAGTTCGAGCTGATTCAGTCGCTCATCAGGGCCCGCAGTCGTGCCGGTCTCACGCAGGCCGAACTCGCCGAACGCATGAAAACCACGCAATCGGTCATCGCCCGCCTGGAGGGCGGCCGGAGCACGCCGACGTGGAAGACCCTGCGCCGGTATGCCGAAGCCACGGGCAGCCGGTTGCGCGTGTCGCTGGATGCGTGAGGACGGAGCCTGATGTCTTCGCCGAGCACTATGCCGGGCTACGGACTCCGGCAAGAACCGATCCTTCAGGAGGATTGGCTCAACGGGGTCATTCCTCATCGTGACCTGATCCTGCCGGTCGTGGTTGCTCGCAACGAGCTTCAGGGATTGAGCCACATCCAGGCTCTATCGATCTGGATTCACTTCTACGGCGCTGCCAAGGAGTGGCAGACCCAATCGGGGGCGCCAACTGCCCTTCCAGACGAGCCCGCCATAGCTCCGCCAAACTGGCAGCTCCCGGGTCAGTAGCGACAGAGAACACGGGCCACGCGGTCGCTGGCCAAAACGCGCTCGGCGTAGTCCCGCGGATCGTCGATCGCGCCCGGCCCACCGGCCAAACGCGCCTCGGTCAGCGCATCAGCGGCGGCACGGACCTCGGCGTAGGGGATGGTAAACAGCGTACCGCGGCGGTTGTTGCCACCAAAGACGGTCCCGATGGCCTCGCCGTTGTCATTGATCACGGTTCCGCCGCTGATCCCGCCCAGGCCCTGGGTGGTGGCAACGTGATCGGGCAGCGAGCGCACGCTCCAGACCTTGTAGCGAAAGGGCTCGTCACTGGATAGGGCGCCGGTGAGCTGCATGCGGCCCTCAGAGCGCAGACTGAGTTCGGCAATTCCCGGCTCGCCCTGGGGGTAACCGATGGCGTAGGCGCGGCTGCCGCGCTCGGGCGCGCGCCCCGCGAGGCCCACCGCGGCCTCTGTGCTGGCAGTGCGCACCGCGGCGAGATCGGCATCGGGATGCGCCCAGAGGCGTTCGACCTCTGCCGGTGTCTGTGTGTGCAGCTCGTGTGTAGCGCAGCGCTCGAGGACGTGGCGGTTGCTCAGCCACGCGCGGTCGCCGACGTGCCAGACGGTGCCGGTGGTGACATCGCCGCGGCGACCACGGTCGACGGCGAGCTGCGCGATACGGCCACCGCTGCCGGCGCTGTCGGCACTGCGCGGCAGCGCGTCGGCCTCGACCGGTCGATCAGGCGCCGGGGGATCGGCCAACTGGCCCAGAAACTGGCCGAGCAGCCAGATCGCGACGGCGAAGCCGAGGCCGACCGGCGTGGCGCCGACTCGGATCATGCCGACAGCGCGGCCGTGTTGATGAAGGCCACGCCGAGCTGGGCACCGACGACCGCGACCGCCGAGGCCAGCTCACCGGCCTCGACGCTGGCGCGCGTCTTGCGGAACAGGACCGCCGCGGCGTAGTAGGCGGCGATCTGGATCATCGCGGCGAGTGCCGCCCACACGGCGACCTCGGTCGTGGTGTGGGAAAAGCGCAGGGCTGCGCCGATTGGCATCGCCATCGCGACCGTGGTCCCCGCCGCCCAAATCGCGGCGGCGAGGTTACCCTCGCGGATCAGGCGTACCTCGGCGGCCGGCGTCGCCTTAAGCACGACCGCGAGGGCGATGATCAATGTCGCTAGCGCAACCGCGAACTGCGCAAGGAACACCGGCAGTGCTGCCAGCAGGGACTGGATTACGTCCATCAGGCTTCTCCTCGTCACCGTGAGTCACCGGCTACGGCGCGCATGCTACCCCGTGTGAGGGGCCCTATACACCTCGCGGGCCTCCAGCCCCAACGACTCACGCTTGCCCACGAACTGGACATCGGTCGGCGAGCGGCGGCCATACCCGCAAGTAGAGTATCCCCCGGAGTCTCGCCGACGCGCGCACTCGCGGTTGGATCCCAAGAGCGCAACCATGCCAACGAAGTCACGATGAGTCGTTCCGAGATGCTGCTACCGTGCCCACGCGCAACTCCGCACGCGGTATGATCGCGAGGGGCCCCAGGAAACCGTCCGGGGCACTGAGGAGCCGGAGATGAGCCAACGACCTGCCCAGCACCGCGCATTCAGCAACCTGCTCGCGATCACCCTCGCCGCGAGTGCCGGGATGGCACCGGCGATGGCCGCCGCCGACAACACCGAGGCGACCTCGATTGTCATCTATCGCGGCGAGGTCGGCGTCATCGAACAGCAGCGAGCGTTCGATCTCGGCGCGGGCAACCAGCGCATCCATTTCGACAGCCTGCCGCCCGATCTCGCACCGGGCAGTGTGCGCATCCGTGCCGACGAGGCCGAGGTCCGCGCCCAGCGCCTCTCCCATCGCCCCGCGACGGCGACCGCCCTGCTCGAGGCACACGTCGACTCCGCGGTCCGTCTGCGCCGCGCCGGCGATCGCCGCAGCGAGACCGTCACGGTGGTGAGTGCCGATCCACCACTGGTGCGAGGCAGCGACGGGATCGAGCGCGTCGAGCCGCGCGATTTGATCTTCCCCGAAGTGCCGGAGGGTCTCGGCCCGGACGGGCGCCTGGCGATCGACGTCGTCGCTGAGGAGGCGGGCGAACGCGATGTCGCGCTCGCCTACACACTCCCCGGCCTGTCCTGGTCGGTGGATTACGACGCGGTGGTCGATGTCGCCGCCGACACGATGGAACTGGAAGCGCGCGCCACCATCCGCAACCCCCATGCGGTCGCGTGGGACAACGCCCGCGTCGGACTGGTTGCGGGCGAACTGGCGCTGCCCGATGTCCCCCGGCAGGGTCGCGACCGTGCCCTGGCGCGCACGATGGCCACCGAGGCGGCGACGCAACCGGAGGCCATGGGCGACTACCACCTCTACCGACTGACCGACCCGATCGATCTCGCGGCCCATGATCGCGTCACCGTCCCACTGTTCCGGCGCGAAGGGGACGAGGTCGAGCGCCACTACGCCGTCGACGCGGGCCCGGCGGGTCGTCCGGGGCCGCGCGGGCAAGGCGCGACCGACGGCTGGCAGACCGCGCCCGTCCACGCGCGCCTGTCCTGGCGCAACAGCGGCGGTCCGATGCCCGCGGGCACGGTGCGCGTCTACCGCCGCGACGCCGCTGGCGACGAACGCCTGGTCGGCGGTGACGCGGTACGCGATATCCCCGAAGATGAGCGCGTGCGGCTCGTCCCCGGCAGCCCCTTCGATATCACGGCACAGCGCCGTATCACGGAGTTCCAGCGCCGCGACGATGAGGTGCACGAATCCGCCCACGAAGTACGCGTTCGCAACGCCCGCAACAGCGATGTCGCCGTGCGGATCGAAGCGCACCCCCAGGGAGACTGGGAAATGGTCGAAGCCGATGCCGACTGGGAGCGGCTAGCCGCCGACCTCATTGCCTGGACCATCACGGTGCCCGCCGAGGGCACCCGCACCCTGGGCTATCGCATCCGCACCCGCCGCTGACCTGTCGCGGCCGGCGGCGCCGGTACTGCACCGCCCGCCGGCGGCGCGCACAGCCCCTCCGCACGGACCACCCGTTACGCATGGGAACAGGCCACCTGTTACCTCACGTAACGCCTCTGCGCGCCGCGTGCGGGATCGTCGTCCCAACCCATTGATCTGCCAGGGAACATGCGCCTGGCATGATCCTCGCTTGCTTAATGGCTGTATCCCCGGTAACCGGGGGTCATCATGGTGTTACCACCCACGTACAACAACGCAATGAGGGGGAAGCCTGATGGAACCGATGGCCATATGGCTCCTAGTATTCGTGGCCCTGTACTGGGGCTACTGTATTTTCTGGGGTATCAAGGGATACCTCTGGTCCCGTACGGCGAGTGACTACTTCGTCGCGGGTCGCAAGGTCAGCATGTGGGTCTTCATGCTGGCGGCCACCGCTACATCATTCTCGGGCTGGACGTTCGTCGGCCATCCGGGTCTGATCTACGCAGACGGCCTGCAATACGCCTACGCATCCTTCTACACGATCTGTATCCCGTTCACGGGGATGATGTTCCTCAAGCGGCAGTGGATGATCGGCAAACGCTGGGGCTACGTCACGCCTGGCGAGATGTTCGTCGACTACTTCCGCACGGACGCCATCCGTGCTCTCATCCTGATCGTGGCGATCATCTTCGCCGTGCCCTATCTCGGGATTCAGCTCCGCGCTTCGGGCTTCCTGTTCCACGTGCTCACCGACGGCTGGATGGGCGTCGAGGTCGGCATGTGGCTGCTCTCGGCCGTGGTGCTGTTCTACGTGGCATCGGGCGGGTTGCGCGCGGTAGCCTACGTCGACGCGGTGCAGTGCATCCTGTTGATGATCGGCATCTTCAGCATCGGCGTGATCGCCCTCTACTACATCGGCGGCTGGGG
>SLKC01000139.1 GCA_007134775.1 Ectothiorhodospiraceae bacterium | reverse complement strand
GGGCGGGGGGATTGCCGAGGAGTTGCCAGGCGCTCGCGTTGGCCAGGGCGATGGTGCCGTCGGGTTCGACGACGAGGATGCCCGCCTCCATCTGCTGGATGATGCGCTCGTTGAGCCGCGCGAGCTGGCGCACATCGCGGCTACGGGCCTCGGCGAGCTCTGCGGTCTGCGCGCCGCGCCGGGCGACGGCGGCGGCGAGGCCGGCGGAGACGAACAGCGCCACGCCCAGCAGGGCGGCCTGGGGGAAGTCGCTCGCCGCAGGGCCGAGATCGACCTGGCGAGCGGCCTCGCCACCGAGCACAAAGAGGCTGGCGAGCGCAGCAAAGAGCAGGGCGTGGCGCAGTGCGAGCAGCGTGCCGGCCCCGGCGACGGGGACCACCATGAGCACGCCGAGGCCACTGGCGACGCCGCCCGAGGCGTAGGCGGCGAAGGCAAGCACGATGATGTCGGTGTAGAGCTGGATCAGCGCCTGGGTGTGCGCCCCGGGCTGGCGCAGGTAGAGCAGCAGGGCGAACAGCAGCGCGAGCACGAGATAGAGCGCACTCGCGACATAGAATGCGGCCGGCAGGGCCGCGCCGAAGCGGACCTGCTCCATGGGCGCGAGAAAACCGACGAGCAGCGCCACCGCGACGAGCAGGCGGTAGCTGTTGAGCAGGCGCAGGGGCGGCCACGGGGCGGCCTCGAACCGGCCCGTTGTCTCGGTGGACGCCTTGCGCGCGCCGATCATGGCGACGTACGCTCCGCAGCTTGACCACAGGCTGCGCCGGCCTCCGCGCGGCGGCGTGCGCGGCGCGGCCCGGGCAGCGGGGACCCCGAGACATGCAGATCACCCTGGCGCAGATCGACGCCGCCGTCGGCGACATCCCCGGCAACCTCGAGCGCGCGCGCGCCGCCGTCGAACGGGCGGCGGCCCATGGATCGGGGCTGGTCGTCCTGCCCGAGCTTTCCCTGCTCGGCTACCCGCCGGATGATCTGCTGCTGCGCCCGGAGCTGGCCGGGCGCATCGAGGCGGCCCTGGACGCGCTGGCCGTGGCCGCGGCCACCGCCGGCGTCGCGGTGATCGTGGGCGCGCCGGCGTGGTGTGGGGGGCGACGCTACAATTCCGCCTACGTCGTCGCCGGCGGCGGTGTCCGCGGCCGCGCCGACAAGCGCTGCCTGCCCAATTACGGCGTCTTTGACGAGAAGCGCTATTTCCATGCCGGGGACGCGCCCTGTGTGGTCGAGATCGAAGGTCGCGCGATCGGGGTCATGGTCTGCGAGGACATCTGGGACCCGCAGCCGGCGCAGGACCTCGCGGCCGCCGGGGCCGAGGTGCTGGTCAGCCCCAACGCCTCGCCCTTCCACTGGGGCAAGCGCGACGAGCGCCGGCGCGTCGCTGCCGAGCGCGCGCGCGAGACCGGCCTCGGCCTGGTCTACGTCAATCAGGTGGGCGGTCAGGACGACCTCGTCTTCGATGGTGAGTCCTTCGTCGTCGCCCCCGACGGCGCCGTAGTCTACCAGCTGCCCGCCTTTCGCGAGGCCGACGGTGGGGTCGTGCTCGACGCCGCCGGCGGCCTCGCGCCCGCAGCGGTCACCCCACAGGTGCCGCCGCTGCCCGAAGAGGCCGAGGCGATCTATGGCGCGCTCGTACTGGCCGTGCGCGACTACATCGGCAAGAACGACTTCCCCGGCGTCGTCGTCGGCCTCTCCGGCGGTATCGACTCCGCGCTCACGCTTGCGGTTGCTGCCGACGCCCTCGGCGCGGAGGCGGTCACCGCGGTCATGATGCCGTCGCGCTACACGGCGCAGATGAGCCTGGACGACGCCGCGGCGGAGGCCGAGGCACTCGGTGTGGGCTACCATGTCCTCTCCATCGAGCCCGTGGTCACGGCGTTCGGCGACACACTGGCCGACAGGCTCGGTGGCCGGCCCGGCGGGATAACCGGCGAGAACCTGCAGGCGCGCACACGCGGCAGCCTGCTCATGGCGCTGTCGAACCAGTGGGGTCGCCTCGTGCTGGCTACCGGCAACAAGAGTGAGCTCGCCGTCGGCTACGCCACGCTCTATGGTGACATGGTCGGCGGCTTCGCGCCGCTCAAGGATGTCGACAAGACCCGCGTCTACCGCCTCGCGCGCTGGCGCAACGAGCAGGGGGCGGTCATCCCGGAGCGGGTGATTACGCGCGAGCCCTCGGCGGAGCTGGCGGAGGATCAGGTCGACAGCGACTCGCTGCCACCCTATGAGGTGCTCGATCCGATCCTGGCCGCACTGGTCGAGCATGACGAGGAGGTCGAGGCCATCATCGCCCGCGGCTTTGCCGAGGCGGATGTGCGCCGCGTCGCGGCCCTGCTCGTCGCCAGCGAATACAAGCGCCGCCAGGCCGCGCCCGGCCCGAAGGTGAGCCGCCGCGCATTCGGCCGCGAACGCCGTTACCCGATCACTTCGCGGTTCCGCTTCTGAACGAGAGGAAGCGCTTGCGCGAGCAGGGAGGATTCTCTCGCCAAGGCGCCAAGCACGCCAAGGAAAGGCGGCCCCGAGTGCAGCACGGCGGTGGGTCCCCGGCTCGCGAAAGCGCCCGATCGCCGCGCGTCACGGGTGAACTCCGCAGGGCTCAGGATTCGGCGAGGGGGTGATCGGGCCAGTTGGAGGTCAGGACGCGGCGGGCCTCGTCGGCACGATCGTCCATGCCGAGGCGTTCATAGGCGCGGATCTGCAAGGCCAGCCCTTCCTCCATGACCGTCGCGCCATCGTAGTGGTCGAGCAGATAGTCGATGCGGTTGATCGCCGCCGTGTAGGCGCTGCGCCGGAAATAGAACTCGGCGACTTCGAACTCGTGACGCGCCATCTCGTTGCGCAGGAAGACCATGCGCTGGTGGGCATCCTCGGCGTAGTCGCTGTCCGGGTGTTGCTCGACGACGCTGCGAAAATCGTCGAACGCGCGCCGCAGGCGCGCCTGGTCCGCTTGCGACATGTCCATCGGCCAGATGTTGTGCAGGAACGTGTGGCCGCGGTTGTAGCGCACCAGTCCGCGCAGATAGTAGGCGTAGGCGACCTGCTCGTGCGTCGGGTGCAGGCGGATGAAGCGGTCCGCCGCCTGGATGGCCGCGTCGTCCTCGCCGAAGCGGTAATACGCGTAGGCGATGTCGAGCTGGGCCTGCAGGGCGAGGTCACCGAAGGGGTAGCGCGCCTCCAGGATCTCGAAGTAGTCGATCGCCTCCTCGAAATTCGCGCCGTCCATCGCGCGCTTGGCCTCGTCGTAGAGGCGTTCCGCCGACCAGTCGGCGGTGCGGTCGTGGTCGCGGCCCGCACAGCCCCCGACGACGAGGGCAAGACTCACCAGAAGCGGGAGAAACAGGGTACGATAGGGCATGACAACCGACTCATGATGCGATCCACAATTGTATCCGATCCGCGTCGCCACTTCCGAGGACCCATGGAGAATTCTGAACCCGATATCCGCCACATCCCGCGCAGCGCCGCCGGTACCCGCCTTGACCGCGTCCTCGCGCGCCTGTTCCCCGAGTATTCCCGCACCCGCCTGCAGGAGTGGCTGAAAGCCGGCCATCTGCAGATCGACGGCTCCAGCCCGGCGCCGCGCACGCCGGTCAGTGGCGGCGAATCGGTGATGCTCGACGCCGGCATCGCCGAGCGCCGCGATCCCACGCTGGACGCCACCGCCGAGCCCGTGGATTTCACCATCGTCCATGAAGACGAGGACATCCTCATCGTCGACAAGCCGGCCGGCCTCGTCGTCCATCCCGCGGCGGGACACGCGGGCGGGACCCTGCAGAACGGGCTGCTGCACTTCGACAGCCGCCTGGAGGCGGTTCCCCGCGCGGGCATCGTCCACCGCCTGGACAAGGACACGACCGGGCTGATGGTGGTCGCGCGCAACCTGGCGGCGCACAACCGCCTGGTCACCCAGCTCCATGAGCGCGCGGTCACCCGCGAGTACCATTGCATCGTCGCCGGCGTCCCCGTTGCCGGGCGCACCATCGATGCGCCCATCGGCCGGCATCCGCGCGATCGTCAGCGCCAGGCCGTGGTGCGTGCGGGCAAGCCCGCCGTTACCCACTTCCGCGTCGAGCGCAAATACCGCGCCCACAGCCACCTGCGGGTACGCCTGGAGACCGGGCGCACCCACCAGATCCGGGTCCACATGGCGCATGCCGGGCTGCCGCTGGTCGGCGACCCGATGTACGGCGGCCGCCCGCGCCTGCCCCGCCAGCCCCATCCGCGCCTGCGCGAGGCCCTCGAGGGCTTGCGCCGCCAGGCGCTGCACGCCGCGCGCCTGGAGCTTTCGCACCCGGGCAGCGGCCAGTGGCTGAGCTGGGAGGCGCCGCTCCCGGCCGACTTCTGCGCGGTGCTCGAAGGCCTGCAGGCCGACCTCGACCACTGTGTCTGAGCCGCGGCCCGGTATCTCGGTCGCTCCGCCGGCCGACTGGCCCGCCGGCGTGCACACGCTCACGACCACGCGCGTCGGGGGCGTGGCGTTGGGTACCCGCGCCACGCTCGCCCTCGGCGCGGGCGAGGGAGCGATGACGGCGGCGACCCAGCGTGCCAATCGCCGCCGTATCGCCGGCCGCCTGGCGCTGCCGG
>SLKC01000071.1 GCA_007134775.1 Ectothiorhodospiraceae bacterium | reverse complement strand
CGCGAATGTCCGCCTTGTCCATTGCCCGGGCCTGCACGGGCGCACCGCAATCCACCGGCCGAGCCGACGGCGCCAACGGCACCTCGCGGCTGTAGTGGTTGGCCGCGTGCGCACCGAGATGAGCCGGTTCAATGCCGGCGAGCGAACCATGGGCATGGACGCGTTCCACCATGCGCGTGAGCGCCGGGAGATCGGCATCGTCCCAGAGGCGACCCTCGATCGCGTCACTCATCTCGGAGGTCGGGTGGATATCGACTTCCTCGGTGGTGACGACGCCCCACCCACCCTCGGCCTTCACGCCCCGCATCTCCGCCATGCTTGAGGGATGGGTACGCCCCATCCCATTGCAATGCGGAACCTGGTAGAACCGATTGCGTGTGGTCACCGGGCCGATGCGCACGGGTTCAAAGAGGATGTCGTAACGCGGGTCACGGGCCATGAGGTGGACCTCCGTCAATGCCGCGCTCGCCGCCAGGCACCATCATTCCGGGACCACGGGTGCGATTGCGACCCTGGCGCTTGGCTTCGTTGGGCGCAATGTTGTAGCGCGGCACGAGCGGCGACGCCGGCTCATTCGTCAGCCCATCGTGGGAAGAGGGATCACGCAGGGTGTAGCGGCCGCACATGGGAGCACTATAGCAACACGACGATGTTCCAGCAGTTGCCCTCCAGCCTTCGACGGCCTGTGTTGCGCTCCGACCGGTGGCGCGACGCTGCTGCCGGGCTTCATCGACAGCCATGTGCAATTCTTTGCAGGGTCTGTGGAGCTCGGATACCTCGACCGCTACAGCGTGCTCGACGAGGAGACACGGCGCGACAAGGTCCGCGCCTGGGTCGCCGGATGCCCGGATGACCGCGTCGTCATCGCCGTGCAGGCCGTTCTCCTTGCCGACTCCTTCCCCATGCCGCCGCTATCGTCGCGGCGTCACTCCTCGCGTTCAGAACGGCCCTTGTGCGTGGAGAGTTCACGCAATCGCTCCAGGCCCTTGCGTCGTTGCACACGTATGGCCCACAGCTTGCCCTCGATCTCGTCGCGATCTTCCCTTGTCGGATCCGCTGCCAGTTTGGCCTCGAACTTGCGCTGCTTCGCCCGCAGGTCGTGCAGCACTGCGCGAACCGAGTCCATCTCCCTGATCTGCTCGCCTCGCTCGGCGTCGAGAAAGGAGCGCAATCTCGCGAGTAGCTTCTTGGTCTTCACGGCTGCACCCCACAGCCGCTTCCCCGGTTCGCACGCCTGTGAATCGACCTCATGACTGCTCCTTCTCGCTGTGTTCTGACTGCGCTGCGGCCCGGACCTCTTCATCGCTGAGCGCGACGCGGCTCTGCGCCCGGCGAACCTGCTCATCCTGCGCCACCAGTAACGTTTCAGCTGCCTCGATGAGCATGCGCGCGATGTCGTTGGCGTAACCGGCATCATTCATCAGCGAGGTGGCTTCGACCCCGCGCATCTGCCGCATACGGATCGCCTCGTCCAGGCGCGCGTTGAAGTCGCTGTAAAAGCGCTCCACGTGCACCTTGTACGCATCCAGCGCGAGCACGGTCGAGGCACTGGGCTCTTCCTCACGCAATCGTTCGATCTCGCGTAGCAGACCTGCCAGCAACACACGGATCTCGTCGTAACGCTCACGGATCGCCGGGTTCGGTGAACGACCGAAGCGTGCCAGGTTCTTGTGCAGATGCTTCATGTCCTTGACCGCAAGGACAATGTTCTGGCTTGCATGGCGCAGCCCATAGAGCTGTTCAGCCGTCGATCGCGGCAGCCCACTGGCCCCGCTTTCGCTGATGAACTCCACGATGGCGCTCTGCAGGTTCTTGATCCGATTCTCATAATCGTCATCGATATCGAGGGGCATGATCCGCCGGCTATGGGCCACTGCGTGCTGCAGCGACTCCTCGGAATGGATCACGGCACGTCGCAAGCTGATGCCATGTGCGATCAATGTAAAGGCATTCTCGTAGAGATGCCCGACCTCCTTGCGCACGGTGGCTACCGTCACCTCGGGCACCTTCAACGCATCGCGGTGCAGGAATTGCGGTCGGGCCACGCGTGCGGAAACAAAGCGGACGTGGCGCTCCAGCAGCCGGGCGAACTGTCGTGTCCAGGGTGCGAAAAGCAGTACACCCAGGAGGTTGAAGAGCGTATGGAATAGCGCCAGACGCAGGAGGAAGTCGTCTTCGGCGATGCCGACAAGGTGACTGCTCCAGTCGACGCCAATCCGTATCCAGTCCATGAAGACAACGGCCACCAGCGCCGTCACCCCATTGAAGATCACATGGGCCACCGCGAGGCGTTTGCCCCCAAGGTGCGCGCTCATTCCCCCAAGGGCGGTCGTCACCGCCGTGCCCAGATTCGCACCAATCGCCAAGGCCAGCGCATTGTCGTAGGTCACCTGCCCCGCAGCCAACGCGGTGATGACCACCAGCAGCGTGGCATGACTCGATTGCATGATGACCGTGATGACCATGCCGATGGCGATGTAGAGCAACAGCCCCACCATGCCCTCCATGGCGTAGGCAGCGAGGTCGAAGGAATCCTGAAAGGCATCGAACCCCTCCTTCATGAAGTGGATGCCCAGGAACAAGAAACCGACGCCCAGCAGGATGTTGCCTATCCCCTTCGTAAGGTGATCGCGCCGGAACATGAGCACGGTCGCAAAGATCAGCAAGGGCATGGCATAGGCTGAGATATCCACCCGCAGACCGAGTCCGGCGATCAGCCAGGCACCGGTGGTCGTGCCCAGATTGGTGCCGAGGACCACACCGATCCCCGACGCCAACGGGATCATTTGTGCGCTTACAAAGGAGATCGTGACCAGAGAGACCAACGTGCTCGACTGCATCAGCGTCGTACTGACGATGCCGAACCCGATGCTCTTCCAAAGCCGGTTGGTAGAGGCCTGCAGGAGGGTTTCCAGGGTACCGCCGGTGAAGGTTCGGAACCCCCGCTCGAGCGACATCATGCCGAACAGGAATATGGCGACACCCGCGGCGATCTCCGTGAACTCCGGGCTCCGCCACATCGTCCAGGCGAGGACACCGAGGACCGCGACCAGGATCAGATTGCTCGGCTTCACAGCCATGCAGATCCCCTCAGGCGTGCGCAGGCACGTGGGAACAAAGCCCTGCAAGTACTAGCTGCCATTGCGGTCACCTTTGGTGGCGTTTCCGGTTGGCGGCAAACGCATCGCAAGCCATGTTCACCGATTCTGCGAAGGTATGCGCGCCATCGGCACCGCGACGATCCCAGTCGCTGAGCAGCGCCTGCAGCTCGGGCCCGAGCACATCTCCGGGTGCCCCCCATCGCCAGTGGCGGCGAGGGCGGCAAGGCAGCGATCCAGTCGCGCTTCCACGGAGTTCATGGCGAGTCATCCAGCTGAGAGATCCAATGCGCATGGTAGCAATTGCAACGCCCCGAATCCGCGTGTAGCGTCGGTGCGTCTGCACACATGCAGTCGCCTGCATCAAGACACGATCTCCGCCGGAGCGCTCCTATCGCCATGATCGGCTGCGCAGCGATTGTCGAGCGGCCGCCGTGGGGAATGCACTTGGCCACCGGAGAGCATGCATGAATCGTGGTAACAGGGTAACGGTGATCACCGGTGGCGGCCGTGGTATCGGTGCCGCCGTGGCACATCGCATCGCGCATCGAGGTGACGCGGTGGTGCTAGGCTATCGCAGCGATGCACAGGCCGCTGGATCGGTGGCCGAAGCCATCTCCGCCGCGGGCGGACGGGCGTCGGCATTCGCCTGTAATGTCGCCGATGAGGCCCAAGTCGAGGCCCTTTTCCGCGACGCCGAGGCGGAGCTCGGACCGATCACCGGGCTGGTCAACGCGGCCGGTTACGCCGAGCCCCAGGCGCGGGTGGACGCAATGGATGCGGCCCGCCTGCAACGCCTGTTCGCGGCCAACGTCACCGGCTCGTTCCTCTGCGCACGCGAGGCCGTGCGGCGGATGTCGACACGCCACGGTGGCCGCGGCGGTGCCATCGTCAATCTCTCCTCCGCCGCGTCACGCCTGGGCTCGCCCGGCGAGTATGTCGATTACGCGGCCTCGAAGGGGGCCATCGACACCCTGACCATCGGCCTGGCGAAGGAGGTCGCTACGGAAGGCGTGCGGGTCAACGCCGTCCGCCCGGGGCTCATCCACACCCAATTCCATGCCGCGGGCGGAGATCCCGATCGGGTCGAGCGCCTGGCCGGCGGTGTCCCCATGGCCCGCGGCGGCGAGGCCGACGAGGTAGCGACCGCCGTCGCGTGGCTGCTCTCCGACGAAGCCTCCTACACCACCGGCGCTCTGCTCGACGTCTCCGGCGGAAGGTGAAGGCATCGCCCGCTATCGGGGGGCTGTAATCCTAGTCGTCGCGCGTAGGGCGGTCCGTGTTCGCCTCCAACTCGCCGAACTCTTCTACGGCCTGGTCGGATAGCGGCACGACGTGTTCACGCTTGACCTTCATGCGCTTGGCCGGTATGCGCCAGCTCGCGCCGTCGAGATCGAACTCGGACCACTGCGGGTTTCAGGGGTGTGACTGGATCGGTTGGGAACGTACTGGAAGCGGTGATGGTGCCCGGGGCCGGACTCGAACCGGCATGGGCCGCTAGGCCCGGAAGATTTTAAGTCTTCTGCGTCTACCTGTTTCGCCACCCGGGCGGGGTTTTTGTGGTGGCAGAAGAATATGGAGGCTAGGGCCGGAATCGAACCGACGTACACGGCTTTGCAGGCCGCTGCATCACCACTCTGCCACCTAGCCGGTAGCCTGCCACATTGCATCCGGGTAGCGGAAACAAAAAAACCCCGGGAAGACCGAGGTCATACGGCAAAAATGGAGCGGGAAACGAGATTCGAACTCGCGACCCCAACCTTGGCAAGGTTGTGCTCTACCACTGAGCTATTCCCGCTCGGCAACTCACTATTTTAGTCACAGCCCGTTTGCTGTCAAGCCTCACGAGCCGTTCTGCGCGCTTCCCTGTGGCCCGACGAGACCGGCCTCCCAGCTCGCGCGCAGGTACTCATACATTGAATAGAGTGTAAGCAAGGCGGCGACGTAGAGCAAGACCATGCCGATGTAGTACACGGGAAGCCCCGCGATCGGTTGGGCCCAAAGCATCAGCACCAGCGAAACCATCTGCAACACCGTCTTGAGCTTCCCCAACATGCTAACCGCCACGCGTGCCCGCTGACCGATCTCCGCCATCCATTCTCGCAGCGCGGAGATCACGATCTCCCGGGAGATGATCACCATCGCCGGTAGCGCTAGCCAGACCGTCGGGTTGTCCTGCACCAGCATGATCAAAACGATCGCGACCATGATCTTGTCCGCTACCGGATCGAGGAACGCACCGAAGGCCGACTGCTGATCCCACCGGCGGGCCAGGAAGCCATCGAGCCAGTCGGTGATTGCCGCCAGGGCGAAGGCGATCGCTGCCGCCGGTCCGGCCCATTCGAAGGGGAGATAGAACAGCGCTACGAGCACCGGCACGAGTCCGATGCGTCCCAGCGTCAGGGCGGTCGGCAGTGTCAGCTTCATCTCTCCTCTCCGGCCGCTTTGCCGTGGGTCGTATCATAAATGATGCGGGCGAGCCGTGTACTGATGCCGGGCACCTCGGCGAGCTCTTCGACACCGGCCCGGCGCACGCCCTGGAGGCCACCGAAGTGCTTGAGCAGGTCGGCGCGGCGTTTCGGGCCAAGGCCGGGGATATCCTCCAGGACCGAGCGGTTGCGCGCCTTTGCGCGCGCACCACGGTGCCCGGTGATGGCGAAACGATGGGCCTCGTCTCGGATCTGCTGGACGAGATGCAGGCCCGGTGTCTCGGCATCCACGGTCAGTTCGTTCAGGGTATCACCAATGTAGAGGGTTTCCTGCCCCGGCTTGCGTTCGGCCCCTTTGGCCACCCCGACGAGCAGCAGGCGGTCCGGCCCGATATCGAGGGCATCGAGTGCCGCCCGCGCCTGGCTCAGCTGCCCCTTGCCGCCGTCGATCAACACCAGATCGGGCAGCGTCCGCCCCTCATCGCGCAACCGGCGGTAGCGCCGCTGCACGGCTTGGTACATCGCGGCGTAGTCATCGCCGGGTTCGACATCGCGGATGTTGAACCGGCGGTACTCGTTGCGCGCTGCCCCCTCGCTGGTGAAGACGACACAGGCGGAGACCATCGCCTCACCCCGGGTATGGCTGACGTCGAAGCACTCAATGCGTTGTGGCGGGGCATCGAGCGCCATGATATTGGCCAGGGACTCCAGGCGCGCCTGCATACCGGCCCGCGAGGCAAGCCGGCTCGCCAGGGCATCGGCGGCATTCGCCCGGGCCAGGTCGAGCCAGCGGCGGCGCTCGCCGCGCACACGGGAGGTGAGCTGGACGGCGTGGCCGGCGCGCTCGCGGAGCACCGATTCAACGACGGTGCGATCGGTGAGTTCGTGCGAGAGCAGGATCTCGCCCGGCGGTTCATGCGCGAGGTAGTACTGGGTGATGAAGCCGTAGAGTACGTCGCGCTCGTCGGCGCCCTGCGGCGTCGCTGGGAAGAAGGCGCGATTGCCGAGATTGCGCCCGTCGCGGATGAGGAAGAGCTGGATACAGCTCTGGCCGTCCTGGGTTTTGCAGGCGACGACATCGACATCGCCGCGAACGCCCGTGACGGCCTGGTGTTCGCGGACCTTGCGGATGTCGTGGATGCGGTCGCGGATCTGCGCCGCGGTTTCATAGTCACGGGCAGCCGCCGCCTCGTCCATGCGCTGAACCAGCCCCTGCACGACCTGCTCATCCCGCCCTTCGAGGAAGAGCCGGGCATGCTCGACGTCCCGGGCATAGTCCGCGGGTGTGATGTAGCCGACACACGGCGCCGTGCAGCGATCGATCTGGTACTGCAGACAGGGCCGCGAGCGATTGCGAAAGTAGGTGTCCGAGCACTGGCGTACCCGGAACAGCTTCTGCATCAGGTAAAGCGTATTGCGTACCGCCCCGGCGGACGGATAGGGCCCGAAGTAGCGCCCCGAACCGCTCGTGCTGCCGCGGTGGAGAGCCAGACGGGGATACTCGTCCTGGGTGGAGAGGTAGATATGGGGGTAGCTCTTGTCATCGCGCAGCAGCACGTTGTACCGCGGGCGATGCTCCTTGATCAGTGTATGCTCAAGGAGCAGTGCTTCGGCCTCGGTATGGGTGACGGTGACCTGGACATCGGCCATGTGGGAGAGCATGACCCGCGTCTTCGGTGAGTCGACGCGGTCGCGGAAGTAGCTCCCGAGCCGATTGCGCAGGTTGCTTGCCTTGCCGACGTAGAGCACGCGCCCCTGGGCATCGAGCATGCGATAAACGCCCGGCCGGGTCGAGACCGTGCGCAGGAATGCCTTTGCATCGAATGGCTCGCTACCGGTCTCGCTCACGTCGTGCTCGCTGCCCTTCACTGTCCACGCATCGACGTTGTTGGACCATCTGCGCTGCCCGGTGTTTCGGAGACCTCGCGCAGGACGGCCGCGCGTGCGAGGACATCGCGGAACATCTCGGCAGTCAGTCGACGGGTCTGGGTGTTGTAGCGGCTGCAGTGATAGGAGTCGATCAGTGTCATGGCGCCATCGAGCCCGTGTTCGCGGCCGTGGCCGAAGGGATGGGCGCTGAGCCGCCGCGCCAGCGCCCGCAGCACGGCATCGTGCGCGACGCGGCCGAGTGCGAGCACGACCCGGGGCGGAAACCGGGCGATCTCGGCAGCGAGGAAGGCGTTGCAGGTACGGACCTCGGCCGTATGCGGGCGGTTACCGGGCGGCAGGCACTTCACGGCATTCGTCACACGGCAGTCATAGAGTTCCAGCCCGTCGTCGATACTCGTCGCCTCGGGCTGGTTCGCCAAGCCGATCTCGTAGAGGCTCCGGTAGAGCAGGATGCCGGCGTGGTCGCCGGTGAAGGGCCGCCCCGTGGCATTCGCCCCATGCATACCGGGCGCGAGGCCGACGATGAGTAGCCGGGCGTCCGTCGGCCCGAAGGGCGCCACCGGTGCGGCATGATAGCCGGGAAAGTCGGCACGGACCCGATCGAGATGGGCTGCCAGTCGCGGACAGTCGCGACAGCCTGGATCGAACACCGTGGGCGGGACCGACGCGGTCACTCTGCCTCCGGAGGCAGCTCACGATCCCACGAGACGAGGTTGTGCTGGATGGCCAGGCGCAACAGCTCCGCCATCGTACGGCATCCCGTCTTGTTCAGGATACGCTGGCGGTAGGTAGTGACGGTCTTGGGGCTCAAGATCAGCTCCTCCGCGATTACCCGGTTCGGTTCCCCCGCGAGCAGCTTGAGCGCGATCTGCAGCTCGCGGTTGGTGAGCCGGTCGAACGGCGACTCGCGCTCGCCCTCCACCGCCGCCAGGGCGAGTCGCTGTGCGATCTGATGCCCCAGGTAGCGTTTGCCCTGCAGCACCTGGGCGATCGCTTCGGCCATCTCATCGACCGATGAGCCCTTGGCCAGGAACCCATCGACACCGCCTTCGAGCAGCGTCCGGGGCAGCGGGCCATCGAGATGCGCGGTGAGGATGATGACGCAACATGAAGGCAGATGGCGGCGGATACGACGGGTTGCCTCGACACCGCCCATCCCGGGCATATGGATGTCGATGAACGCGATCTCGGGGCGCTGCCGGCGGGCGAGATCAACCGCCTCCTCGCCGGTTGCCGCCTCGGCGACGATGGTCTGCTCCAGATCCTCGAGCAGGCGGCGGATCCCTGCTCGTACGAGCTCGTGATCGTCGGCGATCAATACGCGCGCCATTCCCGCTCCCCCTGCGCCGTTGCCTCAGCCCTATTCTCTACAACGGCTGCCGCGTGGGTGCCCGTTCAGCCGGGATCGATGCTGCCGATCAGTATGTGAGCAGTGCCGAGCCCCAGGTAAAACCGCCCCCGAATGCCTCGAGCAGGACCATATCGCCGCGCTGGATGCGCTCATCGCGGATCCCCACATCCAGTGCCAGTGGTATCGAGGCGGCCGAAGTGTTGCCGTGGCGCTCGACCGTGACGATGACCCGCTCGAGCGGCAGGTTCAGCTTGCGCGCCGTGGCCGCGATGATGCGGATATTGGCCTGGTGGGGGACGAGCCAGTCGATGTCCCGCTTCTCCAGGCCGTTCGCGAGCAAGGTCTCGTCGACGATCCGCCCGAGGGTATTCGTCGCCATACGAAACACCTCGTTGCCTTTCATCCGGATGTACCCACCGGGCATCTCATTGCCGGCGGGATCATCGGTACTGTCACGCGGCACATGCAAAAGGTCGGCATAGTGGCCATCGGCATGCAGATGGGTGGAGTGGATGCCCGCTCCCTTCGACTCCTCGAGCACGACGGCGCCGGCGCCATCGCCGAAGAGTACACAGGTCCCGCGGTCGGTCCAGTCCACGATGCGCGACAGGGTTTCCGCGCCGACGACCAGTGCACAGCGGGCACCGCCAGTGCGGATGAATCGATCGGCGATACCGAGCGCATAGACGAAGCCGGTGCACACGGCCTGTACGTCGAATGCGGTACAGCCGTGGATGCCAAGACGAGCCTGCAGCAGGCACGCCGTGGCCGGAAAGATCCGGTCCGGTGTCGTGGTCGCGAAGACGATGAGATCGACGTCGCTCGGCGACCGACCGGCGGCCGTCAGGGCCCGGCGTGCGGCATGTTCGGCGATATCGCAAGTGGTCTCGTCGTCACCCACGATGTGGCGCTGCTGGATACCGGTGCGCTCCCGAATCCACTCATCGTTGGTATCGACCAGCGCCTCGAGTTCGGCATTGGTCATGACCCTTTCGGGCAAGTAGCTCCCGGTCCCACTCAAGCGCGCGAAGCTCACGACGGCCCACTCCCTGCAAGATACTTTTCCAGATGGCGGTCGATGCGCTCGGGCACGTCCTTGTCAACGGTCAGGACACTGATGTCGATCGCGTGACCGAACGAGACGCTGTCCGCACTGCCGTGACTCTTGATGACGGTCGCCTGCAGCCCGAGCAGGCTGGCGCCGTTGTAGCGCCGAGGATCGATACGCTCCCTGATCCGGCGCAATATGGGCAGTGCCAGCGCCCCCACCATCCGGTTCCACAGGTTGCGACCGAACTCCTGACGCAGGTACGAGCCGATGAGTTCGGCAACCCCCTCGCTGGTCTTCAGCGATACATTACCCACGAACCCATCGCAGACGATCACATCGACGCGATCGCCATAGATATCGTTGCCCTCGACAAATCCGATGTAATTGAGGTCGCTTTGGCGCAGCAGGCGATCTGCCTCCTTAACCTGATCGTTGCCCTTGATCTGCTCGGCACCGACATTGAGCAGACCGACGCGCGGCGCGTCGACACTGTCGACAGCAGTGGCAAGTATGGAGCCCATAACGGCGAACTGCGCGAGGTGCTCTGCAGAGCATTCGACGTTCGCACCGAGGTCGAGCATGTGCGTATGCCCCTGACTCGCGGGCATTGCCGTACAAATCGCGGGCCGGTCCAGACCCGGCAGGGTCTTCAGAACATACCGGGCCGTCGCCATCAGCGCGCCCGTGTTACCCGCGCTGACGCAGGCATCCGCGCGTCCGTCTCGAACGAGATCGATGGCCACCCGCATCGACGAGTCCTTCTTAAAACGCAGCGCTTGGGCCGGCGGCTCGTCCATGCCGACGATCTGGGATGCGTGATGCACGTGCAAGCGGGCTGGATGCCCGCCGCCGGTTTCCAAGGCCTCACGCAGAACACCCTCGTCGCCGACGAGGACGAGCTCGAGGTGCGCATGGCGCTGAAGGGCCGCGACAGCGGCCGGCACGATGACGCCTGCCCCATGATCACCACCCATCGCGTCGATGGCGAGTGTGGTCATCCGGCGTTTATCGCTCGTGCCGGTCAACGCATCGTGCCTCTATAACGGCTAGCCGCTCTAGTCCTCGTCCTCGTCGTCTTCTACCGTTTCTACGACCTTGCGGCCGCGATAGAACCCCTCCGGAGACACGTGGTGGCGCCGGTGTACCTCGCCGGTAGTGGGCTCGGTGGACAGGGTTGGCTTCCGCAGGCCATCGTGGGCCCGTCGCATGCCTCGCCGGGATGGGCTCTTGCGCCGTTGCTGGACTGCCATGGCTCTCTCCTTTCAAAAGACTGAGAAATTATGTCTGTAACCTATTGTTCTATCTGATCATCACCGCCCATCAGCTCGGCGAATGGCTGCTGGCGTGTACCCTCCTCCTGCGCGAGCAATGCTTCCGAATCCAGCAGCTCCACGGCTGGTGTACATACCCGTACACTGTCGCAACGCGGCACCAGTGGCAGTGCCAGAATCAGCTCGTCTTCAAGCAAATCGACAGTGTGGACGGACCGACGATCGCCAATGGTAACCGCATCGAGCTCTTCAGGCAGCAAGTCGGCCTCGGCATCCGAGTCCACCATGATCAGTTCAAAATCCTGATCAAGGGGCAGGCCATAGCGGTGCCCGCAGCGCTGACACAGTAACTGCAGCTCGCCGGTCACATGCCCCCGCAAGCACCTGCGCCCTTGCTCATCCTGGCCGAACTCGAGCGCGAATTCGAGGCTACCACTGGTACTTTCAAGCCATTCCGCCAACCGATGGAAGACAGCGATCGGCAGCGCTCCATGCAGTGAGCGCCCACGCGCGGCGCAGGCCACGGCATCGAGTTGGGCCGGTAGCGACTTCGACATAGCCGGGTGATGCTACGGCGCCGACGTGTTTCTGTCAAAGCCCCCTTGTTGGCACGGAGCGCCTTCGGTACGCTGCGCGCGCGGGCCGGGCGGCCTGACTCATGCGGGTTGCCCGCAAAGCGCCACCCCCTGTCGCGAGCGCCAAAGGGCCTCGGCCGAGCGGCCAATGGCCCGCTCGGCATGCGGCCCATCCATCGCAGTGAGAATAGCTCTCCATGAATGCGCGTCGAATCGTCCTCGCCTCCAGTTCGCCCTATCGCCGTGAACTTCTCGAACGCCTGCGTCTGCCGTTCGTCACCTGCTCGCCTGACTGCGATGAAACGCCCGGGGAGCAGGAGCCCCCCGAATGCCTCGTCGAGCGCCTGGCGCGGATCAAGGCCGACAGTGTAGCCGGGCAGTTCCCCGATGCCCTTGTGATCGGATCGGATCAGGTCGCCGCCGTCGGTGGTCGCATCCTGACCAAGCCGGGCACGCATGAACGCGCACGCGAGCAACTCCGCCAGTGCAGCGGTCAGCGGGTCGAATTCCATACCGGGCTGTGTGTGCGCGACAGCGCGAGTGGGGTCGAGAGCACGCTACGAGAGCCGTTCACGATCCACTTCCGGGCCCTCACCGACGAGGAAATCGAGCGTTACCTGCACACCGAAGCCCCCTATGACTGCGCGGGCAGCATCCGCTCGGAGGGATATGCCATCACGCTGTTCGACCGCATGGAGGGGCGCGATCCCACGGCGCTCGTGGGATTGCCGCTGATCCCGCTCGCCGGCATGCTCCGCGCGTACGGCCTCCTGCTCCCCTGACCCCCTCTCTGCCCGGAACGAGTGCAACGATGCGACGAGAAGCCTGGCTCATCCTCGGCATGGGGGCGGTGGTAATCGTCATCACCGCCTCGTTGCTTTACACGATCTACCTGTTCAGCCAAACACAGCATGATCAGGACGATGCGGACAGGACCGCCGAATTCGAGGGCACGCTGCCGGTCGAGGCGACGGCCGACCCAGGCGGTGAACAGCTCTATGCGCGTTCCTGCGTTGCATGTCACCGGGAGAGCGGGCGAGGTCGAGCGGGGGCCTTCCCGCCGCTTGCGGGACATTTGCCGAGTCTCTACGCCCGAGAAGGAGGCACCGATTATCTGATCGATGTCGTGCTCTACGGGCTCAGTGGCGACATCGAGGTGGATGGCGAGACCTACCGCGGCTTCATGGCGCCGATGGCGCACCTTGACGACGGTGACGTCGCCGAAGTCTTGAACTATTCACTCCAGGCCTGGGGTAATGCCTACCAACTCCCCGAGGACTTCACGGCCATCGAGGCCGAGGATGTCGCCGATCGGCGCGATCAAGGGCTCGCGCCGGGCGATGTCCGCGACAAGCGCAAGGAGCTGTTCGAGGCGCCCTGAGGTGGATTCACCCCCCAAGCAGGTGTGCCGCGCCGAAAAGGACCGCCCCCGCGGCGGCACCCGCCAGTACGTCGTCAAGCATAATGCCGAGCCCCCCGGGCACGCGCCGATCGAGCCAACTGATCGGCCAGGGCTTGAGCACATCGAAGAATCGAAAGAGCAGGAACCCAGCCAGCAACCAGGCCCAATGGAAGGGCACGAACAGCAGCGTGAGCATGACGCCCGCGATCTCATCCCAGACGATGGCCGAGTGGTCATGGACGCCGAGCCGCTTGGCCGCGCGACCGCACAGCGGGATGCCGACGCCGATGGCCACTACGGTGGCCACTGCCGTGGGCACGACGCCAAGGGGAGCGAGTGCCGCAAACAGCAAACACCCGACAACCGTGCCCCAAGTGCCCGGTGCCTTCGGCAGTAGCCCGCTGCCGAAGCCGAGCGCCAGCAGCATCCCCGGGTCGCGCAGATCCACGAGGGAGGGATCATTGCGAGCTGCCATCGTGATCTCCGTTGAAGTGTTGATAGCCGTGAGGCGCCAGCTCGTACACATCGCCGGCTTCGCCGCGCAGACGGATACCCGGTTCCTCCTCGACCGCCCCTATTTGAGTAATCGGATGAGGTAAATGATCCAAATTACTGATTTCTCTGCTTAAGTTCCCAGAAAGACAGAAGCACAGTTCGTAGTCGTCCCCGCCGTAGAGCATCCAACGCCGACTCGTATCGGTATCGCCGATCGCGCGCAGGCGCGGTGAGATGGGCAGTCGTTGGGCATCGAGGCAGGCGCCAACGCCGCTCGCTCGCAGGATATGCCCGAGATCCGCAACGAGCCCGTCGGAGACATCGATGCTTGCGCTCGCCCATCCGCGCAGGCAGTACCCGAGCGCGACGCGCGGCTCGGGACGATCCAGGCGTGCGCGCAGCGCTGGATCCACGTGCTCCGGCCCCCGCGCCAGCGCCGCGGCGGCCTCTCCGGGCCAACCCGAGACAAAGATCGGGTCGCCAGGCGCGGCACCGCCGCGCGGTATGAACGCATCCGGAGGCACATGGCCACCAAGTTGCACCGTGATCGTTGTCGTGGATGTCTGCACGAGATCGCCACCGACCAGCGACACGCCATGCTGCGCGGCCAGTTCAGCGAAACCGTGAGCGAATCGCTCGACCCAGTCGGTGTCGAGCTGCGGCAGTCCCAGCGCGAGGGTCGCCCACGCCGGCTCGGCCCCCTTTGCGGCGAGATCGCTGAGGCTGCAGGCGAGTGCCTTCCAGCCGACGTCGGCCGGTGCCGTGGCGCAGGGATAGTGCACGCCATCAACCAGTGTGTCCGTGGTCACCGCAAGTGCCTGGCCGCTGGGCACCGACAGGAGCGCACAATCGTCGCCGATGCCGCGCAGCACCGTTGCCCCTGCGGGCGTCAGATTCGCGAAAACGCCTTCGATGAGGTCAAATTCACCGCGCATGGGCGTCCGAGGCGGCGATAGCTTCAGGAGGAGGCGGCGGGTGGGCCGAGCTCATGGGTCCGGATTCCACGCGCGAGGCGGTCGACCACCCCATTGACGAAACGGTGGCCCTGATCGGCGCCGAACTCCCGTGCGAGTTCGACGGCCTCATCGATCACGACCGCCGCAGGCACCTCGTAGCGCTCCAGCAGCTCACAGGCCGCCAGGCGGAGGATACCGCGCTCAACCGGATCGACCATCGCGAGCGAGCGCTCCAGCAGCGGTTCGATTGCCTCATCGATGCGGGTAAGCCCAGCGATCAGACTGCGCATGATCTCGCGGAAATAGTCTGCGTCGGCATCATCCGTGACGCGATGCTCGAGGAACTGGACGACGATGTCGTTCGGCTCGTCGCCACCGACCTGCCACTGATAGAGCGCCTGGATGACGAGGCGACGGGCACGGTGGCGCGCTGCCTGCACGGAGCGATTACGCTGGTTCATGGCTCAGAGCCGACGCAACAGACTGACCATCTCGAGCGCGCTTTGGGCGGCGTCGCCGCCCTTGTTGCCCGCCTTGGTGCCCGCGCGCTCGAGCGCCTGTTCGATGGTTTCCGTGGTCAGGATACCGAAGGCCACCGGCACGCCGTGGCGCACCGCCGCCTGTCCGAGACCACTGCTGCACTCGCCGGCGACATACTCGAAGTGAGCGGTCGCGCCGCGGATGACGCAGCCTAGCGCGACGATGGCGTCCTGCTCGCCGCGCGCGGCGATGCGATCGACGACCAGGGGCATCTCATAGCATCCCGGCACGCGCACGATCGTGATCTGCTCGTTCGCAATACCGGAACGCTGCAATTGATCGCGAGCACCACCGAGCAGAGATTCCGTGATGAAGCCATTGAAACGCGCCACGACCAACGCGATACGGGCGTCGGGCGCCTGGAGGTCGCCTTCGATGATGTGTGGTTCCGCCATGAACGGTTCTACCCTTGCCGCTTGGATTGTGCTCGCGCGCCAGTGTACGTCGCCGCTGCGCCCATGACGAGCGGCGCGCTTACTCGCTGATGTAGTCGACCACTTCCAGGCCGAAGCCGGCGATGCCGTGGAAGATCTTCGGGGCACTGAGCAGGCGCATGCGCCCGACGCCCAGATCCGCGAGGATCTGGGCGCCCGTGCCGTAGGTGCGCAGGTCCTCCGGTTCAGCGGAGCCCTTGCCCGTGGCATTATGCCGGGCGTCCGCCACCTGGTATTCGTAGAGTCGCTGTACGAGTGCGCGCGGGTCCTCCGGTCGTCGCAGGATGACGACCACCCCCTGCCCCATCTCGGTGATCCGCTGCATGGCGTCGTGCAATGGCCAGCCCGAGCCGACCCGGGCCCGCAGCGTGTCGCTGAGAAAGTCCTCCACATGCACCCGGACATTGGTCGGTTCGTCCGCGGAGATCTCACCGGCGACCAGTGCCAGGTGGAGGCCGTTGTCGATGTCGTCGGCGTAGGCATAGAGGCGGAACTCACCGAAATCCGTAGCCAGGTCGGTCTCGGCGACACACTCCAGCGTCTTCTCGTGCTGCAATCGATAACGGATCAGATCTTCAATGGTGCCGATCTTGATACCGTGGCGACGCGCAAACGCCTCGAGGTCGGGTCGGCGCGCCATGGTCCCGTCCTCGTTGAGGATCTCCACAATCACGGCCGCGGGCGTCAGCCCGGCCAGCCGGGCGAGATCGCAGCCGGCCTCGGTGTGGCCGGCGCGTGCGATGACACCGCCCCCCTGCGCCATCAGCGGGAAGATGTGCCCGGGCTGGACCAGGTCTTCGGGGCGGGCATCGGGGGCGACTGCGGCCTGGACCGTGCGCGCCCGGTCTGCGGCCGATATCCCGGTGGTCACGCCCTCGGCCGCCTCGATCGAGACAGTGAAGTTGGTCCGATGGGGGGCGTCGTTCTGCGAGACCATCAGCGGCAGGCGAAGTTGGCGGCAATGCTCGCGCGTGAGCGTGAGACAAATCAGGCCGCGCCCATGCATCGACATGAAGTTGATGTCCTGGGCGCTGACCTTCTCGGCGGCCATGACGAGATCACCTTCGTTCTCCCGATCCTCGTCATCCATGATGATGACCATGCGTCCGGCCTGGATGTCGGCGATAATCTCTTCGGTGCTGTTCAGTGACATATCGGAGCAGTCGCAGGCTTGATGGTTCGACGAGGGATGTGGCCGATCAGTGATCACCGTCAGCGAGGAAGCCGTGACGTGCGAGCAACTCGCGCGAGACGCCCCCTTGCGCTGCGTGCGCTTCATCCCGGCGCAACAGGCGTTCAAGATAGCGGGCGATCAGATCGACCTCGATGTTCACGCGCGTGCCGACCGCGGCCCGGCCCAGCGTGGTCACGGCCATGGTATGCGGGATGATGTTGACGCCGAAGAGGTCGCCGTCGATCTCGTTGACGGTGAGGCTGATGCCGTCGACACAGATGGAGCCCTTGGGTGCGATGTAGTGCTGCAGGGACGCCGGGACCCGGAACCGGTAACGCCATGAGCGCCCCTCTTCCCAACAGGCTTGGACCTCACCAATGCCATCGACGTGGCCGCTGACGAGGTGGCCCCCCAGACGCGTCGTCGGCAACAGCGCACGCTCCAGGTTGACGGTATCACCGCCGCCATAATCGCCGAGCGTGGTGTGCGCGAGCGTCTCGCCCGAGACATCGGCGACGAAGCCGGTGGCATCGACCTCGGATGCGGTCAAACAAGCACCAGCCACGGCGATGCTGTCGCCCTGCTGCATGCCATCAAGCAGGACGACATCGGCCTCGATGCGCATGCGCCGCTCCGCACCGCGCGCCTCGACGGCCGCCACGGTGCCGCAGTCCTCGATCAGCCCGGTGAACATGTCACTCTCCCGAGTCGGCTCGATACAGATGGAAGTTCGCGACCGTGACGGGCGGGCCACTACCGGCATCGAACTCGATGCCCGCCTCCACGCCGCGCCGCGCGATGGTCTCGGCGGTGGATTGGGGATCATTCCAGGCGACCAGCATCGCCCCCAGGGCGTAGTCAGCCCCGGAGCCAATCGCCCAGAATATCCGGTATTCATAGACCTCACGCAAGGCGTAGACGCCGAAGATACCGTAGGGGTTCGCGATCAGCGCATCAATCCGGGTCGATTCGTACGGCTCCGTGCCCTCCTCATCATCCTTCGGGTTGAGGTAGTAGGCCTCCTTGAGTTCGCCGTGGAGCTGACGAAAGGATTCGAAGATCCGCATGCGATCGCGCAGGTCGAGATGCACACGGCGGCTGCGGATCACGCTCTCGATCACCAGCGCATGTGCCGCACTGCCCACGATCGAGATCGCACCATTGCCCACGCGCTGCAGCTTGTCACTGAAACGGTCGTACGCCGGCGGCTGCTTCTGCTCGCCGAAGCTGGTGAGCGAATCGGCCGCGATGCAGGCGATACCATGACGGCGCACGGCTACTACTGTCGACACAACGATCTCCTATTGCCGCTCGTGGTCGCGATCGACGATCGGGTAAGCGCGAATGCGTAAGTCAGGGCCAACGTGCCGGACTTCCTGGATATGGACCCGCACCCGGTCAGTCATCGCGTGCAAGGGCGGCAGCGCAAAGGCGCCGCGCGCATCGCTGCCGAGGATGCTCGGGGCGACATACCAGATCAGCTCGTCCACCAGCCCTGCCGCAAGCAGGGCGCCGCAAAGGGTCGCACCGGCCTCGACATGGACCTCGTTCGCGCGCAAGCGTCCCAACTCCCACAACAGGTCTTGCAGATCGACCTGCCCCTTCCCCGTCTGCCTCAGCGGGATGACCTCGCTCCCTGCTGCGGCCAGCGCGTTTGTGGCCGGCGTATCCGTCGATGCGGTGAAAATCCGCACGCAGTCATGGCGACCGAATACACGGGCGGTGGCCGGTGTCCGCAGCCCGCTGTCTACGATCGCAACCCAGGGCTTCGGTGTCGGCCCGCCCTCGAGACCGAGATCGGCCAGCGTCAAGCGCACATCCAGGCCCGGGTCATCCGCGAGCACCGTACCGGACCCGGTCAGGATGCAGGAGGCACGCGCGCGCCAACGATGGACATCGGTGCGCGCCGCATCCGCCGTGATCCATTGGCTCTCGCCATTGGCCAGCGCGGTGCGCCCGTCGAGACTGGTGGCGAGCTTCACCCGCACCCAGGGACGCCCGGTGGTCATGCGCTTGATGAAACCGATGTTGAGCGCGCGGGCGTCGGCCGCCATGCGATCCAGACGCTCTACACGGATGCCGGCTTCCTCAAGCTGGCGGAAGCCACGCCCGGCCACCCGCGGATCCGGGTCACGCTGGGCGCAGACGACACGCGCCACACCCGCGGCGATAAGCGCATCCGTGCATGGCGGCGTGCGCCCGTGGTGGCAACACGGCTCGAGTGAAAGATAGACGCTCGCGCCCCGCGCCCGGTTCCCGGCGGCCCGGAGCGCCACGGCCTCGGCGTGATCTCCACCCGCGACCGCGTGCCACCCTTCACCGACGACCTCCTCACCTCGGGCGATGACACAACCCACGCGCGGGTTCGGATCGGCGGTGTAGAGCCCACGGGCTGCCAGCCGCACGGCCCGCGCCATCAGGCGCTCGTCGGTGCCCGGCGCCATGGCCACTCAATCCGGGCTGTCGTCGTCGAGCAGGGGGAGCTGCTGCCGCCGAGCCGCCGGGTCGGGCTCCTGTTCGAGACGCTCGATCTCGTCGCGAAAGGCAGCGACATCGGAGAACTCGCGGTAGACCGAGGCGAAACGGATATAGGCGACCTGGTCCAGGCCCCGCAGCTCGCTCATGACCCACTCGCCGAGCTGGCGGGAATCCACCTCGCGTTCGCCGCTCTGGCGCAGGTTGCGCTTGATCCGCTCGACCGCCGCATCGACGGCCTCCGTCGCGACCGGGCGTTTCTCCAGCGCGCGCATTACGCCATCGCGGAGCTTTTCATCGGAGAACAGCTCGCGCGAGTGGTCGCGCTTGACGATCCGCGGCATGGCCGCATCCGTGGCGATTTCGTAGGTGGTGAACCGTTCACCGCACGCGGCGCACTCTCGCCGCCGACGAACCTGGGCGCCCTCATGCGCCAGGCGCGAATCGATCACACGGGTCTCGCCGTGATGGCAGGATGGGCAGTGCATGGATTTCGATTCGGCTCCGACCAAGCGTACAGCGCGACCATGGCCCACCGGAAAGGGCAGCATGCATCCCGTGGACGGTCTGTTTCGGTATCATTGCAGTATATCGTTGTGCCACCTATTCTGCACGCATATGACCCCTATATCTGGTGTCTCGCCCTGGCTGCAAGCGCCAGCCGTCGGTGTTGCCCTCCTGGCTCTCCCCCATGCGGTCCTGGCCGGCCCCGGCCTGGACCATGGCCCTGCCCTGGGTCCATCGGATGCGTTCGAACTCCATCTGCTGCGCGAAGATCTGGAGGTGGCGTATGACGACGATGCCGGCGGCGGCGATCTGGAGCTGACCCGCGTCGGGATCGCGTTCCACGAGCGCCTGAACGCCTCGATCAGGGGCGCTGTCGCGCTCGGTGCCATCGGGGTACGCCAGCGCGATCGCACCGCCACGGCCGACGTCGACCCGACGGGCTGGTACCTCGGCCTCGACTTCAATGGCATCTGGCCACGCGAGGGGGCGCTGCGCTTCGCGGCCGGCCTCGGGTGGCGGTATGCCCGGGCGGACCGCTCCGACGAGGACGGTGACGAATCGATACTCGACTGGCACACCGGCGAAGTACGCGCTGCGCTCGTCACCGGCCTCACGCCCGCAGTCGACCTGCAGACCGGCGTTGCGCACAAGTGGGTGCGCGGTGATGAGCGCTTCCGCAGCGACGCATCGACGACCACGCGTTTCGATCTCGACGATCCAGTCAGTGGCTTCGTCCAGCTCGATTTTCTGACAGGGCGGGCCGGTGTGGTCCGCTTCCAGGTGCGCGGCGGCAACCCGCAGGGCGCACGGATCACGTTCGAGTACAACTACTGAGTGCCACTCTCTCCGCGCGGCAAGCGCAAGCGCGTGAGCACGCCCCCCACCCACGATGCCAGCTCGCGGAATAGCGCTTCGGCACCCGCCTCTCGCTCATCGGCGCTGGCGGCGAGCAAGACCTCGATACGCGCACGCAGCGCATCCGCCCCCTCGGGCTCACCGAGGTGGGCGAACAGCGCTTCGTGCGCGCGGTTGCGCGCCATGACCTCAACGCCATCGAGGATTTGCCGGTGGGGCGTACCCTCCCAGATGCCGAGGATCATCGCCTCGCGCAACAGCCGTTCCGGCGGGTACTCGTACAGCACCCCGGCACCGCCATGCGCCTCCATTGCCCACTGGGCAGCCGCGACGGCCTGCTCGGCGGTACGGAACTTGGCGAGATGCGCGAGCAAGCGAAAGCGGTGGTACGCGGCCGAATAGGGCGGCTCCTGCCGCCACACCTGCTCGAGCTGATCGGCTGCCTCCCAAGCAAGCGCGAAACCGCCCCGCAATTCCTCCTGCCACTCGGCGAACTGGCGACGGAACAACGGCTGTTGCGCCAGCGGCCGACCGAAGACCTCACGCCCGCGGGCAAAGCTCGACGCCTCTGCAAGCGCGCGCTGGATGAGCGCGACCGCGCCTATGCTGTTGGCCACGCGCGAGGCGTTGAGGACCTCCATGATCTGGTAGATGCCCGTCTCCTCGCGGCCGAGCAGCCAGGCCTCGCTGTCGGCGAAGCGGACCTCGCCGGTCGGCACGGAGCGCGTTGCGATCTTATCCTTGAGCCGCACGATGCGGTAATTGAGGCCCCCGTCCTCACGCCAGCGGGGGACGAGGAACAGGGCCAGGCCGCGCACGCCGCTGGCGGCCCCGCTGGGCCGGGCCGCGACAACAGCGAGTTCTGCATCCACATTGCTGCAGAAGTACTTGTCACCCGTGAGATACCAACGGTCGCCTTCACATCGGGCCGTGGTTCGGACCTGGTGTCCGAGGTCGGAGCCACCACCGGCCTCCGTCATCCAGGTCGCACCCTGCCAAACGCCCGCATCACGCCGCGTCAGCGCCGGCAGGAAACGCTGCACGAGGGCCGGGGTGCCGTACTTGTACAGCGCCAGCACCGTGCCGAGGGAGACGGTATAGGGGCAGTAGAGTCCCGGATCAAAAAAGGAAGTGACATAGCCCAGTTGGTAGCCGGGCAGCAGCGCTTGCTCGTCGACGGCGCGGGCGACGATCCCGGTAGCGTAACCGCGCTCGAGCATGCGCCGATACACCGGACCGTAGAGCACGCGATCCTCCGGCCGCCCGAAGCGGTCGTGCATGCGCAGACCGGGCGTACCCTGGCGATCCACGTCCGCCGACGCAGCAATGCCCTCTTCGGCAAACCACGTCTCGTAGGCGCGCATCTCCTCACGCAATGGGACGGTGACGCCGCGCCACGCCTCGAGCAGGGCGACTGGTGATTCCAGCCCTGTCATCGCATCCTCCTTCCCGCCATGGGTCGAGCCGCCGCGCAAACGCGCCAGCGGGCCGGGACGCCCGAGCAGGAAGCCATTGTGCTCGCCGCCTCAGGGCGCGTCGAGCGTGCGCGCACCGGCGACACCCTGAAAAAACTTGCTCGACAAAGACTTATACGGCATTTTTCAGCCATAATCGCATGGTCGTGCATACACGTCGCCGCATTGCAGCAGACATGAGCCCGGAGTGATGGCGCGATGGGAGCACCCCCGAACTGGTTCATTGCATGGCCGATTGACGCGATGGCGCTTGCTCCCTCGTTGCGGGAGGGGCTGCCGGCGGGCCTGCGCCGCGTGGCCGAGGCGGACCTGCACATCACGCTCGCCTTCCTCGGTGCCGTCGGCGCCGAGCACGCAGACCGGGCTTGGAGGCGAGCACTAACCCTGCCCTGCCCGGTCTTCCGGGTGGAACCATTGCGGCTCGCGGCCCTGGGCAATCCGCGCCGCCCGTCCGCCTACGGCATGGTGCTCGACGACGACGCAGGCCGTCTCACCGCATTCATCGGCGAGCACAGGGATGCCTTGCGCGCGGCGGCCGGCGTGGAGCCCGAGTCGCGCCCC
The DNA here is from genome assembly GCA_007134775.1 of Ectothiorhodospiraceae bacterium. Classification (GTDB taxonomy): domain Bacteria; phylum Pseudomonadota; class Gammaproteobacteria; order XJ16; family Halofilaceae; genus Halofilum. Next base: position 129,551 of record SLKC01000071.1, on the reverse strand, counting down.
GCCCTTCCCCACCTCACCCTCGCCCGTCCACCACGCTCGGCCGGCCCAGCGATCCGACAGCGCGCGAGTGCATGGCTTGAGCGGACCGATATCCCGGCGATCACGCTGCAACTCGATCGCTTCGTGCTTTATACCCGCGCCCCGGACCAGCGGGCCTCCCGCTTCCTGCGAGTCGCTGAACGGGTGTCGCCGGAGGCGGAATAACCCGGTGCGACAGCGGGCTGTGTCACGCGCGGCTCGCACGCAGCAGTCGCTGCCGCAGCGCCCGAACCGCCGGATCATGGAAGTGGTGCACCGGTCCGTTGCCGCCACCGACGCCAAGCGCATCGGCGTGGGCAATACATTCACCGAGATAACGCTTCGCCGCGCGCACCGCCACCTCAAGCGAGGTGGCGACGGGCGCCAATGCGGCCGCAGCGGAAGCTAGGGTGCAACCGGTGCCGTGGGTGTTGGCGGTGTCGATTCGTGGGCCATCGAGCCAGATCGCACCACCAGGCCCACAGAACAGGTCCGGACTGCGCTCTCCACCCAGGTGACCGCCCTTGAGCAGGATAGCCGAGCAACCGAGCCCGGCGAGCCGATCGGCGACCGCTTCCATCTCCGCCGTCGTCCGCGCGACCTCCTCGTTGAGGAGCACGGCGGCCTCGGGGAGATTCGGCGTAATCAGCGTTGCCAGCGGCACGAGCTCGTCTCGCATGCGCTCCACCGTGCGCTCCTCGACGAGGCGATCGCCGCTCTGGGCCACCATGACCGGATCGAGCACGACGAACGGTGGTGCGTGGCGCCGCAGGCAATCAGCGACGCGGTGAACGGATTCGGGCCCGCCCAGCATACCCAGTTTGACGGCATCGACGTTGATGTCGGCGAAGACGGCATCGATCTGTGCCGTGACGAAGTCCGCATCCACCGCACTCACGCCCGTCACACCGCGGGTGTTCTGCGCGGTGAGCGCCGTCACGGCGGCCATGCCATAGGCGCCAAGCGCGCCGAAGGTCTTCAGGTCAGCCTGGATTCCCGCACCACCCGAGGGATCCGATCCGGCCACGCTCAACACGCGGGGTGAGCGTACTCCAGCGTCATCTGCGGTCATCACGCATCCTTCGCTCAACGGACTCGGGGCAGATCGTTACCGTCCGCAATCGTAAACACCGTATGTGGCTCGGCCCTCCTCGATTTCCGACTCGCGCACCACGGTATCCCCACCCAGGTCGGCCCCGCTGTTGCGCGCCAAGCGGTCGAGATCATCCTCGATTGCAGTGTCGCGGCGCAGGATGAAGGCTACCCGTTCGGCCGTGGTCACACGCGTACGGCCAACCCGTTGACACTCTTCGACCTGTTCAGCGGACTCGGCTACCTCCACGCGCTCACCTTCCGGCTCGAGGGCCACAAAGGTACATCCGATCACGAACAACGGTGCGCCGAGTACGGCCACTAGGCCGGCAATCCGCCAGTGCTTGATTCCCATCAGACTCCCCAAGGTTTTGCGCCATCGGCTGATCCCATTCAGTTAGCAGCACGGTGGCGATGTCCCCAGTGTAGCCCGCACCGACACGGGCGTCAGCCATCCCATGCCCAGCGCCTGGCGCATGCGGTGCAGAGAAGGGCAGATAGGCATCCGGGGCCAAGCTACGCTATGGTCTGCTCCATGAACGTGAACGCCGACACCCGCGCCTGCCTGCTCTACTGCCGTCCGGGCCTCGAGAACGACTGCGCGGCGGAAGTCAGTGACCGGGCGAATGACCTGGATATCCCCGGCTGGTGTCGCACCGGGAATGGCTATGTCGAGTTCCACCCGAGCACGCCGGACGGCTTGACGGAGCTAGCGCGCGCGGTGCGCTTCACGACCCTGGTCTTCCCCCGTCAGTGGTGCGGCGTCATCGCCCGCTGCGACGACCTCACACCATCCGATCGCGCCTCGCCGCTCGCTGCCGCCGTCGCCGGTGTCTGTTCGCATATCGGCGCGCTGCGCGTCGAACACGCCGATTCGATGGAGGCCCGCCCGCTCGCGCGCCTCGCACGCAAGCTGCACGGTCCAATCGCAAACGCGTTGGCACGGCGCGGCGTTGTACAAGATGCCGGCGGTCCCACCCTCCACGTCTTCCTGCTCACGGGCGATCAGGCGCTTCTCGGGCTCTCCGATCCGGCCAATGCCTCGCCCTGGATCGGTGGCATACCCCGCTTGCGCGCGCCCGCTGGTGCACCGAGCCGCTCCACGCTGAAACTTGAAGAGGCGCTGGCACTGTTTCTCAACGAGCGGGAGCGCACTGCCTGGCTACGCCCCGGCCGCCGGGCGGTGGATCTGGGGGCGGCGCCGGGTGGCTGGAGCTGGTTCATGGCGCAGCGCGGCCTCCAGGTCGACGCCGTCGATAACGCCTGTCTCGCCGCAACCCTCGAGGCGAGTCCGCGCGTACACCACCATCGCACCGATGGTTTCACTTTCTGGCCTCGCCAGCGGGTCGACTGGCTGCTCTGCGATATGGTCGAGCGCCCGCACCGTATCGCGCAACTGAGCGCCGACTGGCTGAAAACGGTGTACTGCCGCCACGCGGTGGTCAATCTGAAGCTGCCGATGAAGAAGCGCTGGCAGGCAGTGCGCGACCATCTAGAGGTCCTGCGCGAAGCGCTGCCGCTCTGCGGGCGGCTGGCCGCACGCCAGCTCTACCATGACCGCGAAGAGATCACGGTCTTTGCAACCACAGCGTCCTTGCCCCGCGATTGATCCCGGGCGCCCCTACGGCTGTTGCATTTCAGCCAGTGCCTTGGCCCCAGTTGGCACCGCCCGTGGCCAGGTATTCCTGCTCAGTCTCGCTCGAGACGCGACCGAGGATGGCGTTGCGGTGCGGAAAGCGCCCGAAGGCGGCAATGACCTCGCGATGCTCGCGCGCGTAGCGCGCGAACTCCTCGAACAGATCGCGCTGATCAACGGGGACTTCAGCGACCAGGGCCTCGAAGCGGTGTACCGACTCGTCCTGGGCTGCCAGATCCTCGGCATGCTGCAGCGGCATGAACAGAAAGGTGCGCTCGATCGGCCAGAGCGCCCTCTCGAGGCCCTGCTCTAATGCCGCCTCGAGGCAGGCACGGGCACGCGCATCGAACATGAAGGCCCGCGGCGTGCCGCGATACATATTGCGCGGAAACTGATCGAACAGCAGCACCAGCGCCAGCGCACTGCGGGGCTCGCGCTCCCACTGGCGGCGGCGTCCGCTCGCAGCGGCGCGCAGATCGGCCTCGAACCGGCCGCGCACATGGCGATCGAAGTCGGGATCGGGACGGAACCAGCGGGCCTGGCGCTCGGCGGGGGCCCGGCCCTGCGCATCGAGGGTGCCGAACCAGAATTCGTGGATAGTGTCTCCTCGCGCCATGGTGCAGCTCCAGCATGGCCGCCATCGCCTATCGACAGCACGCGTGCGCTCAGCGCACGATACCGCCACGAGTCAGGCGGGCGGGGTCGAGCAGCTCGCGCAGCTGCACCTCGGGCAGATCGGTCATCTCTCGGGCGACCTCGATCAGCGGCCTGCCCTCCGCGTAGGCCCGCTTGGCGATCTTCGCCCCGGTCTCGTAGCCAATGACCGCGTTGAGGGCGGTCACCAGGATCGGATTGCGGGCAAGCGGTTCGCTCAGGCGGGCCTCGCTGACCTGGAAACCGGCGATCGCCTTGTCGGCAAGCACGCGGCTGGCATTCGCCAGAAGCACGATACTCTCGACCAGGTTAGTGGCCGCGACGGGCAGCATCACGTTGAGCTGGAAATTGCCCGACTGCCCCGCCACGGTGACGGTCGAGTGGTTGCCGGTCACCTGTGCGCAGGTCATCGCCACGGCCTCCGGGATGACCGGGTTGACCTTGCCCGGCATGATACTCGACCCCGGCTGCAGCGCAGGCAGCGCGATCTCGCCGAGACCGGCCAGGGGCCCCGAATTCATCCAGCGCAGGTCGTTGCTGATCTTCATCAGACTGGTCGCAACGGCATTGAGCTGACCGCTCATCTCCACCGCCGCATCGAGCGTGCTCTGGCCCTCGAAGTAGTTGGCCTTGCTGTTGAACGCAATACCCGTGAGCGTGCGCAGCTCGGTGGCCACACGCGGGCCGAAGCCCTCCGGTGCATTGATGCCCGTGCCGACCGCGGTCCCTCCCTGCGTGAGCGCCTGCAGCCGGGGCAGGCTCGACTGCAGGCGCTCGATGCCCATGCGCACCTGCGCGCTCCAGCCGGCTAGCTCCTGGCCAACAGTGACCGGCATTGCATCCATGAGATGGGTCCGTCCCGTCTTGACGAAGGCGTCGAGCTCCTCGACCCGGGCATCGATGGTCTCGGCGAGGTGTTCCAGCGCGGGCAACAACCGCTCGTGGATCTCAAGGCAAGCGCCGACATGGAGCGCGGTAGGGAACACGTCGTTCGAGCTCTGCCCCATATTGACGTGATCGTTCGGATGCACGGTCTGCCCCGCACTCTGCCCCGCGACCCGCGCGATCACCTCGTTGGCGTTCATGTTCGTGCTCGTGCCCGAGCCGGTTTGGAAGACATCGACGGGGAAGTGGTCGGTGAGCTCGCCGTTGGCAACCCGGGCAGCCGCGTCGCGGATCGCAGCCGCGATGTCGGGGTCGAGCAGATCGAGTTCGGTGTTGACCTGGGCGCAGGCCTGCTTGACCAGCGCGACCGCACGGATAATGGCGAACGGCAGGGGGCGACCACTGATCGGGAAATTATTCACCGCCCGCTGGGTCTGTGCCCCGTACAAGGCATCGGCAGGCACCTCGAGCTCGCCCATGCTGTCGCGCTCGATTCGGACTTGTTCGTTGCTCATTTCAGCTTCGGCTCCCCGTGGCATCAATGCGTGCGTCCCGGCCAAGCGGCACCGGGCATCCAGTCTCGACCGTGCGCCATGATGGCCGCGCCCCGTCGCGGATACAACCCGCGCCTCCGCTCCCGGCGTGCCGGCGGCCCCCTCCCGGTCCGTCCGAGCGGTCGGCTCCCGCGCGACTGCCGGGATACACGCGCAGTCGATGCACCGTTTCTCGACCCGGCTCCCGGGCTGGTATGATCGCGCATCCTCCCCGTTGCCAATGAGCGATGACGTCGATGGATCTGAGCCCGCTGACGGCCCTCTCGCCGGTCGATGGACGCTATGCCGGGCGCGCAGCCGCGCTGCGGCCGCTATTCAGCGAATACGGACTGATCCGTCAACGCGTGGTCGTCGAGGTCCGCTGGCTGCAGGCCCTCGCCGCAGAGGGCGTCATTCCCGAACTCGAACCCCTTTCGCCCGACGCCAATGCCTATCTCGATCGCCTCGTCACTGAATTCGGCGAGGCGGATGCGCGCGAGGTCAAGGCGATCGAAGCAACAACCAACCACGACGTCAAGGCGGTGGAGTATTTCCTGCGTGAGCGCGTGCGCGGGCACGCCGAGCTTGCGGCGGTGGCGGAGTTCATCCACTTCGCATGCACCTCGGAGGACATCAACAACCTGGCGTGGTCACTCAACGTGGCCGAAGCTCGCGACGAAGTGGTCTTGCCGCTGTGCGATGGACTGCACGCGCGTCTGCGCGATCTCGCCCGCGAACACGCCGATCGACCGATGCTGGCTCGGACTCATGGTCAGGCTGCCACGCCGACGACCCTCGGCAAGGAGTTCGCGAACGTGGCGGCGCGGATGGAGCGACAGCGACAGCGCATCGCCGCCGTCGCGCTGCCTGGCAAGATGAACGGCGCGACGGGCAGCTACAATGCGCATTGCGCCGCCGTTCCCGACGCCGACTGGCCTGCAGTCGCGGAACGCTTCGTCGAGCGCCTCGGCCTCTCCTTCAATCCCTGGACGACCCAGATCGAGCCCCACGACGGCCTCGCCGAACTCTTCGATGCGCTGGCGGGGTGCAATACTGTGCTGCTCGATCTGGCACGCGATCTGTGGGGTTATATCGCACTCGGCTACTTCCGCCAGAAGGCGGTGGCGGGCGAAGTCGGATCATCGACCATGCCGCACAAGGTCAACCCGATCGACTTCGAAAACGCGGAAGGCAACCTCGGCGTCGCCAATGCCCTGTTCGGCCACCTCGCGGCCAAGCTGCCCATCTCGCGCTGGCAGCGCGATCTGACGGATTCAACCACGCTGCGCACGATCGGAACGGCCTTCGGCCATACCCACATCGCCTGGCAATCGGTGGAGCGCGGTCTTGATCGCATCGAGGCCGATGACGACCGCCTCGCCGAGGACCTCGCGGCGAACTGGGCCGTACTCGCCGAACCGATTCAGACCGTGATGCGGCGCTACGGCATGGCGGACCCCTACGAGACGCTGAAGGCGCTCACGCGCGGCCGGCCAGTGGACCGCAGCACTTTCAGTGAGCTGATCGATCAGCTCGACATCCCGGAGGCAGAGCGGGCACGGTTGCGCGCACTGACACCGGCGACCTATCTTGGTCTCGCAGCGGTCCTCGCGCGCGGGGTGTGACCCGCCGCCAGGCAAGGGTAGCCCATGGACAACGATACCCCTTTTACGAAGGATGGCGCAGTACCCGAACTGGGTGAAGACCAGGGCGAGCACGCCCTCCATGGACTCAGCGACTGCCGTGACGCCGCCCTCGCCCTGATGCAGGCGGCCCGTCGCGGCGTGCGGATATTCAGCCACGATCTCGACGCCGAAGTGCTCGGTACCGACGCCTTCGTCGACGCGGCGTCAGCGATGGCGCGGCGCAACGCCTACACCTTCATCCGCATCCTCCTGCAGGATCCGCAGCCGGCGCTGCGCCGTGCGCACCCATTGATCCAACTCGTACAGGCGCTGCCCAGCCACATCGAGGTGCGTCGAACCGCTGAAGAGTGGGCTGGGGAGTCCTTCGCCTTCGTCGTCGCCGACCACCACGGTCTGCTCTATCGCCCCATCGCTGAGCGCTATGAGGGCAGTGTCGACTTCGCCGCCGGGGCAACAGCGGTTCAGTACCGCACCTGGTTCGATGAGGTGTGGGAGCACAGCACGCCAGAGGCGGAGTTCCGCCCCCTCGGGATCTAGGCGCCCCAGCGGTGACGCAGCTCGCCGTGGTGGCGAGCAAACCAGTGCAGGGCGATCAGCCCGGCTGCGTTGTTCACCCGGCCGGTGTCAGCCCAGCGGATTGCCTCGTTCGCGGGCACAACATGGACCCGGATGTCCTCGTTCTCCTCCGCCCGTCCGTGGATGCCGCCCGCCCCGGCAAGGTCGGTGCGACCGATGAACAGCGCCGTGCGCTCACTGGTGCCGCCCGGACTGACCAGGTACTCACAGACCGGCACCAGCTCATCAATCGTGATTCCCGCTTCCTCTCCCGCCTCGCGCCGAGCCACCTCGGCGGCGGCCTCCCCCGCCTCGATGATCCCCGCGACCAGTTCAAGCAGCCACGGGCTGCTGCTCGCCTCGATCGCGCCGACACGGAATTGTTCGATCAGCAGCACCTCGTCGCGCTGCGCGTCGTAGGGCAGAACCGCCGCCGCATGCCCGCGCTCGAAGACCTCGCGCTGTAGCACCGGCGTCCAGCCACCATCGAAGCGCCGGTGGCGCAGATGGCAGCGATCGATGCGGAAATAGCCGGCATAGGCCGTCTCCCGCCGTACCAGCTCCCAGTCGTCAGCCATCCCTGCCCCCCAGTAAGGGGGCAACACGCTCAAGATCTTCCGGGGTATCCACACCGGCTCCAGGCACCTCGCAGGCGACATCGACGTGGATACGGAAGCCGTGCCAGAGCGCGCGCAGTTGTTCGAGAGATTCACGCTGTTCGATCTCGACCGGTGCCAGGCGGGCATACTGCTGCAGGAATTCGCAGCGATAGGCGTAGAGACCGATGTGTCGCCAGTAGTCGCCAGGCGGGCGCGAGGTATCGCGGTCGCACGGGATCGGGGCGCGGCTGAAGTAGAGGGCGCGGCCGTGGCCATCGGTGACAACCTTGACCAGGTTCGCATTGGCCGGATCCTCGCCCCGGCCCATCGGCGTCGCCAGCGTCGCGATCGCGGCGTCGGGGTGCGCCTCCAGGTTGCGAGCAACCTGGCGCAGCACGGCCGGTGGCGTCAGGGGTTCGTCACCCTGGAGATTCACGACGATATCGTGCGCCGCCCACGCCTGCTCGCGTGCGACCTCGGCCAGGCGCTCCGTGCCCGAGGTGTGATCCGACCCCGTCAGGCAGACCTTGGCGCCGAAAGCCGTAGCCGCCTCCACCACCCGCTCGTCATCGGTTGCGACGACGACCTCGTCGGCGCCGACGGCACAGGCACATCGCCAAACATGCTCGAGCAGCGGCCGTCCATGAATGCGCACCAGCGGCTTGCCGGGCAGTCGGGTTGAATCGTAACGCGCGGGGATCGCGATCCGGATTGTCGCGCCCGCGCTCAATTACGCGCCTCGCGCAATGTCTCCGTCTCCTCCTGGGAGAGCTGGCGGGCTTCGTCCTCCAGCATCACCGGGATTCCATCTCGGATGGGAAAGCCCAGGCGATCACCGAGACAGACCAGCTCCTGCTCGCGCTTGCGTAGTAGTAGCGGTCCCTTGCAGAGGGGACACACCAGGATTTCAAGAAGTCGGCGATCCACGGTTCCTCCCAGTCGCTTGCAGTCGGGCGCATACGGCTTCGCCGAGGCCGTCCCGATCTTCGACCGTCGCGGCCACCGCCCACATGCGATCGTCGGCGAATGCCCGACACTTTACCGCATCCTTCTCGGTCATCAGTATCGGATCGCCATCGTCGAATCCGACATCCGCGGGCTGCAGCGCATGATGATCGGGGAAGCCATGGCGCGTCACTTCCAGACCGGCGTCCTCAAGCTGCCCGAAGAAGCGCTCCGGCACACCTATGGCGGCAACGGCATGCACATGCGTATCGTGCCAGGCGTCGAGCCGGCACCGAACGCCATCGGTGAGGCGGCAGGCCTCGCCGGGGCACACGCGGAATCGCCAGGCGCGGGGCCATTCGCCATCACGCACAGCGACGAAGTCGACCTGCGCGAGCCGCGTCTGCGGTTCTCGTAGCGGGCCGGCGGGGAGCAGGCGGCCATTCCCGAGGCCTGACTCACCATCAATGACGGCGATCTCGAGATCACGCGCCAAGGCGTAGTGCTGCAGGCCGTCATCGGCGACCACCACATCGCAGTCGTCCAGTAAAGCCACCGCGCTGGCACGATCCGCGCCCACCGCGACCGGTCGCTGCGTGCGCTGGTAGAGCAGCAACGGCTCGTCACCGGCCTCGGCGACCGTGGTTTCCGCGCCGACGCGCAGCGCACGGGCTCCGTCCCGCCCGTAGCCGCGGCTGACGATGCCGGGCTGCCAGCCCGCCGCTGCGAGCCGTTCGACGAGATAGCCCACCAGCGGCGTCTTGCCGCTACCGCCGACGGTGAGGTTGCCGACCACGATGACGGGCATGGGCGGGCGTCGGGTGCGCTTGAGGCCCAGCCCATAGGCGGCGCGCCGAGCGACGATCAACAACGCGAACAGCCAGGAGACAGGGCGCAACAGGATCTGACCGGCTAGCGTCGGATGGTGCCACTGCTGAACGATCCGGCGCGCGACGGGCGGCATCACCAGCCCCTCAATCGGAGAACTGCATGCGATAGAGGCCGGCGTAGGTACCCTCTTTCGCAAGCAGCTCGGCGTGGGTGCCGCTCTCGACGATACGCCCCTTTTGCATGACGGCGATACGATCGGCGTGCTCTACCGTCGACAGACGGTGAGCGATTACCAGCGTCGTGCGGTTCTCCAGCAGCCGCTCCAGCCCCATCTGCACCCAGCGTTCCGACTCGGTGTCCAGGGCCGAGGTCGCCTCGTCGAGAATCAGCACGGGGGCATCCTTGAGCAGTGCACGCGCGATTGCGACGCGCTGGCGCTGGCCGCCGGAGAGCATGATGCCGTTGTCGCCGATCTCGGTATCCATGCCCTCGGGCAGTTCGTCGATGAACTCCTGCGCCTGGGCTGCCTGCGCGGCCGCCTCGATCTCCGCGCGAGTCGAATGCCCCACTCGGCCGAAGGCGATGTTGTTCGCCAGGGTATCGTTGAACAACGTGACATCCTGGCCGACGTAGGAGATCTGCTCGCGCAGGTTGTCGAGCTTGAGCTCGCGGATGTCGACGCCGTCGAGCAGGATCCGGCCCTCTCGCGGCTCGTAGAAGCGTGCCAGCAGGTTCGCCAATGTGGTCTTACCGCTCCCGGAACGGCCGACGAGAGCGACGATCTCTCCCGGCGCGATATGGAGATCGACCTCGCGAACGACATCCCCCTTGGCGGCGCTGTAGGCGAAAGAGACCTCGTCGAAACGCACATCGCCCTCGGCGCGATCGAGCGTGCGTGTCCCCGTATCCGGTTCCGAGGCCCGATCGAGGATGGCGAAGATGCTCTCCCCGGCCGCGATGCCGGTTTGGATCTGGGCATTGACCGTGGTCAGCTTCTTGATGGGCGTGAACATGAGCATCAAGGCCGTCACGAAGGAGACGAACGTGCCGACCGTGATCGCCTCGACAATGCCCTCGAAGCCTGCAAGGAAAACGATGCCCGCCATCACCAGGGCGACCAGGAACTGCACCATCGGCACGCTAGACGCCTTGGTTCGGGCCATCTTCAGATTCATGTCCCGCACGCGCTCTGCACTGCGATCGAACTGTCCCTGCTCATAGTCCTGCGCGCCGAAGATCTTGATGACCCGATTCCCCTCGACCGCTTCCTCGATCACGTGCGTGACGTCGTACATCTGCTGCTGGATATTGCGGCTGACGCGCCGAAACTTCTTCGTGATCGAGTTCACGATGGCAGCGAGCACGGGGACGACGAGCAACAGCGTCAGCGTGAGAATGGGGCTGAGGTAGATCATCCAGGCGAGCAGACCGAGAATCGTCACCGTGTCACGAACAACGATCGTGATCGCCTGGGTCGCCGCTGCCGAGAGCTTCTTCGTGTTCGTGGCCAGCTTCGAGATCATCTCGCCCGAGCTCACCCGATCGTAATCCTGCGTCGGCAGCTCGAGGTACTTGCGGAACATCTGTTTGCGGATGTCCGTGACCACCGTCCAGCCAACAAACTGCATCAGGTAATGGGAGCCGAAGTGGCCGATCGAGCGCACGAAGAAGACCCCGATGATGGCGAGCGGCATCACCCGGATGACCCAGTCCTCCTGCTCGACGAAGCCGTCGTCGAGCAAGTACTTCATTAGGGCAGCGAAGGCGGTATGGGTCGCCGCATAGAGCACCATGCAGGCAATGGCGATGGCGAAGGGCACCCAGTAGGGGCGCACGTACTGCAACAGCCGGTGGTAGGTCTCGCCGCCCTTGCCCCTGTACTCCCGATCGAACACCCCCGTTCCGGGGTCGGCCTTGAGTTTCTTGTCCTTATGCTTCATTCCGCCGCCGCTTCATCGCGTTGTGCGGTTGCGATGGAGAGGTTGGTCAGGCCCGCTCGCGACGAGGCATCCATGGCACGAACGACCGCTTGATGCGGGGCCCGCGCGTCCGCGCGGATGATCAGGGGCTGCTCGCGGTCATTACCCGCAGCGCTTATGAGCGCCTCGGTCAGTGTCGCGAGTGCATTGTCACCGAGTTCACGTCCACCCACCGCGTACTGTCCCTCCGCACTGACAACGACTTCCAGCGGATCACCCGGGTCGATCGCGGGCTCCTCGCTCGCCTCAGGTAGCTGGACGTGCAACTGCGACTCGGTCTGAAACGTCGTCGAGACCATGAAGAAGATGAGCAGGAGGAAAACGATGTCGATCAGCGGCGTGATATTGAGCTCAAGTTCCTCGCGTTGACCGGTCTGGAAGTTCACTCGGGCGCGCCTCCAGCCTGCACGTGCGGGCGCTCACCCTGCAGGATCTCCACGAGCTTCACCGCTTCCTGTTCCATGACGACGATCAGCTCATCGACCTTACCGCGAAAAAAGCGATAGAAAATCAGGCTCGGGATCGCAACCGACAGGCCCGCCGCCGTCGTGATCAGCGCCTGCGAGATGCCGCCGGCGAGTTCCGCGGGATCACCCACGCCCAGCGCCGTGATCGTGGTGAACACGCTGATCATGCCGACGACCGTGCCGAGCAGCCCGAGCAGTGGCGTGATCGCGGCGATCGTCCCCAGGGCATTGAGGAAGCGATGGAGGTCGTGCGCGACGGCCCGCCCCGTCTCTTCGATCGCTTCCTTCATCACCTGTCGATCCCGCCCCCGATTGAGCAGCCCCACGGCGAGGATGCGACCCAATGGGGAGTGATTGCGCAGAGCGCGGATGTGATCTTCACTGAGCGAGCCCGCCCGCGCCTGCTTCCAGATACGACCCACGAGGTCACCGGGTGCGACGCGCGCGCGCCGCAGCATCCACGCCCGCTCGACGATGATGGCGAGCGCCAGGACTGAGCTAGCCAGGATGGGCACCATCAGCCAGCCACCAGCTTGGACGAGTTCTAACACAGCAGCTCCACTTTGGATGGGCGGACCGGTGGGCAGCACCCGCAACCGTATCAGTCGGAATCGGGCGCCATGACGGCAGGCATGGTACCGGATTTGTCCCCGGAATCGCACCCGCGCTGCCAGAAACGGGGGCGACGCTCGTGCCAGCTCGCGGGGGTGCCGACGCCCTCGCCGGGCCCGATGTGCAGGCGCAGGGCCCCGCGGCAATCGCTGCGGGCGTGCCCTGCGGGGCCGGCCGCCCACGGCGGCGGCCACGCCGTGTGCGGACCGCCACTGTCCCCTGCATGGAGGACCCACTCGGGCGAAACTGCATGGGCAAAATCCTCGACGGTCGCAGCCGCAGCCTGGGTCACGAGGACATCCGCGGTCAGCGCAAGATCCCGCGTGAGCATGAACCACTGCGCGCGCTCGCCCAGACCGGAGACAAGCAGGATATCCCCACCCGGCGCAGCAATGCGGAGCACGCAGGCGTGGTCCGCGCCGTCGAGTCGCTCCCGGTCGCCGGCCCGCGGGTGCAGGACCGTGAACTCGACACCGTCACGCCGCCAGCGCATCCCCTCGCGACAGGCATCCGCCGACGCGGCATCGCCAACATCCGGGCCGGGCGCCAGGACCCGGTTCGGCTCCACCGACTCGATCACGCTCTCGGCACCCCCGCTGTGATGACGGTGCCCTTGCGTGATGACCAGGTCGTCGACACGCGGACTGCCAGCGGCCCGCAGAAAGGGCGTGACCGCGGCGGCACCGGCATCGAACCCCGAGGGACGGCGCGGCCCGGTATCCACGACCAGGGTGTACTCGGTCGTGCGTACCACCGCGGCAACGCCCTCGCCTACGTCGAGCAAGTCGAGCCAGACATGCCCGGGGGCCGGACGCGATGGCGTTGCGGCGACCAGCGGCAACAGGCAAACGAGTCCGGCCGCTTTGCCGGGCACGCCGCGGGGTGCGAGTAGCAGCGCGCAGCCGATAATGGCCAAGCCCAGTGCGACAGCCCCCGGCACCGCAGCTCGCCACTGCGCCCAGGGTTGTTCCGCGAGGTGCTTGAGCAGCCACCACAGGGGGGTGAAGGCCAGATCGGCGAGCTGTAGCAGCGCGCTGCCGAGACCGGGGAGCCAAGGTGAGATCAGGGCCCCGCTCACCGTCGGGGGCACGACCAACAGGCTCACCCAGGGCACCGCGACCAGGTTGGCGAGCGGCCCGGCGATCGATGTGCGCGCGAACAGCAGTAGCAGCAGTGGCGACAGCGCCAGGCCGAGGGCAATCTGCAACCGAACCAACTCACGCAGACGGCCCGAGGGGCCAATGCGTCCGGAGACGGTCCAGAGAATGATCGCCACGGCGGCGAAGGAGAGCCAGAATCCGGGTGCCATTGGGGCCAGCGGGTCGATCACGAGCACGCCCGCCAACGCGAGCGCGAGGACTTCGCCGGGGGAGGACGCGCGGCGCAGGATGGTCATCCCCAGCACCACCGCGAGCATGATCAGAGCGCGCTGGGTCGGGATGGCGAAACCGGCAAGGGCCGCGTACACCGCCGCCAGCACGAGGCCCGTTATGGCCGCGACGATCGGACGCGGCCACCGCTGACGTGCCCTGCTCGGGAGGAGGTACCAGCCGGCGCGGCCGAGGCCAAAACCGGCCAGCGCGGCCAACCCGACATGCAGCCCAGAAATGGCCAAGAGGTGGTTCGTCCCCGTGGCCAGGAGCACTTCCCAGGTGGCGTCATCAATGAGTCCGCGATCGCCGATGGCGAGCGCACTCAGTGTGCCTTCGTGGGCGAGATCCACCGACTCGACCAGCCCGTGGCGCAGCCGGTAGCGCAGCGGATCGAGCCCCGGCCCGGCCGGATCGAGCCGAACAGCGCCTTGCTCCCCGAGGACTTGACCAGTGGCACCAATGCCCTCGCGGAACAGCCAGCGCGGAAAATCGAAACCGCCCGGATTCGCCCACCCGCGAGGTTGGGAGAGGCGAGCCATCAACTGCCAGCGCTCACCGGGGCGGATTGCGTCACCGGCTGCACCAAACCAGCCAAGGCGTACCGTCCGTGGCACCTCGACCGGGCGGCCGTCAACGCGCGCTTCCTCGACACGCAAGCGAAAGCGGACCTGGCGGTCATCCGCCACGGGCAGACCCACCACCGTCCCTCGCAGCTCTACCGCCTCGCCTGTGACCTCAGGCGCGAGCGGTGCCTCCAGCCGGATCGTCGCGACGGTGAGCGCGATCGCCGCACCCAACAGGCACAACGCGGGCAAGCGCACGGGGCGCCAGCAATAGCCCGCTATGCCGACCAGTATGCCCGCCGCCGTCACGCCAGGCGGCGGCAGTGCATGCCAGAACTGGAGTGTCGTGGCGCCGGCCAACAGCGCCAGTGAATGCAACAATCGCACCGTTTCCGCATCCCTGCGTTTTGTGGATAATCTAACTGCGCCAGCGCCAGCTTCCCTGGGGCCGAACGACCCGCATGCCGAAGCGTTTCTTCCGCCGCTACCTACCGCGTGACACCGGGGAGCTCGATCAGGGCGGATCGCTGCGCCGCGTGATCGGACGACGCCTCGCCGATCCGAACCTCTGGCACCTCAACCGCCGATCGATCTCGGGCGGCATGGCCATCGGCCTGTTCTTGGCTTGGATGCCGATCCCCTTCCAGATGATGCCCGCGGCGCTGATCGCGATCCTGCTGCGCATGAACCTCCCGACCGCCGTCGTCCTAGTCTGGGTGTCGAACCCGTTAACCTGGGGGCCGATGTACTGGTCGGCGTATCGCCTCGGTATCTGGCTGCTCGACCGCGAGCCGAGAGCGGTCGAGGACCTCGATTTCAAGCCCGAGACGGCCTGGTTCTTCGACGAAATGCTCGCCATCTGGCAGCCGCTACTGCTCGGCTGCACCCTGCTCGCCGTGATCAGCGCCACCGCCGGCTACGCGCTCACCCGCATTGTCTGGCGCCTGCACATCGTCTCCTGGATCGCGGAGCGCCGCCGCCAGCGCAAACGCCGCATCAACCGCCACCGCGATCGGGGTGGCTGAGCCCATCAATCGAGCGAACCAGTCAGTCCGTCGCGTCGACCAGGCGTCCGTCGCTGAGCATCAGCACACGCCCCATACGCGCCGCCAGGGCCCGATCATGGGTGGCCACCACAAAACTCGTGCCCGAATCGCGATTCAACGCCTCGATCATGTCCCACAGGCGCTGCGCTGTGCGCTCATCGAGATTACCGGTCGGCTCGTCCGCGAGCACACACTGCGGGCGCATCACCAGCGCACGAGCGAACGCGGCGCGCTGGCGTTCCCCCCCGGAGAGTTCACCGGGCTTGTGGCGTAGGCGATGGCCCAGGCCAACCTGCTCGAGCAGCTCGGCGGCTCGCTGTTCGCCCCGTCCCGGCGCTTCACCCCGGATCAGTGCCGGCATCGCGACGTTCTCCAAGGCCGTGAACTCGGGCAGCAGGTGGTGGAACTGGTAGACAAAGCCCAACGCCCGGTTGCGCAGTCGCCCTCGGGCGCCGGGACGCAGCCGCCCCATATCCTCTCCAGCCACGTGGATCGTCCCCGAGGTCGGTGAATCGAGGCCACCGAGCAGGTGTAACAGGGTGCTCTTACCGGTTCCCGACGCCCCGACGATCGCGAGGCGCTCACCCGCACCGACGGCGAGATCAACACCGCTTAACACCTCGACATCGAGGTCGCCTTCCTGGAAGCGCCGCGTGACCTCCTGCGCCCGCAGTACGTAGTCACCGCCCGCATCAGTCATAACGCAACGCCTCCGCCGGCTGGACGCGCGATGCCCGCCACGCCGGGTAGAGCGTGGCTACGACACTGAGGCCAAACGCCAGCAGCCCGATCCGGGTGATATCGCTGACCTGCAGCTCCGAGGGCAGATCGGTGAGGTAGTAGATATCGGCAGGCAGCATCTCGAAGCCCAGAACCGATTCCAGCCCACTCATGATCGCGTCCACATTGAGCGAGAGTGCGATCCCCCCAACAATGCCGAGCAGCGTGCCGATGACGCCGATAAAGGTGCCCTGGACGAGGAAAATCCCCATGACGCCGCGCGGCGACAGGCCCAGCGTGCGCAGGATGGCGATGTCGGACTGCTTGTCCGTGACCATCATCACCAGCGTCGATACGATATTGAAGGCCGCGACCGCAATGATCAGCGCCAGGATGACGAACATCACCGTCTTTTCCGTCTGTACGGCCCGGAATAGGTTCTGGTGCTGGCGCGTCCAGTCGCTGACCCAGACGCGCTCGTCGATCGTCGCCGAGAGCTGCTCGGCGACGATGCGCGCGCGGAAGAGATCGTCGAGCCGGAGCCGGACCCCCGAGACCTCGCCCTCCGACTTGCGCATCAGGCGCTGTCCGTCCGCAATATGGATGAAGGCCGTGGCGCGGTCGAAGTCGTGCATACCGACCTCGAAGATGCCCGTGACCGTGAAGCGTCGCAGGCGCGGCATCACACCCGCCGGGGTCACGTTCGCCTCGGGCATGATCAGCGTGACGCGCTCCCCTACCCGGACGTTGAGATAGCGCGCGAGTGCCGATCCGAGAACAATGCCGAATTCGCCCGCCTCGAGGCTGTCGTACGCGCCCTCGATCATGTGCTCATGGATATCCGACACCGAAGGCTCATGCTCGGGCGATATGCCACGAAGCATTGCACCGGTGACCTGGTTGCGGCGCGTCAGCATGGCCTGGCCCTCGGTGTAGGGCGCCGCACCGAGCACCTCGGGGTGATCCGCCGCCTGTTGGGCGAGGTGCTCCCAATCTCTCAAGGGCTCGCTAAAACCTTCCAGCGTGGCATGCGCGGCGACCCCGAGAATGCGCTCGCGCAGCTCGCGCTCGAAGCCGTTCATCACGGACAGCACTGTGATCAGCGCCGTCACCCCGATGAAGATCCCGAGCATCGAGATCAGCGAGATGAAGGAGATGAAGTGATTGCGGCGCCGCGCGGAGGTATAGCGCAGCCCGATACACAGTGGCAGTGGACGAAACATGGCGCGCAATTGAAGCACACGGCACGGCCTGTTGTCTTCCTGTCTCGCGCTCACCATCCGCGCCCTCTCCACCGGCGGTTGAGCAGGGAGGCGATTGGGTCAGATCGCGCCGAATGGTATGCTCCAGCATTCACATGACCATGCGCGAGACAGGGTGCTGATTAATGGTAAATCCGTTTCTCCGCCGTGCCGGCCTGGCCGTTGCTTGCGCAGGGCTGTTGCTCGCATCGGCGCATGCCGACGCCGAGATCCAGCCTGACGATGTCGACGCCGGGCGCATCGTGCTTACCCATCCGGATATGCCAGCGCGCGGCACAACGAAGGAACAGGTCGAGGCCGATCTGGGTGAGCCCCCGAACCGGGTGCCGCCCGTCGGCGACCCGCCGATCAGCAGCTGGGTTTACGACGAGTTCATCATCTACTTCGAGCATGATCGGGTCATCCACTCAGTGATCCCCGGTGGCGAGCGCCAAGCGAGAGGCGCGGACTGAGCGACGCGCCCTGCCTCTCCCGATACGATCCACAAACGCGCACCGACTATGCGATAATAGTCGGCTGTTCCGATAACCTCACTGACGCGACCCACTACCCAGACCGAGTACACCAGCCACTATGACGTCCGTCGCCAAGGCCGAGCCTGCGCAGACCGCTGATCTCGTCCTGCCGAAGCCACCGCGCGGTACGCGGCGCTGGTCGGGCAGTCATGGCAGCGCTGCCGGCCTCGCCATCGCCGAGGCCGCCACACGTCACGGTGGACTCGTGGTCGTCGCAGCGCCGTCGATGCTCGAAGCCGCTCGCATCGAGCACGAGATTCGCTTTTTCTCTGACGGGGCACTCCCCATCTTCCAGTTCCCCGACTGGGAGACACTGCCCTACGATCTGTTCTCGCCGCATCCCGATATCGTCTCGCAGCGCCTGCGCACCCTGGATCGGCTGCCTGCGGCCCGTGACGGCGTTCTGGTCGCCCCGGTCTCCACGCTGCTGCAGCGCATCGTGCCGCCCGACTTCCTCGCAGGGCACGTCCTCGACCTGGAGATCGGCGACCGGCTCGGCATCGAGGAGCTGCGCACGCGCCTGCAGCGTGGCGGCTACCGCCATGTCAGTCAGGTCCGCGAGCGCGGCGAATTCGCCGTGCGCGGTGCATTGGTCGACCTTTTCCCGATGGGGCGGCCAAAGCCGCTGCGCGTCGATTTCCTCGACGACGAAATCGACTCGATCCGGACGTTCGACCCGGAGACGCAGATCAGCGATGAGCGTGTCGACAGCGTCCACACCCTGCCTGCGCGCGAATTCCCGCTGACGGAGACCGGCATCGAGCGCTTTCGCAAGGCCTTTCGCGAGCGTTTCGACAACGCCCGCGAGAATCCGGTCTATCGCGAGGTCAGCCGGGGCAACGCCCCCGCGGGCCTGGAATACTACCTGCCCCTGTTTTTCGAGCAGACCGCGACCCTGTTCGACTATCTGCCGGGGAACACGCGCCAGTTCGTCCTCGACGGCAGTATCGAGGCCGCCAACGCCTTCGAGCAGCAGGTCGCCGAGCGTTACGAGCTGCGCCGGCACGACCCGGAAAGACCCCTCTTGCCGCCGACGGAACTCTATCTCGACAGCGGCGATCTTCGCCGCCATCTCGACGGGCTGAGGAGTGTACACCTCCACGCCGACGCTGAGTCGGCGAGTGCCGATGAGGGCACGGAGACGTGGTCGTTGCCTGCCGAGCCGCCGCCTGCCCTGCCCGTACAACGCTCGCGCGACGCCCCCTACGCCGAGCTCGACCGCTTCCTTGAGGACTTCGACGGGCGGGTGCTGCTTTTGGTGGAGTCACCGGGCCGCCGCGAATCGCTGGTCGACCGTCTCGCGCCTCACGGGCTGCGACCGGTGGCCGTGGACGGCTGGCAGGCCTTCCTTGCCAGCGACGCCCCACTGGCGATCACCGTAGCGCGCTTCGAATCCGGCCTGGTATTGCCCGCAGCCGGCATCGCCGTTGTTACCGAACAGCAGCTGCTCGGCGAGCGGGTGCGCCAGCAGGAACGGCGCGAGTCCCCCACCCCGGATGCAGACGCCGTCATCGGCGGCCTCGGGGATCTGCGTCCGGGCGCCCCAGTGGTCCATGTCGATCACGGCGTCGGGCGTTACACCGGGCTGACCACGCTCGAGCTGGGCGCAACGACACAAGAGTTCCTCACACTCGAATACGCGGGAGAGGACCGGCTCTACGTGCCCGTTGCCTCGCTGCATCTGATCAGCCGTTACACCGGTGCCGATCCCGACGCCGCGCCGCTGCACCGCCTCGGCGGCGAGCAGTGGCAGAAGCTCAGGCGCCGCGCCGCCCGCAAGGCGTTCGACGTGGCGGCCGAACTCCTCGACGTCCAGGCCCGCCGCGCGGCGCGTAGCGGCCACGCGCTTGCCATCGACGACGAAGACTACGCCGCCTTCGCCGCCGGCTTCCCCTTCGAGGAGACACCAGATCAGCAGCGCGCCATCGACGATGTCATGGCCGACCTGCGCGCCGAACAGCCAATGGATCGCGTGGTCTGCGGCGATGTCGGCTTCGGCAAGACCGAAGTCGCCATGCGCGCCGCCTTTGCCGCTATCGATGCGGGTCAGCAAGTTGCGATCCTGGTGCCGACGACGTTGCTTGCCCAGCAACACGAACAGAACTTCCGCGACCGCTTCGCGGAATGGCCGGTGCGCATCGAGTCCCTGTCACGGCTGCGCTCGAACCGCGAGCAGAAGGAGACCCTTGAGGGCGTGAAGGCGGGCCGGGTCGACATCCTGATCGGCACCCACCGCCTGCTGCAAAAGGATGTCGACTTCTGCCGACTTGGGCTGGTCATCGTCGACGAGGAGCACCGTTTCGGCGTCCGTGACAAGGAGCGGCTGAAGAGGCTGCGCGCCGAGGTCGATTTACTGACGCTCACGGCCACACCGATCCCGCGCACGCTCAACATGAGCCTCTCTGGCCTGCGCGACCTGTCGATCATCGCCACGCCACCAGCGCACCGGCACACCATCAAGACGCTGGTCAGCGAGTGGAACGATGTGCTCATCCGCGAAGCGATCGAGCGTGAGCTCGCGCGGGGTGGCCAGATCTACTTCATCCACAACGAAGTGCGCTCGATCGAGCGGATCACGCGCCTCGTCGAGGAGATCGCACCAACGGCGAGTGTCCGCCTCGCCCATGGCCAGATGCGCGAACAGGAACTCGAGGCCGTGATGCTCGACTTCTACCACCAGCGCTTCAATGTGCTGGTGTGCACGACGATCATCGAATCGGGCATCGACGTGCCGACGGCGAACACGATCATCATCAATCGCGCGGACCGCATGGGCATGGCCCAGCTCCACCAGCTACGAGGGCGTGTCGGGCGCTCGCACCACCGTGCCTACGCCTTCCTCCTTGCCCCGCCGAAATCCGCGCTCACAGCGGACGCGGAAAAGCGCCTCGATGCCGTCGCTCAACTCGAGGATCTCGGGGTCGGCTTCACCCTCGCCTCGCACGACCTGGAGATCCGGGGCGCCGGCGAACTCCTTGGTGACGAGCAGAGCGGCCAGATCCAGGAGGTCGGCTTCAGCCTCTACAACGATCTGCTCGAACGCGCTGTCGAGGCGCTGCGCGCGGGCGAGACGCCCGACCCCGACAATGCGCTGCACGATGTCGCGGAGGTCGAGCTGCATCTGCCGGCGCTGCTACCGGGTGACTATGTACCCGACGTGCACGAGCGCCTGGTTCTGTACAAGCGCATCAGCGCGGCTGCCACGCGCGACGAACTCGAGGCGCTGCGCATTGAGGTCATCGACCGCTTTGGCCCATTGCCGGAGGCCACGCACAACCTGTTCCGCACCGCCGCCCTGCGCCAGCAGTGCGAACAACTCGGCATCCGCCGAATCGACATCGGGGGCGGCGGCGGACGCATCGACTTTCGCGCCGACCCCACCATCGACATGGGTGCGCTGCTCGCCATCGTCCAGGGCGATCCGGCCACCTATCGCTTCGACGGTGCCGATAGCCTACGCTTTAGCGGTGATCTCGACACGGCCGAAGAGCGGCTCGCGTTGATCGAGGGACTGCTCGCAAGCCTGCACGCCGGCCCATCGGCCGGGGAGTGAACGATGCCCAGGGGACACCGAACGCGTCTGCCACTGTTGCTCGGCCTGCTGCTCATGCTCGGCAGCGCCCACGCCGACTATGAGGTCGAGTTGATTCTGTTCGAGCACGTCGGTGCAGTCGAGCGTCCCGGCGAGCGCTGGCACCCGGACATCACCATACCGCGCCTGGGCAACGCCGTGGACCTTGAGCCCGACGACACCCTGCTAGGCTCCCTGGTGCGTGAACTCCCGAGCGGCTTCGAGCGCATCGACAGCGACGACTTCCGCCTCCATAACGAGTCCCGGCGCCTGACCAATTCGCGGAGCTACCGCGTATTACGCCATGTCGCCTGGCGACAACCGGCCACCGAGCCCGCAGAGGCGGTCTCTCTGCGACTACGCGCGGGTGAGCCGATGACCATCGACGTGCCGACCCGCGAGCCGGGCCCGCTCGGACAGCCCATCCGGATCGAGGAGATTCTCGCGCAGGCGATGGCCGCCGACACCCCCAAGGTACTGCTCCCCGAGCTGGATGAGGACGGCGCACTGCGTGTGTTGCCGAGCACCCGTCGGTTCACGCTCTACCCGCTCGATGGAACGGTGCGCGTGGAAGTGCGGCGCTACCTCCACATCCACACGGATCTATACTACACGGCCCCGGTCGACTGGACCGAAGCGCCGGACGAGTACCTCCGGGCGGGTGCCACAACGCGCCTGCGCGGCGGCGCCGATGACAATGGCGAGGCCAGCGATCGCCCGCTGATCGATGCAGCGGCGACGGGACGCGACGGGCGACCGGTGCTCTCCTTCCCGGTACAGCAGCATCGCCGTATGCGTAGTGGCGAGCTGCACTACATCGATCACCCCGTCATCGGCATCCTCGTTCTGGCCTCGCGAACCGAGGACTGACCCCGGCGGGCCCAGAGCAACCCTCGCTGACGATGCGCCGAGTGAAGCGCCGCTTCAGTCATCGTCGCCCAGTTCCTTCTCGAGTTCCTGGATACGCGCCGCTTCGGCGTCACGCTCCGCCTCCACCTCATCGAGCCGCTCCCGCAACGCCTCCAGATCGGCCTCGACCTCTTGCTGCTGCTCGCGCACCGCCTCAAGCGCCTCTGCCTGAGCCGCGATCTCGCGCAACAGTTCGTCAACGGGCGTCGGCGTCGCCTCGGCCCCATCCCCAAGGGCAGGCACAGCCATCAGGACTGCCCCCAACAGGCAAACGGGCCACAAGAGCGCTGATCGCATCACCCCTCCGTCAGTCGTTCTGCTTCGTCGATCAGCCCCTCGAGCGCGACCCGGACCGATTCGCGGCGTACGCTCTCGCGATCGCCGTCGAACCGAACGCACCGAACCACTGCGGGATGCCCACGGCGTGCCCAGGCAATCCAGACCAGGCCGACCGGCTTGTCCGGCGTGCCACCGCCTGGCCCCGCCACGCCGCTGGTGACGGCCGTGAGATCGGCGCCCGGCGTTGCCGCGAGCGCCCCGGACGCCATTGCTTCGACCGCTGCGGCGCTGACCGCACCGTGTTCCTGCAGCAGTGTCGCGGGCACGCCCAGAAGCTCCTGTTTCGCCGCATTGGAATAGGTGACAAACCCGCGATCGAACCAGCTCGAGCTGCCCGCGACATCGGTGATCATCTTTGCGATCCAGCCGCCGGTGCACGACTCGGCGACTGTCAGGCGACGGCCGCTGGCGACGAGCACTGCGCCGAGCCGCTCGGCGAGGTCATACAAGTCGCGATCAGGGGTCATGGTGAGTCTTCCCGGTCCGAAGCAAGCCATTGGTTTCGTCCGGTGAACTCTAGCAGACGTGTCACCCCAGGCATCGCCTCTGCCCCTGCATCGCGCACGGGCGTTGCTTTACACTCCTCGATCCCCCGCCCTGCCCACCTGGCGGTGGATCGCCCACATTGAGCTTGAGGACCGGGTCGCAACGATGAGCGAGCCACAACACACGCCCATGATGCGCCAATTCCTGCGGATCAAGGCCGAGCATCCAGACATCCTGGTCTTCTACCGCATGGGTGATTTCTACGAACTGTTCTATGACGACGCCCGTCGCGCCGCCGAGCTGCTCGACATCACGCTGACCCGCCGCGGTCAGTCCGCTGGCGAAGAGATCCCGATGGCGGGGGTTCCCGTGCACGCCGTCGAGAACTACCTCGCCCGCCTGGTGCGCCATGGCGAATCGGTCGCGGTTTGCGAACAGATCGGCGACCCGGCCACGAGCAAGGGCCCTGTCGAACGCCGCGTCACGCGCATCGTCACCCCCGGCACCATCACCGAGGACGCGCTGCTGCCCGATCACCGCGACCAGCTGCTGGTCGCGATCCACCAACAGGGCAACCGCTTCGGCCTGGCACAGGTCAATCTCAGCGCCGGTGACTTTGCGGTGAGCCAGATCGATGGTGAAGAGGCCGTCGACAGCGAACTCGGCCGCCTCGATCCGGCCGAGATCCTGATCCACGAAGCGGCTCCGCTCGCGACAACGTTGAGTGAGCGCCCCGGCGTGCGGCGGCGCCCACCGTGGCATTTCGATCCGGATGCCGCCCGCGATGCCCTCACCGAACAATTCGGCGTCCGCGACCTGGCGGGATTCGGCTGCGCCCACCTGCCGCTGGCCGTGGGCGCGGCCGGTGCCGCGCTGGCCTATCTGCGCGAGACCCAGCGCACAGCGCTACCGCACCTGCGCGGGCTGCGTACCGAGCACCGCGATGACGCGGTATTGCTCGATGCCGCTAGCCGCCGGAATCTCGAGATCGAGCGCGCGCTCGATGGCCGCAGTGACAACACCCTCGCCGCAGTAACCGATTCCACAGTCACGGCGATGGGCGGCCGCCTGCTACGTCGCTGGCTGGGCCGTCCACTGCGTGACCGGGAGACCGTCGAGGCCCGTCACGACGCCATCGATACCTGCCTCGAAGGTGCGCGGGTCGAGCCGATCCGCAGCGCGCTACGCGGCATCGCCGACATCGAGCGCATCCTCGCCCGAGTGGCTCTGAAGTCCGCGCGTCCGCGCGATCTCGGGGCCCTGCGTGCAACCCTGCGCGCATTGCCGGGCCTACAAGAAGCGCTCTCGGGGGTCGGCGGGGGGCGCCTCGAGGAACTGCACACCTCGCTCTTCGGCCACGACGCGATCCGAGAAATCCTGGAGACCGCGCTCGTCGAGGAGCCGCCGGCGTTGCTGCGCGACGGCGGCGTGATCGCGCCCGGCCACGACAAGACCTTCGATGGCCTGCGTGAACTCGCGGAGAATGCCGATGGCTTCCTCGCCGACCTGGAACGCCGCGAGCGCGAGCGTACCGGCATCGCGGCGCTCAAGGTCGCCTATAACCGCGTCCATGGCTACTACATCGAACTGGGGCGAACCCACGCCGAAAGCGTCCCCGACGACTATATCCGCCGCCAAACCCTGAAGCAGGTTGAACGCTACATCACGCCTGAACTCAAGGATTTCGAGGAGCGCGTCCTCTCCGCGCGTGAACGCGCACTCGCCCGGGAGAAGGAACTGTTCGATCAACTCCTGGATCGCCTCGTGGCCGGCCTCTCCGAACTCCACACACTCGCCGCGGCAATCGCCGAACTCGATGTGCTCGCCGGGCTCGCCGAGCGTGCCGATACCCTGGACTGGCGGCGACCCGTGCTGACCCCGACACCGGGGATCGAACTCGAGGGCGGGCGCCACCCCGTGGTCGAGGCGAGTCTCAGCGAGCCCTTCACGGCCAACGACACCCGCCTGCCCGACGCCGAACGCATGCTCGTCATCACGGGCCCGAACATGGGCGGAAAATCGACCTACATGCGCCAGACCGCCCTGATCGTCCTGCTCGCGCATGCCGGTGCCTACGTCCCGGCCACGCAGGCGCGCATCGGACCGATCGACCGAATCTTCACCCGGATCGGGGCGGCGGACGACCTCGCCGGGGGGCGCTCCACCTTTATGGTGGAGATGACGGAGACGGCAAACATCCTGCACAACGCCACGGCGTCATCGCTGGTACTGGTCGATGAGATCGGCCGCGGCACCTCGACCTTCGACGGCATGGCGCTTGCCTGGGCCGTGGCCGAAGACCTCGCCTGCCGCATCGGCGCCTTCACACTGTTCGCGACCCACTACTTCGAACTCACCGTTCTCGCCGAGCAGCAGCCGAGTATCTCCAACGTGCACCTCGAGGCAGTCGAGCATGGCGATCGGATCGTCTTCCTCCACCGAGTACAACCCGGGCCGGCGAGTCAGAGCTACGGACTCCAGGTCGCCCAGCTCGCCGGCGTGCCACCCGCCGTGATCCGCGCCGCCCGCGAGCGTCTCCACACGCTGGAGGATCGGGCGGCGGGTGAGCAGGCGGCCGCGACGGCACAACTGCCCCTGTTCGAGCCGGCCCCACCACCAACACCGGGCGCATCGCCCACGCCCGATCCGCTGCATCAGGCCCTCACGGCGATCGATCCGGACGGGCTCACGCCGCGCGAGGCACTGGAAGCACTCTACCGCCTGCGAGCGCTCGCCGACGAGGGCGAGTGAAGGGCTTCGGGACGGTTGAGCGGCCGCAGTGCCACCCGGTGGCGCCGATTCGCCACGGATGACGCCTGACCGACGCCATGCTACCTTCCGCGGATGCCGCACTTCCGCACGATCGGGCTCATCGCCAAGACCGACGACGATGGCCAGGTCGCCGCCACGCTCGACCTGATCCACCGTTTTCTTGTCGACCGGGGTGTCGACGTCATACTCGATCGCACGACGAGCCAGGTCCTGGCGCTCGAGGAGACCGCCCCGCGGCGCGAGATCGCCAAACACTGCGATCTCGCGATCGTGGTCGGCGGCGACGGCACGCTGCTGACCGCCGCGCGTTCACTCGCCGATGCCGGCGTCCCCATCATGGGCGTGAATCTCGGCCGGCTCGGGTTTCTCGTCGATATCTCCCCCAATACCATCCTCGAGCGGCTCGACGAGATGCTCGCCGGACGGTACACGGAGGAGCAGCGCTTCCTTGTCTGCGCGGCCATCGAGCGCGAGGGGCGAGTGATTCAGTCCGCGCTCGCGTTCAACGATGTGGTCATGCGGATCAAGAACGTCGTACGCATGATCGAGTTCGAGACCTGGATCGACGGGGCCTTCGTCAATATCCAGCGCGCCGACGGCATAGTCGTCTCCACGCCCACGGGGTCGACGGCCTATGCCCTGTCCGGAGGCGGTCCGATATTGCACCCGGCGCTAGAGGCGCTGCTCCTGTTGCCGATCTGCCCCCATACCCTGTCGAGCCGTCCGATCGTGGTCGACGCCTCGGCCCGGATCGAGATACGGGTCTGCCCCGGCATCCGGGAGATCGGGCAGGTCGTCAGTGACGGCCAGAACAACATTGATGTGGCTGCGGGCGATATCCTGCGCATCCAGCGCCGCGACCCGCGCATCCGGCTCCTACACCCGGCCGATTATGACTACTACGGGATCCTGCGCGAGAAACTGCGTTGGGGCTAGCCTACGCCCATTCTCGACAATCGAACGCTGTGGATATGCTCAAGCACCTGCAAATTCGTGATTTCGCGATCATTGAAGAACTCGAGCTCGAGTTCGAAGCCGGCCTGACCGCCCTCACCGGCGAGACCGGGGCCGGCAAATCGATCCTGCTCGACGCACTCGGCCTCGTGCTCGGCGACCGTGCGGATAGCACCGCGGTGCGCAACGGCGCGCGGCGTGCCGAGATCACGGCCGAGTTCGACCTCACCCAGCAGAACGCAGTGGCCGCGTGGCTCGCCGAGCAGGAACTCGATGATGGCGCGCTGTGCCAGCTTCGCCGGGTCGTGGCCAGCGAAGGCCGATCACGCGGTTTCGTCAACGGCACCCCAGTCCCACTGGCAACCTTGCGCGATCTGGGCGAGCAGCTTGTCGATATCCATGGCCAACACGAGCACCAGTCACTGCGCCATGGCCAAGCGCAGCGGCGCTTGCTCGATGCCTACGGCAGTCACGAGGACGAACTGGACACGGTTCGTAACCACTACGAGGCGTGGCGCCACAGCCGTGAGCGCCTACAGCGGCTCGGCGGTTCGGCAGACGATCGCCAACAGCGCCTCGAACTCGTGCACTACCAGCTCGCCGAACTTGAGGCGTTGGATCTCGAAGTCGGCGAAATCGAGCAGCTCGAGGCCGAGCAGCGACGCTTGGCCAATGCCGGGCGCCTGCTGGAGACCTGCGAGCGCGGCCTCGCGCTGCTCCACGACGAGGAAGGCTCGGTGCAGGCGCGCCTCGTTCAGGTCGCGAACAGCCTCGGCGAGGTGGCTACCTTCGACACCGCTATCGAATCCGCAGCGGAGCTAACCGAGAACGCCCGGATCCAGATCGAGGAGGCAGCGAGTACATTACGCAGCGCCGCGGAGCGCGTCGAACTCGACCCCGGACGGCATGAATGGGTCGAACAGCGCCTATCCGCGATTCACGAACTGGCACGCAAGCATCGGACCGAACCGGAGCAACTCTTGGCGGTGCAAGGCGAACTGCAGACCGAACGCGATGAGTTGGAACAGGCCGACGCCGACGCCGCCGGCCTGGAAGAGGCACTGGCAGCAGCTCAAGCGGCCTGGCGCAGTGCGGCCGAGGAGCTGACCCGAGCGCGCCAAACCGCCGCCTCGGCTCTCGGCGAAGCGGTCACGGCGGCGATGCAGACACTGGGCATGGAGGGTGGCCGTTTTGCGGTCGAGGTACAGACGAGTGAAGCGGCGACGCCAAGCGCAAGCGGTGCCGACCGCGTCGAGCTGCGCGTGGCGGCCAACCCGGGCCAAACCCCCGCCCCCCTGCACAAGGTTGCGTCTGGCGGCGAACTGTCACGGATCAGCCTCGCGATTCAGCTCATCACCTCGGCATCGGCGGGTATACCCACGCAGATATTCGACGAAGTCGACGCCGGCATCGGCGGCAGTACCGCAGCGATGGTGGGGGCGAAACTTCGGGCACTAGGGGCGCAGCGCCAGGTATTGTGTGTCACCCACCTGCCGCAGGTTGCCGCCTGCGGCCACCACCATCTCCAAGTAAGCAAGGAAGCGTGCGGGGATTCGGTGACAACCCGGCTCGAGGAACTCACGGGCGATACGCGTGTCGAGGAAATCGCGCGGATGCTGGGGGGGCAGCGGATTACGGACAAGAGCAGACAACATGCCCGGGAGATGCTGGCGGGAAACGACCAGGCGGCTTCCGCCGCGAGCGGCTGAGGGCGCTACCATCTCGTCGCCCGTCCGGTCGGGACTGCAGCGCGCGAACCCAGACGCCAACCGGGGGCAAACGGCGCTTGCCGTGGCCTACGACTCCTCCTCATGATCGCAACCCATGCAGTTGCCGTAGAGGACCAGGCTGTGCTCACTGAGATCGAATTGCCTTGAGCGCGCGATCTTGTGCTGGCGCTCTTCGATCACCTCGTCGGTAAACTCCTCGACCCGGCCACACTGGACACAGACAATATGGTCATGATGGTCGCCCCGATTGAGTTCGAAAACCGCCTGGCCACTCTCGAAGTGGTGGCGCTTGACAAGACCGGCTTGTTCGAACTGCGAAAGAACACGGTAGACTGTTGCCAGACCGATCTCGGTGCCCGCCGATGTGAGTTGCCGATAGATATCTTCCGCTGTAAGGTGCTGGCGCTCATCGGCCTGCCTGGACTCGCTCAGGACCTCCAGGATTTTGACCCGAGGGAGAGTCACCTTGAGGCCAGCTTTTCTGAGTTGCTGCTGGTCCATCCGCCCTCGCTCCCGCGCGACCTTAGGGTCACGCAATGAATGCAATTTAGACTCATTCTATCACCGTTGTTGAGTGTTGACGATGCAACGCACATGCTGGACCGCGCTCCCACTGCTGCTCGCCACGGGTTGCGCCGGACTCATCCCGGGGGGAGATCGAATCGAGGTACAGCAGGGCAATCTGCTCGACCACGACGATATCGCGAGTCTCGAACTGGGCATGCCCCGCGCTGCCGTTCGCGACCGGCTCGGCACGCCGGTGCTCGGCGAGTCGTTCAATCGCGATCGCTGGGACTACATCCACTACGTCACCGAGGCAGGAAGGGACGCCGGCGAGATCGAACGGTTGAGCCTCTATTTCGAGGGTGACCGCCTCGTGCGCATCGATGATGCCTATTCGCCGCCGGACCCCCCCGATCCCGACGAACTGCCCGAGGTCGAAGAGGATGAGCCGATCCCGGGTCAAGCGCCGCCCGGCGAGGCTGAGGCCCCCGCGCCGCGCGACCCAAGCCCGACGCCGGTGCCTGATGGCGGCGGCACGCCAGGCCTGTAGTCGCCCCGCGAGTCCGCTCGCATGCTAGCGACGCCTACGCCGGGGCGCATCAGCGCCCGGCCCGCCGCCGACGCGCCGTTTTCGGATCCACCTGCAGGGGGCGATAGATTTCGACGCGATCGCCGGCTCGCAGGACCGTGTCGGCGGCACAGGGCTGACCGAAACGCCCGAGCGGCGCCGTCCAGGGATCGACTTCCGGTCGCTCCAACGGGATCTGCGAACGGCGAACCGCCTCCACCGCCGTTGTCCCCGGTTCCACCTCGACCACCCGCAGCCACTGCCGTTCCGGCAATGCGTAGGCGACCTCCACCTTCACCGCCCACCCCCTCCGGCACCGTAGAGGGCATGGGCACGGCGGCAGAACGACTCCACCAACGTCGAGGCAATCTGATTGAACACAGGGCCGAAAGCACGCTGGAGGAAGACCCCAGCGAACTCGAATTCCAGGTCCAGGGTTACGCGGCAGCCGCTACCAGCAAACGACTCAAAGTGCCAATCACCGGAGAGCTTGCGAAAGGGGCCATCCTCGAGCCGAATCCGGATCCGTTCCCCCGGATCGAGCTCATTACGGGTCGTGAAGGAGCGGTGCAGTGGTCCCTTTGCCATCTCGACGCGTGCGCGCCGCCAGCCGTCACCCTCGGCGAGCACGGCCGCACTGCGGCACCATGGCAGGAATTCGGGGTATCGGTCGACGTCATTGACCAGGTCGAACATGGCCTGCGGACTGTGCGACACGACCGCACTACGCTTGATATGGGGCAACCGCCTCTCCCGTATGCTGGATCGACCCGGACTGGGGGTCGGCGCAGGCCATCTCCGGCCCCGCGCAACGCTCGGGTGCGACGGTGGCGCGCACGCGTCGGCAGGCCGCAGCCAAGCAGCGGCCCCCACCCGGTGGCGCGCGCACCCGCAGAGGAGGTTCCGCGGGTACACGCTGGCACGCGGATTCTGTGGAAAATCGGCGACCAGCTCAAGTCATCATGCACCAAAATGCGGCTCTGTAGTTGTCCCCGTACACCCTGCGTCGCTCGCCCCTCCTCGCGTATAATTGCTGGATGAGTAAGAAACAAGACAAAAGCACCGACCCCGTCATCGCCGTCAACCGAAAGGCGCGCCACGATTACTTCATCGAGGATCGACTCGAAGCCGGGCTCGAGCTGCAGGGGTGGGAGGTGCGCAGCTTGCGCGCAGGGCGGGCTCAGATCGCCGAGGCCTACGTCATTGTGCGCGATAACCAGGTCTGGCTGCTCGGTTCAATGATCCCGCCATTGCCTTCGGCTTCAACGCACATCCAGCCGGACGCGACGCGCACGCGCCGACTGCTGCTTCACCGCCGCGAGATCGACCGCCTGATCGGCGCGGTTGAACGTCGCGGCTATACACTGATCCCGCTGCGCCTCTACTGGCGGCGGGGGCGGGCAAAACTTGAAATCGGTCTCGCTCGCGGCAAGCGCAAGCACGACAAGCGCCAGGCCGAGAAGGAGAAGGACTGGCAACGGCAGAAGCAGCGGCTGCTGCGGCACACGGTTTGAAAGCGCTAGGAGGTCAGCTCACGTTTCGCCCGTGGCCGCCCCATCCGTGACCGGCCACAGGCAGGAGCCGGCCTCTTGGCGAATCTCGTCCAGCCGCTGCTGATGCGCGCGTAATTCGTCCTCACTCGGGCGGATCACAGGCAGAGCGCCACGGCGACGGACGACGGGTGCTGCCGCCCGTTCCGCGGTTACCGCCGCCGCCAGGCCGAGCGAGGTCTGACCGCCAGTCATTGCTAGATAGACATCGGCCAGCAGCTCGGCATCGAGCAGCGCGCCATGCAGCTCGCGCCCGGTATTGTCCACTGCATAGCGCTTGCACAGTGCATCAAGGCTGTTGCGCTGCCCCGGGTGCTCCTGACGCGCGAGGACCAGAGAGTCGAGGATACGGCAGTAATCGCCCGTGCGCCCCCACTCCGGGCCGAGCCGCTCCAGCTCGGCGTCGAGAAAGGCGACGTCGAAGGGCGCGTTGTGGATGATCAGTTCGCTGTCACGAACAAAGGTGAGGAACGCCTCGGCGATCCCCGCGAAGACGGGCTTGTCGGACAGCTTCTGCCAGTCGATGCCGTGAACCTCGACCGCGCCTTCGTCGACATCTCGCTCGGGGTTGATGTAACGATGAAACCGGTTGCCCGTGTGGCGCCGGTCGATGAGTTCGACGCAGCCGATCTCAATGATGCGGTGCCCCTGTTGCGGCTCCAGGCCGGTTGTTTCCGTATCGAGGACTACCTGGCGCATCAGTCGTTCGCCTCCGCCTCGTCAATGGCTCGATTCGCCAGCGCGTCTGCACGCTCATTGCCTTCGTGACCTTGGTGGCCACGGACCCACTGCCATTCGATATCATGATCTGCACATGCGGCATCGAGTCGCTGCCACAGGTCGGCGTTACGCACCGGCTGCCGACTCGCCGTGCGCCAGCCGCGCCGTTTCCAGGCCGACATCCACTCCGTGATGCCCTTTTTCACATACTGCGAATCCGTGACCACAACGGCCCGACAGGGCCGCTTCAGGGCTTCCAGCGCGCGAATCACCGCCATGAGTTCCATGCGGTTGTTCGTGGTCCAGGGCTCATATCCACTGAGTTCGCGCACGCGCTCCCCCATGCGCAGTATCGCGGCCCAACCGCCCGGCCCCGGATTCCCGCGGCAAGCGCCGTCCGTATGGATCGTCACTACCTGCGTCTTCGCGCTGCTCATGACCCTTCCCGTCGTCGTACCCGCGCCTGCTTGCCCGTGCTCACACCCCGAGCGGCCCGACCAGGCGGCGTCGGGCGCTGCCGTGCGGGGTGCAATGCGGCCAACCGTCGACGCCAGCCTTCCTTGAGCCTCACCGGCGTCGCGGGGATGCGTCGCTTGCGTACACGCACGACCTGAACGGCTCCGCAGTGATCAAAAAAGCGGGGCCCGCGCTCGAGCCATCCCAAGCCCCATCGCAGGCAGGCGCCGTGCGCCGGTGGACGCCGCCAGCAGCCCGCCACCGACTCGACCCTGAGGTCCGCTCGCCGGCACCACCAATAGAGGCGCAACATGCTGGGGAATCGCCCGTTCCATGGTACGCCATCGTGCGGCAATAGGCGGCGCAGGCCAAACAGACTCCAAGGATTGAACACTACCACGACGAGGCGCCCCTCCGGTGCCAGCACCCGCTCCGCCTCCGCGATGAGCATTTCCGGCCCATCGTGGTACTCGATAACATGGCACAGCACCAAGAGATTCAGCGATCCGCTCGCCAGCGGCAGACGCTCCGGTGCCGCTGCGAGCGCATCCCCGGCTTCCTCACGCAGGTGCAGGCGATGGCCGAGGTTCGCCAGCACCAAACTGTCGTCCCTTCGTGCGCCCGCCCCGATCTGTAAACCGTGCTCTCCGTGCAGATCTGTGAGCACTTCCCGCAGGCGCTCGTG
Source organism: Ectothiorhodospiraceae bacterium (assembly GCA_007134775.1). Classification (GTDB taxonomy): domain Bacteria; phylum Pseudomonadota; class Gammaproteobacteria; order XJ16; family Halofilaceae; genus Halofilum. The sequence continues at coordinate 96,376 of SLKC01000071.1, read as the reverse complement.
GATCTGTCGCGTCAGCTCCAGGCCCAGCGGCGTCTCGTACCAGTCCGCTAGGCGCTGTCGGGCCTGCGGCCAGCTTGCAAAACAGGGATCAGACAAGATATGACCTTCAGCTCTCGGCCCGTATGGACCGGTGACCGAATTATAGACCGCACCCCAGCCGCCTGCAGCGGGCATTTCCACCCGGTTGCTTTCACGCGCGCGCGCGTTTAGTTTCGTGACATCAGCCCATCCAATGGATAGTGACGAGCTACTATGAGCCAGACCATAAGCACCCACCACATTGCCGGGTTCACCCCACTGAACGCACTCAGCCGGGAAAACCTGAAGGAGATCGCAGCCAAGACCCGCTCGGAGCAATTCATCGTTGGCGAGACACTGTTTCACGAGGGACATGGTGTCCCCGACCAGTGGTTCCTCGCCAAGGGGGTCGTGGAACTCGTCGAACCCGATGGCTCCACGCGGCGAATCGAAGCGGGATCGAAGGGCGCCTCCACCTCGCTCGAGGGCGGCAATCCGGCGCGCTACACCGCCATCGCGCGCAGCAATGTCACGGTGTACCGAGTCGACCGCAGCCTGCTCGACATGATGCTCACCTGGGACCAGGCGGGCAGCTACAGCGTCACCGAACTCGACAGCGAGGAAGCCGCTGCCGGCGACGACGACGCTTCAGCTGAGGATTGGATGGTGCGTCTGCTGCAAACCGACGCCTTCCGGCGCATTCCCCCTGCGAATATCCAGGCCATTTTCATGCGCATGGAGCCGCGAGAGTTATCGGCCGGCGACGAAGTCATCCGCCAGGGGGACCAGGGCGAGTACTTCTATATCATTCAGGATGGCCGGTGCCGTGTCAGCCGCAAGACCAAGACCCACCCCGACGGCATCCGTCTCGCCGAACTTGGTCCCGGCGACGGCTTCGGCGAAGAGGCGTTGATCTCCGATAACCCCCGTAATGCAACGGTAACCATGGTCAGCGACGGCACGGTCATGCGCCTGTCCAAACAGGACTTTCGTGAACTCATGCAGGAGCCGTTGCAGCGAAAGATCGATTTCAACGAAGCCCAGGAACAGATTGCGCAGGGCGCGCGCTGGCTTGACGTCCGCCTGCCTCCCGAATATGAGGCAGCCCATATCAAGGGTGCGATCAACCTGCCGTTGGTCTTCCTGCGCATGAAGGCCGGCACTCTCGATGATGTCGAGTACATCGTGTACTGCGATACCGGAAGCCGCAGTTCTGCTGCCGCCTATCTACTCGGTGAGCGCGGTTTTAATGTACGCATCCTGCGTGGTGGCCTCGTTAACGTCCCCGAAGACGCACTCCAGAAGCGGGATTCGGATTGACATAGCACCTAGCCGCGCACGCCCCCGACCACGAATCATGAGCGGTGTCGCTTCATTGAGCGCCCTTGTACGGGCTGGCCAAGGATCTACGCCACTGCGCCGACGACGCCAGCGTAATCACGAACAGCACATCATGCGCAAGACCTTTGTGAACTCCGTCACTGCCAGATTGACAGGCACAGAGTATGATCCTCATCAGCGGCGCGTAACTGGCCTTGAGCCTTTGGTCACAAAGGAGGAATCAATGAACCCCAGTAGGGCATCCCGTGGCGTGGGACAGATTACCGAGCTGGAAATGGCCGGACACTTTGACACGGGCCGCCGACGAGCACACAACGAAGACTACTTCCGTCTCGATGCAGGTTATGGAATCGCGATCGTTGCCGACGGCATGGGAGGGCACAACGCCGGAGAAGTAGCAAGCCGTATGGCTGTCGATACAATCTACGACACGATCTCTTCTCTGGACCGAGACGCAGGGTCTGCTGCCACTGCGGACGCCAACGACCATCCCCTCGCCATGCGCACAGCCATTGAGCAGGCCAACGACCTCATCAAGCGTACCGCGAGTAATCAACCTCAATATGAAGGCATGGGCACAACGGTTGCGGCAGCCGTCTTTCGCGGCGCGACCGTGAGTATCGGATCTGTCGGCGACTCCCGCGTCTATCGTTTGCGGCGCGGCCGACTGGAACAGCTCACCCGGGATCATACCCTTCTCCAGGAACTTGTCGACCGAGGGTACTACTCCGAAGAGGAGGCTCACGCGTCACTCAATCGAAATATCGTCACCCGCGCGCTCGGCGTCGACAGCCGCGTTGAGATCGACTTGATTGAGGATGTCGTGCTTGCGGGCGACCGCTATCTCCTGTGCTCCGACGGACTCAATAACATGGTGACGGATGACTGCATCTGCTCGCTACTCGCACAACAACAGGCCGAACTGCATGAGATATCCTGCCAGCTAATCGAAAAAGCCAACGCCAACGGCGGTCGTGACAACATTACCGCCGCGATCGTAGATGTGCGACACTCGGCACCTGTAAATCGCTCGTGGCTTCAACGCGTAGTCGACTGGTTCCAGTGAATGCGAACGGCAGCATCGGAAAACGCCTGTGGCCGTCAAGAAATCATGACAAGAGCAGTTCCGTCATGGCGAATCTCAAGCTGACATTTAACGGCAAGGTGCTCCAAGAGCGCAAGCTCGAACAGGGGCATATTTCGATCGGGCGCCGTTCGGATAACGACATCCAGATCGATAATCTCGCGGTCAGCGGCCATCATGCCCGAATCGTGGCTATTGCCAATGACGCATTTATCGAGGATCTCGGCAGTACCAACGGCACCTATGTCAACGGCATGGCGATCAAGAGGCGTGCGCTGCAGGACGGCGATGTCATCATGCTCGGCAAGCATCAGCTCCACTATGAGAGCTCACTCGCCCCCGACGACGATCAGGTCGAACACACCGCCCTGCTGCGCTCGGGCAAGACGGCCGGTTCCAGTCAACCGCTTGATCCGGCGGACAATGCCGCCGGCGCCGAAGTCCCGGATGCCAATCTCCACGAGGCGACCGAGGCGCAACAAGAAAACCAGTCTACGGCCCGCATACGCGTTCTCAATGGAGCCAACGCTGGTAAAGAGCTGGCGATTACGAAACCGCTAACTACACTTGGTAAACCTGGAGTCCAGGTCGCAGCGATCAGCCGGCGCCCCAGGGGCTATTTCATCGTCCATGTAGAAGGCGATTCGGCGTCACCACCCACGATCGACGGGCACCCCATTGGCAGCAGCGCCTGCCCGATCCATGATAATGCGGTGCTTGAGGTAGCCGGTGTCAGGATGGAATTCCTGCTGGACGCCCACTGAACGGGGCCAGACATGATGCAACCAGCCAACCTGTCAGCGAGCTAGGCGTCATGCCCAGGTGGGGGATCGAATTCCGGGTCCTCACGCTAGCGGTGATACCCGCTGCACTGATTGCGCTTACCCTGACCGGGTATCACACCCACCACCGTGTTGTAGAACTGGAAGAAAACACGATCGAGCATGCTCGGGCGACCGCGCGGCAGTTCTCTGCCCTGTCCCGACTCGACCTTGCCACGCAGCAACCAGAGATGCTCCAGGCCGCATCGCGTTCGATCGTGGTCGAGAACCGCACGCTGCTCCATATTCGCATCCTTGATCCGAACGGTGCTCTGCTCGCCTCGTCCCATCAACCGGGCCGGGACGAGACGACGGTGCCGGGGAACGAAGGCGCAGTGGCACGAATCACCGAAGAAATCGTTGCCATCCCGACGTCTGTCGGCATCACTCATGCGGTGGAAGGAGGTGAACTTCTTGGCCGTGTTGACCTTGTCGTTGATTTGGCGCCGGTGCGCGAAGCACAACTGCAGGCTCTCGGTGAAGGGCTCGCCCTCAGCCTCGGGGCACTTGTATTGATTGGTCTTGTTGCCGCACAAGTCGGACGACGCGCCACGCGGCCAATACATGAAATCACGCGCGCCGTCGAGCACATTTCGAGCGGCGACCTCTCCGTCAAACCGAAAGTGCAATCGCCGGCTGAACTCGGCCGCCTCGAGCGCGGCGTCGCCAGCATGGTCGAAGAGATCCGCACCAGCCAAGAAAAGTTGGAGAAGCGCGTATCGGCAGCGACCGGCGAGCTCCAGGATGCACTTCGCCAGCTTGAGCGGCGCAACGAGGAACTCGACGAAGCCCGTCGGGCTGCGGAAACCGCAAGCGAGTTCAAGTCCCGATTTCTCGCGAACATCAGTCACGAGATTCGCACACCGATGAACTCGATCCTCGGTTTCGCCGGCCTCCTGCGCGATGCCGATCTCGAGCCAGTGCATGCAGACTACGTCGATACGATCTACCAATCGGCCAATAGTCTACTTTCCCTGCTCAACGGGATTCTCGACCTGTCAAAGATCGAATCCGGCCATATTGAGCTCGCACCGGAAGAGACTGACCTCAACGAGCTACTCGACGGGATCTTTCGCCTCCTCGCGCCCGAAGCCTTCCACAAGGGCCTCGAATTCATCGTTGTCCCTCTACCCATCGCTCAGGCGCACGTTGTCGCAGACCCGATCCGGATCAAGCAGATACTGCTAAACCTGACAAGCAATGCACTCAAATTTACTGACACTGGTCATATCCTCATTACCGCCTGTACCGATGGTGAAGAACAGGATGAACGCCGAGTGAGCTTCCGTATCGAAGACACAGGCTGTGGCATTTCCGCCGATGCCCGAGAACGCCTATTCGAGGCGTTCGCTCAGGGCCATGCGGATGACGATGCGCCCGAACACGGGGGTACGGGCCTTGGGCTACATATCGCCAGTGAGCTGGTCTTTCTGATGGACGGGTCCGTCGAATTCGACAGCGAGCCGGGAGTGGGCTCGGTATTCACGATCACCCTGCCACTGCCCCCAATTGTCGGACCAACGGAGCCCACACCGGCAGATCCATTACCCGGATCAGGACGGGTGCTGCTCGTTGAACCGGATGCCCGGCTCAGCGCCCCGCTCGCTCGCCTGTTCGCGATCGCCGGTGCCCGAGTCACCCCATTTTCCTCGTCCGCCGCCGCCGCCCGGGTCGCAACTCGGCACGATGTGCTCATCGTCCATATCCGCGCACCAGCGATCCCTTCCGACGAGACCCCCCGCGTCACCCGAAGCCTGGGACGCAGTCACGCGACCGTCGTGGCGTACAGTCACATCCACTCTGCATCCACTCGCGAGTACCTGCTTGAATGTGGCTATCGGGAAGTTGTGAGCAAGACCGCCAATCCGGCATGCCTCGCGCGCGATATTTCGCGAATCGCCGCGTTCGCGACCTCAGACTCTGTCGCCGAATCACGACACAGCGCAGCCGCCACCAGTCCGCCCACTGCGGGCAAGGGACATGCACTGGTTGTCGACGATCATCCGATCAACCGAAAACTGCTACGGAGCTACCTGGTCGAGCATTACCACCATGTAGAGACGGCCGCGAGCGGTGAACAAGGAGTCCTACGGGCGCAAGGCGAATCCTATGACGTGCTCCTTCTAGATCTCCACCTCCCAGATTATGACGGCTTCGAAGTCGCCCGCCGCGTGCGCAACGAACCTGGCCCAAACCGACATACACCGATCATCGCAATCACTGCAGACACGCGGGCACCCGACGATGGCCGAGCCGCCGACGCAGCGGTCGACGACATACTGATCAAACCGATTCGCCAACAGGAATTGATTACCGCCATTTCGCGAGGACATGCCCGGCGGTGTACGGAGGCGCCCGACGCGCCCCTCACCGAGGCAAACCCCACGGGCGCTTCCTCCATTACGGCGGCGGAACTACAGGAAATGCTGCGCAACCATTTGCCTGAAGCGCGTGCCGAGATCATCGCTGCTCAGGATGCCGGCGATTCCGATGCCTTGCGCGATGCCGCGCACCGTCTTCACGGCGCTGTCGCCTATTGCGACGAGCCCCGGCTACTGTATGCGGCACGCCGCGTTGAGCAAGCAAAGCGAGATGGCGCGGACGCGCAAACCTTGCAACAATGCGTATACGAACTACTCGACGCTATCGACGCCGTGCTCCCGCCCACTCAAGACAAGCCCCAATAGGCCCGGCCCCTGATCCGACCTCAGGAGCCGCGATCATCACCCTCAAGAAGCACCTGCGCGATCGCCAATCCTCGCTCATCACTTACTGACACGTGCCGACGATGGACCGTTCGCGCCCGCGCCTGGCGTTCGGCCTCACCCGAGAAATGCAGCAGCGGCGCGCCTCGCTCATCATGCGCTAGGCTGATATCCCGATAGCGGATACCCTCCCGGAACCCCGTGCGCAGCGCCTTCGCAGCCGCCTCCTTGACGGCGAACCGCTTAGCAAGCAGTTCCGCCCCCTGTCCTGAACACTCCCATTCGCGTAGTTCCACTGGTGACAGGATGCGCTCGGCGAAGCGCCGGCCAAAACGCTTGAGCAACCGATCCATCCGATCGGTACGGACAATATCGATCCCGCTCCCGACGATCATCGACGTAGCGCTGCCGCTTCGCGCATGAGCGCCTTCATCGTAGACACCGCTTCATGCAGGCCATAGAGGACAGCACGTGCAACAATCGCATGGCCAATGTTGAGTTCATGCATGTGCGCAACCGCGGCAACCGGCTGAACATTCTGGTAATGAAGCCCATGACCCGCATTGATAATTAACCCCGCCCGATGCCCGGCCTCGGCCGCGCGCTCCAGCTTTGCCAGCTCCTCGGCCCGTGCAGTCTCGCCAGCCGCATTGGCATAAGCCCCGGTGTGGAGTTCGATAGCCGGTGAGCCGACCCGCCGTGCAGCTTCGATCTGTTCCTCTTCTGGGTCGATGAACAAGGAGGTTCGGATATTCGCCGCTGCGAGGCGCTCGCACGCGCGTCCGAGTTCGCGCTCGTTGCCTGCCACATCGAGCCCACCTTCGGTTGTGATCTCTTCGCGGCGCTCCGGTACCAGGCAGCAGTCATCCGGGCGCAGTCGCTCGGCAATCCCGATCATCTCGACCGTCGCCGCCATTTCGAAATTGAGTCGGCACAGTACATGTTCACGGACTCGTTCGACATCCCGATCCTGGATATGCCGGCGGTCCTCGCGCAAATGCATCGTGATCCCGTCGGCGCCAGCGTCCGCTGCCACGAAGGCCGCCGCTAGCGGGTCCGGATACGCCGTGCCGCGGGCCTGGCGCAATGTGGCTACATGGTCGATATTCACACCGAGGCGTATCAATGAGGTCATGGTTCCAACAGTGTTCTCAGGGATGGGGCAACAACATACCTGCAACGGTAGCAGGCGATGCGGCCTGCCGCCAGCAACAGCCTGCCGTACTACCGTTGAGGGCATACCGGGCACCGGCACGGGCGCCCCCGGGATTCCTGCACGCAGGATTTGTCCAGGGGGAAGTGCGTGCACTATCATGCAGCACAACGACGGCTACAACGGAATCATGCGAATGGGCTTTCTGACCGGTAAACGTGCACTGATCGTCGGCGTCGCGAGCAAGCGCTCGATCGCCTATGGTATCGCTGAGGCCATGCATGCCCAGGGTGCCGAACTCGCCTTCACCTACCAGAACGAGCGACTCGCCCCGCGAGTCGGCGAGCTGGCACAATCACTAGAGTCCGACTTCCTTCTTCCGCTCGATGTCAGTGATGACGGACAGATCGAGGATGTCGCGCGCAATGTGGAGGAGCGCTGGGGGCATGTCGACATCGTCGTGCACGCAGTTGCATTTGCCCCACGTGATCACCTTGAGGGCGATTATCTGGAGCACCTGACACGCGAAGGGTTCAGCCAGGCGCACGATATCAGCTCATATAGCTTCGCGGCGCTGGGTAAGGCCCTCCGCCCGCTGATGCGCGAACGCGATGCTGCAATGCTGACGCTCTCCTACCTTGGGGCACAGCGCGTGATGCCCAACTACAACGTCATGGGCGTGGCCAAAGCGAGCCTGGAAGCGAATACCCGATATCTCGCGTATGCGCTCGGCCCCGAAGGGGTGCGGGTGAACGCCATATCCGCAGGGCCGATACGCACGCTCGCCGCCGCCGGCATCGGTGATTTCCGTAGCATGTTGGAGCGCACCGAGCGCGATTCACCGCTGCGGCGCAATGTCTCCATAGAGGATGTGGGTAACGCCGCCGCGTTTCTCTGCTCCGACCTTGCCCGAGGAGTCACAGGCGAAGTCCTATACGTCGATGCCGGTTTCAACATCACCGCCTTCAGTTCCACCTGAGGGCGGTGCAATGCCCCCGCACGGTATCCGGAACGATCCGCTCGCGCGACGTTATTGATATCGCACTCGGTAGCGAAAATCCGAACAGCGCGGGGTGCCGCTATGAAACCCTTGGGCTAGGGTCGTGGCTATTGATCCCGAGCACCACGGCGTAGTCGGCGCTCGTTGATCTCGATATCGGCCTGGCTGCGCAGCGTCGCCATCCACGCCCCCATCTCCGCATTTGTCACAACGCGCTCGAGCAGATGCTCGAATTGTGCGACATGCTCGGTCGTAGGCTCAGGGTATTCGACCTCATGCACCACGACCAACGCAGGTCTGCCGTCATGCTCCACCTCATCGACGCTGGGGCGCGTTGTATCATCCGGCACGGGAAGGGCGAACGCGCGGTCAAGTACCGAGGGCTCGAAGGGGGCGACCTCCGCGGCATCACCAAAGCGAACGGAATCAGGCCCATCAATCGAAATCGCTGGCTCATCACGCGCTGCCAGTTCGTCCAGTGATTCACCCGCATCCAATCGTTCGCGGACTTCACGCAACCAGTCGTTTCGAAGCTCCTCAATCTGCGCGGATTGCAGCTCTTCGCGGACGGATTCTTCCACCTCATCGAAGGGAATGGGCTCCGGCTCCTGCTCCTCGAGCAGGCGAATGACCGCCACGTGCCGGTCATCGAGCTCGATCACATCACTGTTGTACCCTTCACTGACTCCCTCGTCCACGAAGGCGGCTTCGCGAATCGCCGGATGGCCACCAATCCCCTCACCGGATTCGCGACTCATCCACTCGCTTTCGCGGATCTCGAGCCCACTGGCTTCAGCCGCCGGCTCGAGACTCCCCGGATTCTCGTAAGCGGCATTGACCAGGGCATCGACTCGGTCGAAAAAGAACTCCTCTGCCTGTCGCTGCTGCAGATCTCGCCGGATCTCATCACGCAAATCGGCGAGCGTTGGCCCTTCCGGTTCATCGATATGCGTGACCTGGATGAGGTGGTAACCGAAACGCGTGCGGACTGGCTCACTCAGCGCCGCTTCTTCTTCCAGGGCAAAGAGCGCATCATCGAATTCATCTACCATCTCGCCCGGTGAGATGGCACCGAGGTCGCCCCCATCCGGCGCTGAAGCTGGATCGTTGGAATACTCACGAGCCAGTTCGGCGAAGTCCTCGCCTCCCACGATCCGCTCACGGAGTTCTTCTAGCCTGCGCCGCACCTCCGACTCCCGCTCGGGATCGGCATCCGGCTCCAGCTCCAGCAGGATATGCGAGGCGTGGCGTACCGACTCCTCCTCTTCGCGCTGCACCCGCTCCCGGTACTCCGCCTCGATCTCCTCTGCCGTTACATCGATCGTTTCAGCCAGAGCGTCCCGGTCAAGTTCAAGATAGGCTACGCGCCGCTGCCGCGGTGTCTGGAAGCGCTCAGCATTGGCATCGTAGAAGGCACGCACTTCGTCATCGCTGACGGAAACTCGCCCCAAGAGGGTCTCATCGGCGATGCGAACGACGCTTACCTCGCGCTGCTGTCCCTCCAGCGTTGCCAGATGTCGCGCTTCCGAGGGGAGCGTAAAGGCCGAGCCCATGACGCCGCCCTGCAGTTGCTGCACGCGGTCGCTGCGACGCATATCCGCCTCGTACTCACTCGGCCGAATCCCGCTACGTGACAGAACCTGGCGATAGAGTTCGGGGTCGAACTGGCCATCGCGCTGGAAGAACTCCTGACTGCGGATCATCTGTGCGACACGCTGGTCGCTCGCAATCATCCCCAGACTTGCAGCAGCCTGGGCGATCACCTCCCGATCGATCAGTTCATCGAGGACACGCCGCCGCAGCTCCATATCATCGAAATCGTCGGGCAGTTCACCATCGAACCGCTCACGCAACTCTTGGCGTCGTTCACCCACTTGGCGGTCGAACAACTGCGTCGAAATCGGGCTGCCATTGACCTCAGCAACCTCATCGGGTGCTGCCCCGGTGAAGTAGGCCTGAACGCCCCAGAGCGCAAAAGGAACGGAGATAACAGCGACGATGAGGTAGCCGAGCCAGCGGCTATTGCGGATACGGTCGCTGAATGCCTGCAGCATTGATCAACTCGGCTTGCGAGGAGCCAGGCCCCGTAAAGAACAGAATATAGTGACAGGAGGGCGTCATCGCCCTCCTGTCACTCGGTACATATGGCGGAGCGGACGGGACTCGAACCCGCGACCCCCGGCGTGACAGGCCGGTATTCTAACCAACTGAACTACCGCTCCGAATCCGTGGTGGGTGCTGAGGGACTTGAACCCCCGACATTCGCCTTGTAAGGGCGACGCTCTCCCAGCTGAGCTAAGCACCCCGCTAGCGCGGGCGCTAGTTTACGGCATCTTTAAGCGCTTTGCCAGCCTTGAAACTGGGCACACGCGACGCCTTGATGTTGATCGTTTCACCGGTGCGCGGATTGCGCCCCTGACGAGCCTCCCGCTGACGGGTGAGGAAGGTACCGAATCCAACCAGCGTCACCTGGTCGCCTTGGCGCAGGGTGTCGCCAATGACGTCGACCATTGCATCGACAGCCCTGCCGGCAGCGGCCTTCGAAATATCCGCTCGCTCGGCTACAGCTTCTACAAGCTCGGATTTATTCATGCAGTTATCCCTCAGCGATTGTTGTGATGGCAGAACCGGGATGGACACCTGCCGCTCGTGCGCACCACGTTGCCACGCAGAGATCACTCCATCCTTCAGGGCTAAAAGAGTGATCCCCCCGAACACGTCGCCGCGCTGCGTGCTACAGCGGCGATCTCCGGGAAACGCGTCGCACATCCCGCAGCTTTTATAGCAACCGCGTTTCGCGGGTGTCAACGCGGGCCGAGCGAGTCAGATTCCCCAGCGCCACGGCCTCGTAGTATAAGTGCGATCCCCCATACTTGGAAAGAGCCGATCGAGCCGATCAGTGGCGTCGAACCGGTCCGGATGAATCCGGCTCATCACTACTGCTGCGATGGTGCCCGCCAGAAGCGGCTGCCGCGGCCTCGCGTTCCGCCTCGGCCAGCTCTTCCGGTGTCAGCGGCGTCGGCGCGCGCTGCAGGGCGACTTCGAAGACTTCGTCGATCCACCGCACCGGGCGGATATCCAGGCTTTCCCGGATGTTCTCCGGGATATCCCTCAGATCCTTCTCATTTTCCCTCGGAATCACGATCGTCGAAAGTCCTCCGCGATGAGCCGCCAACAGCTTTTCCTTGAGCCCGCCAATGGGCAGCACCTCACCACGCAGGGTGATCTCCCCGGTCATGCCCACATCGGCGCGCACCGGGATCGCCGTCAGGGCGGACAGCAGCGCTGTGCACATGCCAATGCCGGCACTCGGACCATCCTTCGGCGTCGCCCCTTCCGGTACGTGAATGTGAACGTCCATCGATTCATGGAAGCCGGGCTTGAGTCCGAGTTGGGGCGCACGACTCCGGATTACGGTCATGGCGGCCCGAATGGACTCCTGCATCACATCACCGAGGTGGCCGGTATAGTGTTGCCGGCCCTTGCCGAACGGCATCACCGCCGATTCGATCGTCAGCAGCTCGCCACCGGTCTCGGTCCATGCGAGTCCCGTCACTTGCCCGATCCGGTCCGCCTCCTCGGCCCGGCCGTAGCGGTAGCGTTGCACGCCGAGATAGTCTTCCAGATTGTTCTGAGTGACCTCGACCGCCCCTTCACGATCTCCGCGTTGGAGCTCCTTGACCACCTTACGACAGATCTTGGCCACTTCCCGTTCGAGGTTTCTGACGCCGGCCTCACGAGTATAGGTCCGCACCACCTCGCGGATCGTGTCATCATCGACGGTGAGTTCTCCCTCGCGCAGGCCATTGTTCTTCATCTGCTTGGGAATAAGATACTTGCGCGCAATAGCAACCTTTTCGTCCTCCGTATACCCGGGCAAACGGATGACTTCCATGCGATCAATCAAGGCCGCGGGGATATGAGTCGTGTTCGCGGTTGCAACGAACATCACCTGCGACAAATCGAAATCGACCTCCAGGTAGTGATCCTGGAACGTATGATTCTGCTCCGGATCGAGGACTTCCAGCAGCGCGGAGGCGGGATCTCCTCGAAAATCCATCGACATCTTATCGATCTCGTCGAGGAGGAACAGCGGGTTTCTCTTGCCCACCCGGGACAATGTCTGGATGATCTTGCCCGGCATCGACCCGATATAGGTCCGCCGATGGCCACGGATCTCTGCCTCATCACGGACACCACCGAGGGACATCCGGCCGAATTTCCGATTCGTTGCGCGCGCAATCGAGCGCCCGATCGATGTCTTGCCGACACCGGGCGGCCCCACAAGGCACAGGATCGGTCCCTTAATCTTGCGCACGCGCTGCTGCACGGCAAGGTATTCAAGAATCCGTTCCTTGACCTTCTCCAGGCCGTAGTGATCCTCGTCGAGGATCTCCTCGGCCTTCGCCAGATCATGCCGAACGCGCGAGCGTTTGTTCCACGGCACGTTGACCAGGGTTTCTATGTAGTTACGGACCACTGATGCCTCGGCCGACATCGGCGACATCATTCGCAGCTTCCCGAGCTCCGTCTCGGCCTTCTCCCGGGCCTCCTTGGTCATGCCTGCCTTGCGGATTTTCTCCTGCAGCTCATCGGCTTCATTACCGCCATCCTCGAGATCCCCCATCTCCTTCTGGATGGCCTTCATCTGTTCATTCAGATAGTACTCGCGTTGACTCTTCTCCATCTGCTGCTTGACACGACCGCGCAGACGCTTCTCGATCTGTAACAGATCGAGTTCCCCCTCAATCAGGGCCATGAGGCGCTCAAGACGCGCGCGGATATCGGCGATCTCGAGCAAGTTCTGCTTCTCCTCAAGCTTCAGCGCCATATGCGCTGCGACGGTATCAGCCAGCCGCGAGGCGTCCTCGATGCCCTGCAGCGAGTTCAGCACCTCCTGGGGCACCTTCTTGTTCAGCTTGACATACTGTTCGAATACATTGATGAGAGATCGAATCAGCACCTGCTGTTCACGCTCGTCGTCCACGGCTGTCTCGTCGATGACGTCGGCGCTCGCGATATAATAGTCCTCGTCGACGTTCGTCAGATCGCGCAGCCGTGCACGGCGAGCGCCCTCGACAAGCACCTTGATGGTACCGTCGGGCAGCTTGAGAAGCTGCAGGATCGTCGCGAGCGTCCCGATCTCGTGCATGTCATCGGGACCGGGGTCATCCGTGTCGGCGCTCTTCTGCGCCACCAGCAGGATTTGCTTGCCACCGGACATGCCGGCATCGAGTGCACGGATCGACTTCTCCCGGCCAACGAAGAGCGGGATCACCATATGGGGGTAGACGACCACATCGCGCAGCGGCAGAACAGGCAATGCGTCGGTAGAAGCCGGATACTGGTTGGATTCGTTAGATTCCACTGGAACTCCTGGAGAACAGTCTGATATCAGCCGGATGGGCTCTCAGACCCTTAGATGGGGCGCGGGCAGGCGCCTTTCAACCCAGCGAACGAGCGCGCAGGTCACTCGTCCGAGGCGGCACGGCGATAGGACGGTTCCAATTCCTGACTGCGCGGGGCATCCTCGACCCGGATCGGATCGTTCTCGCGCCCTTCGAGCAGGAGGTAGGGAGAGGCCTCACCGCGCACGACCGCGTCATCGACGATGACCCGGCGCACACCGGAGAGTGACGGCAGTTCGTACATGGTGTCGAGCAGTACGCCCTCGATGATCGTACGCAGCCCGCGGGCGCCGGTATTACGCGCCATCGCCTTATGTGCGATTTCGTAGAGCGCCGACTCGCGCATCTCGAACTCGCAGCCTTCCATCTCAAACAGCTTGGCGTACTGCTTGATGATGGCATTCTTCGGCTCGGTCAAAATGCGGACCAGGGCATCCGCGTCCAGCTCCTCGAGTGTCGCAACCACGGGCAAGCGCCCGACGAACTCGGGGATCAGGCCGTAACTGATGAGGTCTTCGGGCTCGACATCGCGCAGGACCTCGCCGACATTGGGCCGCTCGTCGCGAGTCTTCACTTCCGCGCCGAACCCAACCCCGCCGTGGTCGGAACGATCCCGAATGACCCGGTCCAGGCCAGCAAACGCCCCGCCGACAATGAACAGCATGTTGGAGGTATCCACCTGCAGGAACTCCTGCTGCGGATGTTTACGTCCACCCTGAGGTGGCACCGACGCGACGGTCCCCTCCATAAGCTTCAGCAGCGCCTGCTGCACGCCCTCGCCCGAGACATCCCGAGTGATCGAAGGATTGTCCGACTTTCGCGAGATCTTGTCGATCTCATCGATATAGACAATCCCGTTTTGTGCCTTCTCTACATCGTAGTCACATTTCTGCAGCAACTTCTGGATGATGTTCTCGACATCCTCTCCGACGTAGCCCGCCTCCGTCAGCGTCGTGGCATCGGCGATGGTGAAGGGCACATTCAGCAACCGCGCAAGGGTCTCGGCGAGGAGCGTCTTGCCCGAGCCCGTCGGCCCGATCAGCAGGATATTGCTCTTCGCCAGCTCGATCTCGTCCTTGCCTTGGCGAAACTCGAGCCGCTTGTAGTGGTTGTAGACCGCCACCGAGAGGATCTTCTTCGCCGACGACTGGCCGATCACGTAGTCGTCCAGCGTTTCATTGATCTCGCTTGGCCGCGGTAGCCGCGTTGTAGACGCCCGCGTGGCATCCTGCATCTCCTCGCGGATGATGTCGTTGCACAGATCGACACATTCATCGCAGATGAACACGGACGGCCCGGCAATGAGCTTACGCACCTCGTGCTGACTCTTGCCGCAGAAGGAGCAGTACAGCAGCTTACCGCCGTCCTGCCTGTCATCGGTATGATCGGTCATGAAGGGGTGGCCCCGAAGCCCTCAGGTCACAATATTCACAATGCCGCTTTGCGGGGGCTTTTGCAAGGCCTGCCCCCACAAGCGGCCGGCACCCGCCGGTGAACCGACACACGGGACCCGGTTCGACTCAATTCCGGCTCGCCACCACGCGGTCCGCCAGCCCATACTCTACGGCCCGCTCGGCGCTCATGAAGTGATCCCGCTCGGTATCCTCGCGCACTTGCTCGATGGCCTGACCGGTATGATGCGCGAGGATCTGGTTGAGTCGATCGCGCGTCTGAAGGATCTCCCGCGCGTGGATGTCGATATCCGTCGCCTGCCCCTGGAACCCCCCCAGCGGCTGATGGATCATCACCCGCGAATGCGGGAGCACGTGGCGCTTGCCGTGGGTGCCGCTCGCCAGCAGGAGCGCGCCCATGCTGGCGGCCTGGCCGATGCACAGCGTGTTCACATCGGGCTTGATGAACTGGATCGTGTCGTAGATCGACAGACCCGCGGTCACCGACCCGCCCGGGGAATTGATGTAGAGCGAGATGTCCTTGTCCGGGTTTTCGGATTCCAGGTAGAGAAGCTGTGCCACGACCAGATTCGCCATCTGGTCCTCGATCGGCCCCACGATAAAGACCACGCGCTCCTTGAGCAGACGCGAGAAAATGTCGTAGGAGCGCTCGCCGCGCGGCGTCTGCTCAACAACAATGGGGACGAGATTCATCTGGGAATCCTTCAACCGGCGTTACGATTCATGACAGTGTCGAAGTCGCTGGGCTGCTCCGTGACCTCGGCCTCCTCGAGCAGGTGCTCGACGGCCTGATCCTCGACCACTATGGCCTCGACACCGGACAGGGCCTCACGATTCTCGTAGTAGTACTGGGTGACCTGTTCCGGCTCCTCATAGGAGGAAGCGATCTCTTCGATCTGAGTCCGGACTTTCTCCGCATCGGCCGTCAGACCCGCGCCGCGGATGACCTCAGCGAGCAGCAGGCCCAGCTTGACGCGGCGCGTGGCTTCCTCGCGGAACATCTCATCGCTGAGGCGCTCATCGGGGATCTGCCCACCGAGACGCTGCTTCATCTGCTCGCGCATCCGCCCGATTTCCTCGTCGACCATGGGCGAAGGCACCGCGATATCGTTCTGCTCGAGCAGTGCATTGAGCACCCGCTCCTTTACTTGACCACGCAACGTCTGGCGCAGTTCCCGCTCCATGTTCTCCCGCAGGTTGCTGCGAAGCTCCTCAAGGGAGCCGCTCTCGATGCCAAAGCCACGGGCGAAGTCTGCGTCGACCTCCGGCAGCGTGGGCTCGCGCACCGACTTCGCCGTAACCTCGAACTCCACGGTCTGACCGGCGAGTTCGCTCGCCTGGTAGTCCTCAGGGAAGGAGACGGTGACCGTGCGTGTATCACCAGCCGCCATGCCGACGATGCCCTGCTCCAGATCTTCGAGCATCCGGCCCGCCCCGAGTTCGACCGGGGCATCCTGGCCACTACCGCCCTCGAAGGCCTCGCCGTCGAGGCGGCCAATATAGTCGATAACGACCTGATCCCCCTCGGCCGCCGGACGCTCAACCTCCTCGAAAGACCGCCGCTGCTGGCGCAGCGTCTCGACCATGTTGTCGACGTCCCCCTCGGTCACCTCGGCGACCGGCTTTTCGATCGTGACTCCCGTCAACCCCTGGACCTCGACCTCAGGCATCACCTCAAACGTGGCGCGAAAGGTAACGCCACCGTCATCGGCGTCGTCCGCCTCAACCGAGGGCGTGCCAGCCGGGCGCAGCTCCTCCTGCGCAATCGCATCCTGCAGGCTCGACTGCATCAGCTCGCCGAGAACTTCACGGCGCACCTGCCCACCGAAACGGTTACGCACGACGCGCACGGGCACCTTGCCCGGGCGAAACCCATCGAGCCGGACATTGCGCGCGAGCTCGCCGAGTTTCTCGTCCACCGCGCTCTGCACGCGTTCACCCGGGATATCGACCCGGAGCGTGCGCTCCAGGCCTTCCTTGCGTTCCAGTGAAACCTGCATGGGATTCGCTACTCCGTTGTCCGTCCGCGGCTGCCACTCCGGCTTAGCTTCCCCCTCACGGGAGGCTCTACCAGGCGGCCGCGGCCACAGTTGTTTGGTGCGAAAGGAGAGACTCGAACTCTCACGGGGTTACCCCCACTGGCACCTAAAGCCAGCGCGTCTACCGATTCCGCCACTTTCGCTCCACTGCCTCACATTATACGACGCGCAAGAGGACCGTGCAGCGCCTCGGCGAAGCCGGCGACTGTAGCATAAGGCCCCGTCGACACGACACCCGCCGGGCATGGAGGTGGCACTGCAAGATGGTGGGCCGTCTAGGACTCGAACCTAGAACCTACTGATTAAGAGTCAGCTGCTCTACCAATTGAGCTAACGGCCCATGAACGGTCTTGTTGGCGGGGTCCTTCTATGAACTGGGGTGAGCGATGGGACTCGAACCCACGACGACCGGAATCACAATCCGGGGCTCTACCTACTGAGCTACGCTCACCGTCGCATTACTCCATTTTACTACAGGCGCCTGGCGCGCCCGGCAGGATTCGAACCTGCTACCCTCGGCTTAGAAGGCCGATGCTCTATCCACATGAGCTACGGGCGCACGATGCCCCGGACGCTGAATCGGCCATCTGCCGGCGCGGCGAAGGGTGAACTGGTCGGGGCAGAGGGATTTGAACCCCCGACCCTCGGCTCCCAAAGCCGATGCGCTACCAGACTGCGCTATGCCCCGACGCCGAACCGGATCTCGCGCTCGGGCGCAGAACCGGGATTGTAGGCAACCGCCTGAGGACGGTCAATCCTGTGTGCCGTGTCCGTCTGCGCGCGCCCGCGCCGCTGCCGCAGCAAGACGCGCCCGCAACCGTTCCCGGCCGAGGACCTGGGCGACACCCTGCAGATCCGGTCCCGCGAGCGCGCCCGTCAACGCAGCACGCAGCGGCCGATACAGACCACGCCCGCGGACACCAGCCACGGCCGCGAGCTGCTTCGTCCAGGCAGCGAAGTCGGCAACCGGATCAGGCTCGTCGAGCTCCAGGGCGTGCTCAAAGAGCGCCGACCCCGCCGCGGTGATCTCTGCCACAGCGGCCTCATCCGGGGGATACTCGGGGTCGAGCAGCCGCCGCGCCCACTGCGCCGCCTCCCACGGCAATAGCACATTGGGGCGCACCGTCGCTGCGAAGGCCTCGCGGGCAGTCCCGTCAGCAACAAGATCGAGGGAGTGCCCCGAGGCGGATTCAGCCCAAGCGAGCCAATCCCGAGTATCGAGCGTATCCACCACTCGACGCTGCCAGGCATCGAGTGTCGCCTCATCGTGTGCCGCAGGCCCCCGACTCACGCGCGCGAGGTCAAACGCTTCCGCCAGCGAACGAAGATCGAGGAGATCGGTGGGGAGCCCGGCCTGTCCGATCCGCGCGAGGTGGTTGCACACCGCCTCGGGGCGATACCCCAGATCGCGGAGTTCGCCAAGCGTGGCCGCGCCATCGCGCTTGGACAGCGGCTGGCCTTCCCGGTTGGTCAACAGGCCGAAATGGCCGTAAGCCGGGGCTGGGCGATCAAGCGCCTCGAGTAGCAGCAGCTGGCGGGGGGTGTTCGCGAGGTGGTCGTCGCCGCGCAGCACATGGGTGATTGCCATTTCAGCATCGTCAACCGCATTGGCGAAGAGGAAGGCCGGTGTGCCATCGCCGCGCGCGATGACGAAATCCCCGATATCCGCAAGCCGGAACCGCTGCCGACCGTGAACCAGGTCATCGAAACCAACCTCACCCTGCGCCGGGACCCGGAATCGCAGCGTCGGCTGGCGCCCGTCCTGCTCGCGCGCGCGGCGTTCGGCCGCCGAGAGGCCGGCGCAGGTCCCGGGGTAACGGGGCGCCTGCCCCGCTGCCACCTGCCGTCGGCGCGCCTCGGCCAACTCCTCACGGCTACAGTAGCAGGGATAGACCCGGTCATCGCGCAGTAGTCCGTCGAGCAGTTGACGGTGGTGCGCATCCCGTTCCTGTTGACGATAGGGGCCGAACGGACCACCGATATCGGGTCCCTCGTCGCAGGTGATACCCAACCAGCCAAGGTCTCCGCGTATCGAGGCCAACAGGCCCGGATCGCTGCGCTCGCGGTCCGTGTCCTCGCTGCGCAGTACGAAAGCGCCCTGATAGTGGCGGGCGAAGAGGAAGTTGAACAGCGCCGTGCGGGCATTACCGAGATGGAGTGACCCGGTCGGGCTGGGTGCAAAGCGTGTACGTACGGTGGCTGCAGTCATGGCGCGCGATGGTAGCAAGATCGGCTTTCTCGCGCCTGCATGGAACAGTATGCTGCGCTACGGCGGATACTGAGGCCCGCCATGAACTGATTGCGCTGGCTGCAAGAAGGGATACCCGCCCCCATGCCCCATGAACCATCCGTTGCCGCTCTGCCCGCGCTCTTTGTCGCGGACCTGCACATCGCGCCGGAGCGGCCCGACATCACCGAGGCCTTCGTGCGTTTCTGCCGCGGCCCGGCGCGAGAGGCCGCGGAACTCTACATCCTCGGGGACCTGTTCGAGGTGTGGATCGGTGATGATGACCGCGGTCCTGCCTGGGATCGGGCAGTCGAGACACTGGCGGAGCTGACCGCGGCTGGCGTGCGCACCTACTTCCTGCCAGGCAATCGCGACTTCCTCGTCGGCTCCGCATTCGCACGCCGTACGGGCGTGCGGCTGCTCGACGAGATCACACTGATCGAACTGTATGGCCAGCGCACGCTGCTACTGCATGGCGATGAACTCTGTATCGACGACGTCGAGCACCAGGCCTTCCGTCGTGAGGTGCAGGATCCGGCTTGGCGTCGCGCGTTCCTGGCCCGTCCGCTCGCCGAACGTCGCGAGATCGCCGCGGGCATGCGCGCGGCGAGCCGCGAGTCCGTGCAACACAAGGCCAGCGCCACCATGGATGTCAGCGCGGAGGCGGTACGGGCCGTCACCCGCGACTGGCAGGTCGAACGTATTATCCATGGCCACACGCACCGGCCCGCGCGACATGACCACATCGTTGATGGCCACCCGCTCGAACGCTGGGTCCTGGGCGACTGGTTCGAGCAGGCGTCGATGCTGCGTGCCGACCGCAACGGCCTGCGCGCGGTGGGACTCGATTGACCGCTTGGAACGGACCGCCGGCAGAGGCCGGCGGCGACGTCATTGCGCGCGCCCGCCCTACTCCGGCGCCGCGCCCGGAATTACGGGCGTCGTCGAGGTCACATCGGCGTTCTGCCCGCGCTGGCGCAGGGCGTGATCGATGAGCACGAGGGCGAGCATGGCTTCGGCAATCGGCGTCGCCCGGATACCGACACAGGGGTCGTGACGCCCCTTGGTACGGATCGTCGCCGGTTCGCCGTCGACATCAACGGTGCTGCCCTCAAGATGGATGCTCGAGGTCGGCTTGAGCGCGATACGGGCAACGATATCCTGGCCACTCGTGATGCCCCCGAGGACACCGCCGGCATGGTTGGATCGAAACCCTTCGGGCGCGATCTCGTCCCGATGCTCGGTCCCCTTCTGGCCGATCGCCGCAAAGCCGGCGCCGAACTCCACGCCCTTGACGGCATTGATGCTCATCAGCGCCTTCGCGATATCGGCATCGATGCGGTCGAAGATCGGCTCGCCCCAGCCTGGCGGCAGGCCCGACGCACGAACGACCACGCGTGCCCCCGCCGAATCGCCGGACTTGCGCAGGCGGTGCATGAAGGTCTCGAGTTCGGACACCTGCCCGGCGTTCGGCCAGAAGAAGGCGTTGTTTTCGGCCTCATCGGCATCGAAACCGGCGGAATCGAGTTCGACTTCGCCAAGGCGGTCGAGATAGCCCCCGATCTCGACACCGTAGCGCTCGCGCAGCCACTTGCGGGCGATCGCGCCGGCGGCCACACGCAGCGCCGTCTCGCGCGCAGACGAACGTCCGCCGCCGCGATAGTCGCGGATGCCGTACTTCTGCTGATAAGTGTAGTCGGCGTGCGCCGGGCGGAAAAGGCGCGCGATCTCGGAATAGTCCTTCGACTTCTGATCCTGATTCTCGATCAGCAGACCGATCGGCGTTCCCGTCGTACGCCCCTCGAAGGTACCCGAGAGGATCCGTACGGCATCGGGTTCGCGGCGCTGGGTAGTGTAGCGGTTGCGCCCAGGGGCACGGCGATCCAGATCCCGCTGCAGATCCTCTTCGTCAAGCGCCAGTCCCGGTGGACAGCCATCGACCACACAGCCAAGCGCTACGCCGTGGCTCTCGCCGAAGCTGGTGACCGTAAACAGCTTGCCAAATGTATTTCCCGCCATGGCGCGCGATTGTAGCGGATTTCGCTGCCCGCGGGGTCGGCATCCGCTCGCCGGCGCGACCGCAGTTCAACTGCTGCGTACCGCTTCAAGCACGTTCGGAAGCTGATCGATGCGCTGCAGCGCGCGATTGAGTTCGGCCATATCCCGTACGAGGATGCGCAGGCGGATCAGGACACGGGGCTCGTCCGGCACTGATTCAATGCCGGCATCGACGATGTGGATACCGTTCTCCGTGAGCACCTGGGTCACGTCGCGCAACAATCCCGAGCGATCGAAGGCGTCGACAAGGACGTCAACCTCCCACCGGTTCGAGACGGCACCGCCCCATTCGACTTCGACCAGGCGGTCGCGGTCGGCGCCGTCGAGCCGCAGGACGTTGTGGCAATCGCGGCGGTGGATAGTGATACCGCGACCGCGCGTGATATAGCCGATGACCTCGTCACCATGTACGGGCTTGCAACAGCTGGCGACTCGGGTGAGCAGGTTGTCAACCCCGGCGATGTGCACGGCGTCACTGGGAATATGCTCCGGCGTCGCCTCGCGCGCGGTGATCGGCACCACTGCGAGTTGGGCTGAGGCGCTCTGCGACTCCTCCGTCGAGCGAGTCAGGCTCTGCACGGCCCTCGCGATGCGCTGACCACCGATCTCGTTGCGCGCGAGGGCGACATAGAGATCCTCGGCACGCTCGTAGCCCGTCTCGGCGAGCAGATCGGCAAGATCGAGATCACGGGCGTTGAGCCGGCGCAGCTCGCGCTCAAGCAGTTGCTTACCCTCCTCGAGGTGTTCGCGCCGATCCTGCTGATTGAACCAAGCACGGACCTTCGCCCGAGCCCGGCTCGTGCGCAGATAGCCGAGATCGCGATTGAGCCAGTCGCGCCCCGGACGGGCTTCGCGCGTAGTCAGGACCTCGACGCTATCACTGTTACGCAGGACATGGTTGAGCTGGACGATCCGGCCGTTCACCTTCGCACCACGGCAGCGATGACCGACATCGGTGTGGATGTGGTAGGCGAAGTCAAGCACGGTCGCGCCCTGCGGCAGGTCGATGACGTCACCCCGGGGCGTGAACACAAAAACCCGATCATTGAAGAGTTCGCGCTGAAATGCCTCTCCCAGCCCTTCCTCACCTCCTGCGTCGAGCAGTGCCCGCAGGGCATTAATGCTGTCCTGCAGCCGAGCCGCCTCGCCTGTACCCTCCTTGTAGAGCCAGTGGGCGGCGACGCCATGCTCGGCATGTTCGTTCATTTCGTGCGTGCGGATCTGGACCTCGACGGGACGTCCCCAAGGCCCCATCACCGCCGTGTGCAGTGACTGGTAGCCATTCTCCTTGGGATTGGCGACATAGTCATCGAACTCATTGGGTACGTGGGTCCAGCGCCCGTGCACGGTGCCCAGTGCCAGATAGCAGTCCTGCACCCGGTCGACCAGGACCCGAACGGCGTGGACATCGAATACCTGGTCGAATTCCACGCGCTTGCGCTGCATCTTTCGCCAGATGCTGTAGATGTGTTTGGGTCGCCCGGACACGCGCGCATTGCGCAAACCATCCTCCGCCAGGGCACGGCGCAGATCGGCGATGAACTGGTCCACGAAGCGCTCGCGGTCCTCTCGGCGTTCAGCCAGCCCCAAAGCAATCGCCCGATAGGTGTCGGGCGCAATGCAGCGGAACGCAAGGTCCTCCAGCTCCCACTTCAGACGGTGGATGCCGAGCCGATTGGCCAGCGGCGCGTAGAGATCCAGGGTTTCGCGTGCAACGCGTTCGCGCACCGCTTCCGGCTCGTCAGGCAACCGGCGCATGCGTGCGGTCCGGTAGGCCAGGCGGATCAATACGGCGCGGACATCCTCGGCCATGGCCAGGATCATTCGTCGCAGCCGTTCGGCAGGTTCATGGTCTCGCGTGCCCGCATCCTGCTCGCGGAACGCATTGAGCCAGCGCGCATTGCGCACGAGCCGGGCGACGGCTTTGCCGTACTCCGCGATCAGCGTCTCTTCGTCGACCAGCCCACCACCATCCGGTGCACTGAGCATGCCCGCAATGATCGTATCGGCGTCCGCACCGATCTCGTTGAGAATCGAGGCGACCACGACCGGCGCAGGGCAACCGGGCTGGTCGCATGATCCCGTCGCCGCATCGGCTGCACGACGCAGTTGATCTACTGCCTGGGGGTGGCGGTCGCAAATC
Source organism: Ectothiorhodospiraceae bacterium (assembly GCA_007134775.1). GTDB lineage: Bacteria > Pseudomonadota > Gammaproteobacteria > XJ16 > Halofilaceae > Halofilum. The sequence continues at coordinate 72,967 of SLKC01000071.1, read as the reverse complement.
TCGCCGAGGATGTCCGCGGCGGTCTGCTCGAGGGCGGGTTTCATGGGGCTATCAGTGCGCGGTGGCTACGGCATCCCGCCATTGAACCGGGGAGAGGTACCAAGGGAGCGGCCGCCAGCCTACTGCCCCTCGTCGTCAGATGCAAACTCCCATTTCGCCGCACCTGACGGGGCCGCGTCGACTCCCATCAGGTGCTTCGGAGAACGCCCATGGGCGACTCATCGACCAGGCGACGCGTAGTCATCAGGCCGGCGAGCGCGATGCCGAGCGCGCCCCCACCCACACCAATCACCAGCAGCCAGGGATTGAATGCATAGGGGAGATCAAAGGCGCGCTGAGTGATTGCCCAACCGATCACGCTCGCGCCGAGACCGGCCAACGCACCGGCGATGGCCCCCAGGCTGCCGAACTCGGCAACGACATGGCGCCGGATACGGCCGCGACTCGCGCCCAACGCGCGCAATAGACCGATCTCGGCACGGCGCTCCTCCCGGCTCGCATTCACGGCTGCAACAAGCACGACGAGACCGGCCACCAGACTGAACAGGAAGACATACTCCACCGCGCGCGTGCCCTGGTCGATCACGCTGCGGACCTGTTCGATCAGGGCCTCGACGTCCAGCACCGTGACGCCTGGGAATTCGCGTGCAATGCCAGCAACGGCCTGTACCTGTTCACCGGTTGCACGATAGGCCGTCATCCAGTCGGCACCATGCTGTTCGAGCAGTGCCGGGCTGGCCAGCACGAAGAAATTGGGACGGAAGGTTTCCCAATTCACTGCACGAAGATTGGTCACCGTCCCGGTTGCCTCTTCACCCGCAATCCGGAATGTCAATTCGTCGCCGACATCGATGTCCAGGCGCTCGGCGATCCCCGCCTCGATCGACCACTCGGATCCATCGGCATCCGCCGGCCACCAGCTGCCCGCGAGGATCTCGTTGCCGTCAGGAACCGAGTCCAACCACGAAAGGTTGAATTCGCGATCGACCAGGCTACGGGTACGTTCGGATTCGTAGTCATCCGGACGGACCTCGCGGTCATTGATCCGCACGAGTCGCCCCCGTACCAGCGGATAGAAACGCTCGACGTCGATACCGGCCGTCCCCAGGGCATCACGCACCGCTGCGACATCATCGCCCTGTACGTTGATCATGAACTGATTCGGCGCATCGGGCGGGATCTGGGCCTCCCAGGTATCGAGCAGGTCGACTCTGACCACCGCCAGCAGCAACAGGGCGAGCAGACCGAGACCGAAGCCCGCCGCCTGCACCGTACTCGTGCGCGGGCGCCGGGCGATGCTCGCCAGGCCGAAGCGCCACGGTGACAGCCCGCGTCCGCGCACCCGCCCGGCGACGCGAACCAGAAGCCAGGCGACGCCGCCGAGAACGGCCAGCATCGCAACCGCACCGCCGAGCATGTAGGTACCGAGCTCGAAGTCGCCGGCCTGGTAATAGAGCAAAACCCCGACGGCGAGCAATGCCGCGCCGCCGACCGCGATCGCCGAGGGTTCGGGCAAGCCGGCGTCACGCCGCAGGACGTGGATCACGGGCACGCGCCGAATGCGCAAGGCCGGCACAAGCCCGAACCCGAGCAGGGTGACCATGCCCGCGGCCAGCGCCACAATAGCAGGACGCAGGCTTGCCGCAGGCAGCGCCTGATCGAACCATTCGCCAATGAGCCAGACCAGGCCGTGCTGGGCGAACCAACCCACACCGAGACCGACCAAGCTCGCCAGTACGCCGGCCACGAGCAGGCGCAGCACGAGTCCCGTCACGACCATGCGCTGTGTCGCGCCGAAGCAGCGCATCAGGACCGCCACGCTGGCTTCGCGGCCACTGAAAGCATGCACCGCGATCGCAATCGCCGCTCCCGAGAGCAATACCGCCGTCATCGCTGCCAGCCCGAGGAAACCGGTCGCTCGGTCGAGCGTGGTCCGCATCTCCGGGCGGGCGTCGGCGACCCCCTGGACCTGGAAATCCCGGCCGCCCTCGGCTTCGGCCCAATCGCGGTACGCGGCGACCTCGGTGGCATCGCCGGCGACCAGTAGTGCGTAGGTCACGCGGCTGTCTTCGGTGATCAGGCCCGTGGTACCGAGGTCATCGAGATGCAGCATCAGGCGGGGGGCGAGCTGGAACAGCTCGCCGGCCCGGTCGGGCTCATACGTTAGCGCAGCTCCGACCGCAAACTCGCGGTCACCCACGGGCACGGTGTCGCCGACCGCCACATCGAGCTGCCCGAAGAGCCGTGGATCGAGCCAGACCGTTTCCGTTTGCGGTGGCCGCGCCGCCGGTTCACCCGCACCGACCGGGTGCTCCGCGATCCGCGCCGTTCCGCGCAGCGGATAGCCGTCGCCCACCGCTTTGACCGAAACGAGTTCCGTGCGATCGTCAACCACAACGACCGTCGGGAACGAAACGGTTCGGGTCGTGGACAAACCTCTGTCATGCGCCGCTTCGGCGAAACGGTCGGGGATCTCGCGGGAGGATTCGACCATGACATCGGCGGCGAGCAGCGCCGCGGCACGCTGTTCCAGGCCCTGCTCAACCCGGTCGACGAAGAAGCCGACAGCAGCGACCGCGGCCACGGCGATCGCGAGCGCCAGCGCCAGGAGCCGCGGCTCACGCGCTTGCAGATCACGGCGCAGCGCACGCCAGTGACGTCCGTCGGGCCTCACGCGGCCTCCGAGATCCCGCCATCGACCATCGCCAGACGACGGTCACAGCGCGACGCCACGGAGTGGTCGTGGGTCACGAGCAGCAGGGTGGTCCCGTGATCCGCGCGCAGCTGGAACAGGATATCGATAACCTGCTCGCCGGTACGCTGGTCGAGATTTCCGGTCGGCTCGTCGGCGAACAGGATAGCCGGATCGACGGCGAAGGCGCGGGCCAGTGCGACCCGCTGCTGCTCACCGCCAGAGAGCTGGCTCGATGCATGATCGGCTCGGTCGGCGAGACCGACCTGCTCGAGTGCCGCGGTCGCTTGCGAGCGGACGTCGCTGCGCCCGGCGAGTTCCAGTGGCAGCATTACATTCTCCAGTGCGGTGAGGCCGGGCACCAGCTGGAACGACTGGAAAACGAAGCCGACACGCCCCGCGCGCAAGCGGGCGCGACCATCCTCGTCCAGACCAGCGAGGGAACGCCCGAGGAGCCGGATATCACCGGCAGACGGCGTATCGAGACCCGCAAGCAGCCCAAGCAGGGTTGACTTGCCCGAACCCGAGGGCCCAACAATGGCCAACGCATCTCCTGGAGCCACACGGAATTCGATGTTGTCGAGAAGGGTAAGATCGCCATGCGGTCCCTGCACACGCTTAGCCAATCGCGTCGCTGTGAGAATGGGATCGGGAAGATTTGCCATGCGCCTGTTCCTTTTCGGACTCCTATGGTCATTGCTATCCGTGGCGCACGCCGAGACGCCGCGGATTCTGGTCGTTGGCGACAGCATCAGTGCTGCCTACGGCATTGCAACCGAGGACGGATGGACCGCCCTCCTCGACAAACGGCTCGACGAAGCGCGCTACCCACACCGAGTCGTCAACGCAAGCGTCAGCGGTGCTACGACGGCCAGCGCCAAGAGCCGCCTCGGCGATGCACTCGAGCGCCACCAACCCGCAGTCGTGATCCTGCAACTCGGGGGCAACGACGGCTTGCGCGGCCTCTCCCCCGATGCGATGGCGGCCAACCTCCGGGCCATGATCGAACAGGCGCGCGGTGCTGGCGCCGAGGTCCTGCTTGCCGGTGTCCGGCTGCCGCCCAACTACGGCAGCGCCTTTAGCGAGCGCTTTCGCGAGGCCTATGAGCAGGTCGCCGCTGCCCACGAACCGGCATTCGTGCCCCGCATCCTCGACGGATTCGAGGGGCGGCGCGACCTGATGCTCGACGACGAGATTCACCCCAATGAGGCGGGTCAGGTCGTGATTCTCGAGAATATCTGGGCCGAACTCGAGCCCCTGCTCGTCGACGATTGACCCGGCCGGGGATCATCCGTCGGCACTCGTTCGTCGACCGCGCGCGGCCCCCTGGTGCAGGCACCACCGCATCAGGCCGACGCGTCGGCGAGCAAATACGCAAGCCCGGTCAGATCCGCCATCTCCCGATTCGCCCGCCGCAAGCCCTCCGGCCAGTCGCTGCCATCGCGATTGATCCAGATCGCTCCAGCACCGAGTGAGCGCGCGGCATGCACATCGCGCAGCGGATCGTCGCCGACATGCAGCAAATCTCCCGAGCGCACGCCGAGTCGCGAGCAGGCGGCGTGGAACAGGGCCGGATCCGGCTTCGCCGCACCGACATCGGCGGCGGTCAACGCCAGTTCAAAGTAGTCATCCAGCCCGGCGCGCTCGACACAGGCGTTGCCATTGGTCAGCGCGACCAGCGGTATCCGCTGCCGCAGCGCAGTGAGGATCGGCTCGACGTCGGGATAGAGAACGACCCGGTGGCGTTCCGCCAGAAATACCTCGACTCCGGCCTCAGCCAGGCCTTCCGGATAACCGAATTCGCGGGCGTGCGCCCGCAGTGTCATCAGCCGCAGACCGGTTAGGTCGATCGCCAGTTCCGGCCGACGCTCGGCCGTATCCAGGCGGATCCGGCGCATGTCGTCGAGACTGTAGGTGCCGGTGATTGCCGGAAAGTGGCTCGCAAGCCAATTATAGAGCGCCTGCTCGGCGCGGCCGATGACGTCATCGCATGGCCACAGGGTGTCATCGAGATCGAACGACACCACCTTGGGCATTCCATATGGAACCATCAATTAGCCTCCCGGCTCGCGGCGTTGGCAATCCGTGGCTTGGGATCTGCGCTGGCGAAAGAAATCCCTGAGCAACTCGCCCGCGACATCCGCCCCGATGCCGCCGATCACCTCCATACGGTGATTGTGCTGCGGCGCGTTGGCGAGATCGAAACACGATCCGGCCGCGCCCGTGCGCGGATCATGGGCCCCGAAGACGAGCCGTGCAATCCGCGCGTGGATCATTGCCCCCACGCACATCGGACAAGGCTCAAGGGTTACATAGAGGGACACGTCAGGCAGCCGATAGTTCGCACACACGCGCGCAGCGCGCCGCAGGGCAAGTATCTCGGCATGCGCGGTGGGATCGTGAGATGAGATGGGCGAATTATGCGCCGTGGCAAGCACTCTGCCGTCACGGACTGCCACCGCGCCGACCGGGACCTCGCCGGCGGCTGCGGCCCGGCGGGCCGCCTCGAGCGCCAGCTCCATCCAGGCCGAATCGCAAGCGGAAGGTTTTTCGGGCATCGTTCGCGGGATGCCGGCTGCGCCGTTCTGCCGACGCGCACCGGCCTCCCCTGTTCAGTCGCCGCGGGTCAGGCCGCGTCGACCTCCTTCATCGAGAGGCGGATGCGCCCCTGCTTGTCGACCTCGAGCACCTTCACACGCACGGTCTGACCTTCTGTCAGCGCATCGCTGACATTCTGTACGCGTTCATCCGAGATCTGCGAGATATGGACGAGGCCATCCTTGCCCGGCAGGATGTTGACGAAGGCACCGAAGTCCATAATCTTGGCGACCTTGCCCTGATAGACGCTGCCAACCTCGACATCCGCGGTCAGTTGCTCGATCCGTCGGCGTGCCTCCTCGGCAGCCTCCTTGTCGGCCGAGGCGATCTTGATCAGGCCATCATCCTCGATGTCGATCGAGGCACCGGTCTCTTCGGTCAGTCCGCGAATGACCGATCCTCCCTTGCCAATCACCGACGCGATCTTCTCCGGATCGATCTTCACGGTCACGAAGCGTGGCGCATGCTCGGAGAGCTCGGATCGTGGCTCGACCAGCTCCTTGTTCATAACCTCCAGAATATGCAGGCGCCCGTCCTGGGCCTGCGCGAGCGCCTTCTCCATGATCTCGCGCGTAATGCCGGTGATCTTGATATCCATCTGGAGCGCGGTCACGCCCTCGCCTGTACCCGCGACCTTGAAATCCATGTCGCCGAGATGATCCTCATCACCGAGGATGTCGGAGATCACCGCGAATTGCTCCCCCTCCTTGACCAGCCCCATTGCAATACCTGCAACTGGCGCCTTCACCGGCACGCCGGCATCCATCAGTGCCAGGCTCGTACCACACACGGTCGCCATTGAACTCGAACCATTCGACTCCGTGATCTCCGAGACGACCCGAATGACGTAGGGAAAGCTCTCGTCGTCGGGCATGACGCTCTCGAGGCCGCGCTTGGCCAGCTTGCCGTGGCCGATCTCCCGGCGCTTGGGCCCGGCCATGAAGCCCGTTTCGCCGGTACAGTACGGCGGGAAGTTGTAGTGGAGCATGAACTGCTCGCGATGCCCGCCCTCGAGCGCATCAATGATCTGTGCGTCGCGGCTCGTCCCCAGCGTAGCGGTCACGACCGCCTGGGTCTCACCCCGCGTGAAAATGGCCGATCCGTGCGTGCGCGGTAGCTCCCCGGTACTGACTTCGATCGGTCGAATCTCTGTGGCTCCACGGCCATCGATCCGGCTCTCTCCGGCGAGCACGCGCTCGCGGACGATGCGCTTCTCCAGACCCGCGAAGGCCTCCTTAACCTCCTCGACGCTCCATTCTCCACCGGGATCCGAGCCAGCAAGGGAATCGCAAGCCTCCTGCCGAAGCTGATCGATCCGAATCTGACGTTCGGGCTTGCTCGCGATCTGATAGGCCTCCGAAAGGGCCGTCTCGCATGCGTTGCGCACCGCCTCTGCAACCGACTCATCGGCTACCGGCGGCTGCCAGTCCCACTTCGGCTCCCCGGCTTCATCGACCAACTCGTTGATTGCGTCGATCGCCACCTGCATCTGCTCGTGACCAAACATCACGGCATCGAGCATGACCGATTCGGGGAGCTGATCGGCCTCCGACTCGACCATGAGCACGGCATCCCGCGTGCCGGCGACGACCAAGTCCAGCGCCGACTCCTCGAGTTCCCCCCGTTTCGGGTTGAGCAGGTATTCACCATCCCGATAGCCGACTCGTGCCGCACCAATCGGCCCCTGGAAGGGCATGCCCGACAGTGCGAGCGCAGCAGAGGCACCGATCAACGAGGGGATATCGGGGTCGACGTCGGGATTGGCCGACATCACGGTCGCGATGACCTGGACTTCGTTGGTGAACCCCTTGGGAAAGAGCGGGCGGATGGGGCGATCGATCAGACGGCAGGTGAGCGTCTCCTTCTCGGAGGGGCGGCCCTCCCGTTTGAAGAAACCGCCCGGTACCTTACCCGCCGCGTACGTTCGCTCCTGATAGTTCACGGTGAGCGGAAAAAATGGCTTGTTCGGGTCGCCTTCGCGCCGCCCGACGGCCGTTACCAGAACGACCGTGTCCGACATCTGCACCCACACGGCTCCGCTGGCTTGGCGTGCGATACGGCCGGTCTCCAGCGTTACCGATTGCCCGCCGTACTCGAAGGTCTTGCGATGGACTGTCACTATTCCTTTCTCCTTCCGCGAACGGCTCAGCGCCGCAGGCCTAGGCGCCGAATGAGCTCTTGGTATCGCCCGAGGTCGTTACGCTTGAGGTAATCGAGCAACTTCCGCCGCTGGCTGACGAGCTTCAGCAGTCCGCGACGGGAATGGTGATCATGCTTGTGGGTGTTGAAATGCTCGGTCAGGTGCGCGATGCGAGCCGTCAGCAGCGCGACCTGCACCTCCGGCGATCCCGTATCATCCTCGCTACGACGGAAATCGTTGACGATCCTGGCCTTTTCCTCGGCGTTGAGCGCAGACATGCATTTACCTCTGTAAACCGGACTCTGACAAACGGTGAATTGTAGCAGCCACAGGCGTCTATACAAGGCCTGCGACCCTCCATCTAGAGATGCATCAGCCGCCGGGGCGCGACCCGCCCGTCGTCCTCGATCGCGCCGATGCCGAAGAATCCCTGTTCGCGATCGTACAGACGCACTCGACCAGCCCGCGGCGAGCGCGGCACCTGAACCGCCTGCCCCTGGCGAACGAAATCCGCCATCTCCGTTCCCATCTCGACAGCCGGCCAGTCGCTCAATCCCGCGTCGATCGGCAGCAGGATTTCGTCAAGAGCGGCGAAACCGCCGGCTTCGCCCCGCTCCTCCAGGGCCGACAGGGTCCATAGCGAACCATCATCGTCGAAGGGCCCCGCCCCAATACGGCGCAGGGCCACAATATGGCCACCCGGCCCAAGATCCTCTCCCAGCTCCGTGGCCAGGGTGCGCACATAGGTCCCCTTCGAACAATGGACCTCGAGTACGATATCCCGACCATCGAACTCGAACAGCTCGAGTCGATGGATCGTGGCAGGCCGTGCCTCACGATCGACCACTTCACCACGGTGCGCGAGCCGGTAGAGCGGCTGCCCTCCCTGCTTCACTGCGGAGTGCATCGGCGGTACCTGCTCGATCTCGCCGCGATATCCGGACAATGCGCGCTCAATCGCCTCGCGATTCACTCCCTCGATGGCGCGACGTTCGAGCATCTCCCCATCGGCATCGCCGCTGTCCGTGATTTCTCCCAAGCGCACCGTGAAGCGGTAGCGCTTGTCAGCCGCCAGAAGGAATCCCGAGATCTTGGTCGCCTCCCCCAGACAGATGGGTAGAAGCCCCGTTGCGAGCGGATCCAGACTCCCCGTGTGCCCGGCCCGACGCGCCCCATACAGGCGGCGCACCGCCTGCAGTGCCTGGTTCGACGTCATCCCAACAGGCTTATCGAGCAACAGGATACCGTGCACATCGCGCCCGCGGCGCCGACGTCGTCCCATGGTCCAATCCTCACCGGCGTTCGTCGAAGGCGTCGCGCAGCAACCGTTCGACGCGATCGGCATCATCGGGCGTAGTGTCGTGGTGAAAGCGCAACTCCGGTGCCACCCGTAGCTCAAGCCGACTCGCGAGGCGGCCACGGAGGTAGCCCCGGGCCGCATTGAGCCCCTCGATCACGGAGGCCGGATCGGCATGATCGAGAATCGTCACGTAGATCCGCGCATTGCGCAGATCCGGACTCACATCGACGCCCGATATCGTGACCATGCCGCTTACACGCGGGTCCTTGACGCCGCGCAGCAACTCGCCCAGCTCCCGCTGGAGCTGGTCAGCGACACGGTAACGCCGCGGATAGTCTCGGGCCATGAGTCGCTCGCTCAGATCGTCCGTTCGACTTCAGTACGTTCGAAGACTTCGATCTGATCACCCGCGCGCACGTCGTTATAGTTGCGCACGCCGATGCCGCACTCGGTTCCCATGCGCACCTCGTTCACGTCATCCTTGTACCGGCGCAGCGATTCCAGCTCACCCTCGTAGATGACCACGTTGTCACGCAGCACGCGAATGGGCGCAGACCGCCTGACCACACCATCCACAACCAAACATCCGGCAACCTGCCCGAACTTCGGCGAGCGGAACACCTCCTTGACCTCGGCGAGACCGATGATCCGCTCACGAATCTCCGGCTCCAGCAGGCCCGAAATCATCGACTTCACATCATCAATGACATCATAGATGACGCTGTAGTAGCGGACATCGGTGTCGCTCTCATCGAGCAGGCGTCGAGCTGCCGAGTCAGCGCGCACATTGAAGCCGACGAGCAGGGCATTGGAGGCCATGGCAAGATTGACATCGGATTCGTTGACGCCTCCGACGCCTCCACCGATGACCTTGACCCGGACTTCATCCCCCGAGAGCTTCTCAAGCGCATCGCGCAGCGCCTCAAAACTCCCTTGCACGTCGGCCTTGACGACGGCATTAACGACCTTGGTCTGATCCTCGCGTACCTGTGAAAAGATATCCTCGGCCGAGGCCGCCTGCCGTTGCGCTAAACGCTGGTCACGTGATTTTTCCTGCCGGAATTCGGCCAACTCGCGCGCCTTGCGCTCGTCGTCGACCACGGCGAAGTCATCACCCGCGCGCGGCGCGCCGGAAAGCCCCAGCACCACCGCTGGTTGCGACGGGCCCGCACGACGAATCTTCTTACCCGCTTCATCAAACATGGCACGCACTCGTCCATGCTCGGTGCCGCAGATCATGCTCTCGCCTGTGTGCAGCTCACCGGCCTGGACGAGCAGCGTGGCCACCGGTCCCCGGCCCTTCTCGACGGTCGCCTCGACGACGATACCGCGGGCCGGCCCCTCAGCAGGCGCAGCGAGTTCCAGCACTTCGGCCTGCAGTAGAATCGACTCAAGGAGCTCGTCCACGCCATCGCCCTTCAGCGCGGAAACCGGGGTGAAAATCGTATCGCCGCCCCAGTCATCTGGCACCACTTCCTGGGCGACCAACTCATTCTTCACCCGATCCGGATCGGCCTCATCCTTGTCCATCTTGTTGATCGCGACCACAAGCGGCACTTCAGCGGCACGCGCATGCTGGATCGCCTCGATGGTCTGTGGCTTGACACCGTCATCCGCCGCCACCACCAGCACCACAATGTCGGTGCACTGCGCACCGCGCGCGCGCATCGCGGAGAAGGCGGCGTGACCCGGCGTGTCGAGGAAGGTCACACTGCCGCCCGTCGGCGTCGCCACGGAGTAGGCGCCGATATGCTGCGTGATGCCACCGGCTTCACCCGCGGTCACGCGCGTTCGGCGCAGATAATCGAGCAGCGAAGTCTTGCCATGATCGACATGCCCCATCACCGTCACCACGGGCGGGCGCGGCTGCGGCTCTGCCGTCAACTCCGGGATCACATCCTGGGCAAGCGCCTGCTCCACATCCGCATCTGATTGGGGGACAGGATTGTGCCCAACATCCTCCACAACGAGGAGCGCAGTCTCCTGATCCAAGGTCTGATTGATCGTGGCCATGACCCCCATCTTCATGAGGATCTTGATGAGTTCAGGCGCCTTGACGGCCATCTTGTTGGCCAGCTCACCGACCGTGATCGTCTCGGGAACCCCGACATCACGCTTGATCGGTTGCGTCGGCTTTTCGAATCCGTGCCGTGTCTGGGTTTGCACCGGCGCGGCGCGGGAGGTCTTGTGGGACTTCTTCCGGCGCTTGCCCGACTTGTCCCGCGCGACATGGAGTTCGTCGGGGGCACGCTCCTCTGCCTCCGGTTTCGACTCCTTGCGCTCCGGCTTGCGCTTACGCTGGCGGCGACGATCCTCCTTGCCCTCACCAGGGGGCGGCGGCGCTGGCGCCTCCGCCGGAGCGGAATCCGCTCCAGGGGCGGGCTGGGCCGGCTCGCTCGACTCCACCGACGGCTCGGTTGCGCTCTTCGCTACCTGCTCCTCAGCCTCCCGACGTTGGCGCTCCTCCTCTTCGGCGCGCTTTTGGGCTTCCTCTCGTTCGCGCCGCGCGCGCTCTTCCGCCTCCTGCCGTTCGCGTTCCGCTTGGAGGCGCTTCTCCTCCAGTTCTCGCAGTTCCTGTTCCTTACGCTGACGCTCTGCTTCGAGTTCCCGCGCACGCTCCGTATCACTTTCGGCGGCGACGCTACGCTTGACATACGTGCGGCGTCCACGCACCTCGACATTGACCGATTTACGACCCGGTCCGCCCACCTTGAGTTCGCTGGTGCGCTTGCGGCGCAGCGTGATGCGCCCGCTACCGCCCTCCCCCTCGGACGCGCCTAGGGCGCCGCGACTCGTGCGCAGGTGCTCGAGCAATCGCACCTTCTCATCATCGCTGACCGCGTCGTCCGGACCGGACTTGCCGATACCCGCTTCATCGAACTGCTCGAGCAGTCGATCCACCGGCGTACCTACCACCTCAGCCAGCTGTTTGACAGTCACTTCTGCCATAAATCTGATGCCTCCGCTCAGGAGCTTATGTAGTTTCCGTCACCGGTGAACAACTACCCAGCAACGGAGGTAGGCCTCCGCGCGCCCACCCTTTGCGATCGCCGCGATTGCCACCCGTGCAAGCACAGCCGCCAAGCCGCTCGGCTCATCCAGCCTCTCATCCGAACTCAGGCCTTCTCTGCTTGCTCACCTTCGCCATCCTCCGCTTCCGCTTCGGCGAACCAGGGCTCGCGAGCCGCCATGATCATGCGCGCCGCCCACTCCGAGTCGTCGATACCCTCGATGTCGAGCAAGTCATCCACCGACTGTTCGGCAAGCTCCTCCAGCGAACTCACGCCGTAGCTCGCAAGACGCCACGCCAAATGCGGCTCCATACCCTCGAGCCCGATCAGATCCGCCGCCGGTTCGACCATTCCGGGAGTCTCCTCCCCGGCGATTGCGCGCGACAGCAGGGCATCACGTGCTCGGTTGCGCAGCTCCGCAACAATGTCCTCATCGAATTCCTCGATATCCAGCAACTCCTGCTCGGGCACGTAGGCAACCTCCTCGACACTCGAGAAGCCCTCCTGCACGAGGATATTGGCCACCTCCTCGTCAACCACCAGGCTCTGCTGGAACATCTCCCGCGCGAGCTGCGATTCACGCTCGCTCTTTTCCTCCGCCTGCTGCTCATCGAGCACATTCAGCGTCCAGCCCGTGAGCTCACTCGCCAAGCGTACGTTCTGGCCGTTGCGCCCGATCGCGAGCGACAGCTTATCCGAGTCGATCACAAGGTCCATCGTCCGTGAATCCTCGTCCACGACAATCGAGTTCACTTCTGCCGGGGACATCGCATTAATCACGAACTGCGCGGGATTCTCGTCCCAAAGAATGATGTCGACGCGCTCTCCGGCCAACTCATTCGACACGGTCTGCACACGCGAACCGCGCATGCCGACGCAGGCGCCAACTGGATCGAGTCGGGGATCCTTAGACTCGACAGCGATTTTTGCCCTCAGTCCCGGGTCCCTCGCCGCACCATGGATCTCGATCAATCCCTGTCCGACTTCGGGGACTTCGAGCTTGAACAGCTCGATCAGCAGCTGCGGAGCCGTGCGACTGACAAAAAGCTGTGGCCCCCGGGCCTCGGTCCGAACATCGCGGAGATACCCCCGCACCCGGTCACCGGGGCGAACGGCCTCTCGCGGAATCATCTCCTCGCGTGGCACAAACGCTTCCGCATTGTTCCCGAGATCGAGATACATCCCGGCCCGCTCGACGCGCTTGACGATACCCATGAGCAGTTCGCCAACGCGATCGCGGTAGGCATCGACCACTCGCGCGCGCTCCGCCTCGCGGACCTTTTGCACAATCACCTGCTTCGCGGTCTGGGCCGCAATGCGGCCGAAGTCGACCGACTCCGTCCGCTCCTCGACGAGCTCGCCAACCTGCACTTCCGGGTTGTCCTCGCGCGCCGCCGAAAGCGACAACTGACGCAATGGCGCATCCTGCTCGTAATCGTCATCGACGCCCTCCCAGCGTCGGAAGGCCTCGTACTCCCCCGTGTCCCGATCGATCGCCACGCGGACATCGATATCGCCCCCGTGCTTCTTGCGCGTGGCTGAAGCCAGGGCAAGTTCCAGCGCTTCAAAGATGACTTCTTTGTCGACCGCCTTTTCATTGGATACGGTGTCGACAACGAGCAGGATATCCTTGTTCATACTTGCATCACTCGAGTAGCGTTGTTCCCGGATCTTCAGATCCGGCCTACCAGATGGGCCTCTTCCACCACTTCCAGCGGAAGATGCCAGACTCGCCCATCGACATCGATCACGATCGCACCGGCTTCAACCCCGGCTAGCGCGCCCTTGAACCGCCTGCGTCCTTCGAGCGGCTCAGCCAGTCGAATGAACGCCATCTCGCCAGCGAATCGGCGATAGTCCACCTCGCGAAAAAGCGGGCGATCCACGCCGGGCGATGATACTTCAAGCACGTAGGGCTCACCGACCGGGTCCTCGACATCCAGCATCGCCGAAAGCTGGTGACTTACCACCTCGCAGTCGTCGATGGTGATACCGTCGCCCGAATCGATGTACACACGCAGTATCCTGTCACCCGGCTTTCCACCGAATGTCGCGCCCACCATCTCGTAGCCGAGTCCGGCGATCACGGGCTCGACGACCTCCCAGATCCGGCTCGGGGCGCGCTTCATTTCGTCCGCTCCATACCGCACAAAATGGGTCCGGCCCGTTCGCCCGACCACAATTTTCCGTCGGGAACAAAAAAGCCCCTTGATAAAGGGGCCTTTGGCAACTCCCGAAATTTGGTAGCGGGGGCAGGATTCGAACCTGCGACCTTCGGGTTATGAGCCCGACGAGCTGCCAGACTGCTCCACCCCGCAACCGCAGCTCGCACTATAACGCCCGATTCCGTTCCATGCAACCCCACGCGCCCTCAAGGGCGATGAAGCCGGTCTCTGCTCAGGCCGGCCGTCCGACCCTTGCGGATCCCTACCCGCTGGGGCCACCCATGGACGCCTGTCCCCCGGCCGGCGCGTCGCGCCAGGGTCGGCACTCTCCCGCCCTCGGTATTGGGCCGGTTCCCGGCCCGCCCCCACTTCACCCCTGTCGCTCCCGGGTCGGGTCCGCTCAGCTCCGCCGCTGCAAAAGGGGCCGCAAATCCTTCAACCAGATCACCCCGGGCGCCGCAAAAACCGCAAACAGGCACGCCGTGACCACAAAGAACACCCATCCTTGAGGATGGAGCGCACCATCGACCGCTCGTTCCAGACCGAAACCGGCCAGCAGCCAGAGGCAGTACATCAGCGCCCACTCGCCCATCCGGATCACAACAGATTTCCCGCCACTACGCGGGCGCATGACGAACAGGACCCGATCACTGAACCACGGCAGGTTCGCCCCGATCACCCCGATGAACAACAGCAAAGCGATCGCCACTATGCCTCCCGCACTCGCAGCCGCCTACCAGGACACGGCCGCGATGCACAGCGACATCAGTGCCGCTGGATAAAATCCCAATGCCAGAATCGCCACACCATTCGCGGACAACGCGGCCTGGAATCCCCTTCCCTGCTGCAAGGGCGCGTCGTCGTGACGTTCGTCAAAATACATCATCTTGACCAACCGCAGATAATAGAAGGCCCCGATGATGGACATAATCACCGCGATCACGGCCAGCCAGACCATCTCGACCTGCACAACTGCCCGCAGCACCGAAAGCTTCGCGTAGAAACCCGCAAACGGCGGGACCCCGGCCATCGAGAACATCACGAACAGCATGACTAGTGCAAACCAGGGACTGCGCTCATTCAGCCCCTTGAAGTCCGAAAGCTCTTCCGCTTCGTGCCCCCTGCGGCTCAGCAGTACGATCATGCCGAATGCAGCAGCGGTCGAAAGGGAATAAACGATCACATAGAACGTTGCCGAAGCGTAGCCCTGCGTCGTACCCGCCAACACACCTAGAAGGATGAAGCCCACATGGGAGATCGTCGAATACGCGAGCATTCGCTTCAGGTTCGTCTGTGCGATCGCAACCACATTCCCGATCACCAGAGAAGCGACCGCAAGCACCGCGAGGATAACCTGCCATTCCGCGTGCATTGCACCAAGACCTTCGACCAGGAGGCGCATCAGCAGCACGAAGCCCGCAATCTTCGGCGCCGCCCCGATATAGAGCGACACGGCCGTCGGTGCGCCTTCGTATACGTCGGGAACCCAACTGTGGAACGGCACCGCGCCGAGCTTGAACGCCATGCCCACGACCACAAACACCATCCCGAGCATGAGCCCGAGATGATCAACGCCCTCGCGCACGAGTTGATTGTGGATCTCCATAATGTCCAGGGAGCCCGTCATTCCGTAGAGCAGTGACATGCCATAAAGCAGCATGCCGGATGCCAGTGCCCCGAGCACGAAATACTTCATTGCCGCTTCACTTGCCCGCGGAGAATCTCGGCGAAAGGCAACCATCGCGTACTGGCACAGCGCGAGAAGTTCCAGCCCGAGATACAGCGACAGCAAATTGTACCCGGAGGCCATGATCATCATGCCCAGCACACCACAAAGGCCGAGCACGAGATATTCGCCCTGCATCATCCCGCGCACTTCGAGGTACGGTCGCGAATACACAAAAACCAGGAGTGTGATGATGAGAATCGCGGCCTTGAGCAGAAGACTCATGTCATCCGCAATATAGGCGCCATGCAACACCACGCGAGGCGCCTCGGGCTGCACCACGAACAACGTCACAAGCGTGATAATCAGCGACGCCTGGGCGAGCAGATAGGTCACCTGACGGCGCTCGGCCGGAACCCAGAGATCGACCAGCAGCACCCCGCAGATGGCCGCCAACAATACGATCTCGGGTAATACCGGTACCAGCTCGCTCAACATCGGGATGCCGTCTCCTTCGATCTAGAGTTTGGACACGCTGACATGATCGATCAGCTGGTCCACCGACGCGTGCATGATCTCGACCAGCGGGGCCGGCCAGAGCCCCAGTGCCAGCACCGCGAGCGCCAGCACGCCCAAAACGAATATTTCGCGGGCATTGATGTCCTCGAGCGCAGCCACCCGCTCGTTGGCGACATCCCCGAATACGACCCGTTTGACCATCCAAAGGGTATAGGCAGCCCCCAGAATCAGCGTCAGGGCCGCGAGCGCCGCCACCCAGAAGTTCGCGTGGAAGCTCGCGACGATCACCATGAACTCGCCGACAAAGCCGGAGGTACCGGGCAGCCCGGCGTTCGCCATCGCGAAAACAACCAGTAACGTGGCGAATACCGGCATCGTGTTGACGACTCCGCCATAGTCAGCGATCTGGCGTGTATGCATGCGGTCATAGAGCACGCCGACGCAGAAGAACAGCGCCGCAGAAATCAAGCCATGGGAGACCATCTGCACGATGGCTCCTTCCATGCCAAGCCGCGCTCCCGCCGCCTCGGGCGATCGGGCGAGTAGCAGAAAGACGAGGAAAGTACCGAGGGTGACAAAGCCCATGTGCGAGATCGATGAATAAGCGATCAATCGCTTGATATCCCGCTGCGCCAGGGCTACGAGTCCGATGTAGACAATCGCTACCAACGACAAAACGATGACAAGGCCGGCCAGCGCCTGGCTCGCATCGGGAACGATAGGCAGGCTCAAACGCATGAAACCGTAGCCACCCATTTTCAGCGTGATCGCCGCGAGGATCACCGACCCGCCCGTAGGCGCCTCGGTGTGGGCATCCGGAAGCCACGTATGTACCGGCCACATTGGTATCTTCACAGCAAACGCCAGCAAAAAGGCGATGAAGATCAGCATCTGCTGGCCCATCGCCAACGGCTGGCCGTGAAGCGCGAACAGATCAAACGTTCCCGACTGGTAGTACAGGTAGATCAGCGCTACCAGCATGAACACCGAGCCGAAGAAGGTATAAAGGAAGAACTTGATCGTTGCGTAGATGCGGTTTGCACCGCCCCAGATTCCGATGATGAGAAACATCGGAATGAGTGTCGCTTCCCAGAAGACATAGAACAGCACCGCATCGACGGCGCTGAAAACGCCGATCATGATGCCCTCCATAATCAGGAAGGCACCAAGATACTGCGAGACGCGGTATCGGATCGTGGTCCACGCGGCGATCACTACCAGCGGGGTAATGAACGCCGTCAGGAGGATCAGCGGCAGCGATATGCCGTCCACACCCAGTGCGTAGTTGATATTGAAGTCAGGCAGCCACGCCAGATGTTCCCGAAACTGGAGATCCGCCGTTCCCGTATCGAACCCCGCGTAGAGCGGAATCGCAAGGCCGAGCGTCGCAAGGGAGAACACCAGCGCAAGGCGGCGCGCTCCGTTCTCTCCCGCCATCAGAGTCAGGGCACCGCCGACAATCGGTACCCAGATGAGGAGGCTCAATAGTGGCCAGTCGGCTAACATGCGTAGAGAATCCTGTTCTTCGTTGTCGTGTCGCGCCCGCCCATCACAGGAACGTCACCATTGCAATCAGCAGCAGCAGCCCGATGATCATCCCAAAAGCGTAGTGGTACAGGAAGCCGCTTTGAAGGTGGCGCACCACCTGGGAGCCGTACCCCACCAGGCGCGCCGAACCATTCACCACCCAGCCATCGATGACGCGACGATCACCCGTATCGGCCAACAGATCCCCCATTCGTCGGGCCCCCCTCGCGAAAACGGCCTGGTAGAGCTCGTCGAAACCGTACTTGCGCTCCAAGACCCAATGGATGAGAGATAGCCGCGCCGCTGCGTAATCCGCGATCTCGGGTTTGTACCCCCAGACCAGCCAGGCCACGAGAAGCCCCCCTAGAGCCAGATACACCGCGGGCGCCTGGAAGCCATGGATGATGAACTGTAGCCAGTTATCAAAATGGGCCGCCACCGACGCCACAACATCGCGCTCCGGTGCGACGTGGATCGCCTCGCCAAAGAACCCGCCAAAAAGCAACGGACCCATCGCGACCGCTCCGATCACGACCGAAGGAATGGCAAGGAGCACAAGCGGTACGGTCACCACCAATGGCGACTCGTGCGCGTGCTTGTCGACCCGCGGGTCCCGTGGCTCACCATGGAACGCGAGAAAGATCATGCGGAACGTGTACAGGGCCGTGATGAACACCCCGATCAGAACCGCCCAGTAGGCAAAACCAGCACCCGGAATCTGTGAGTACCCGACCGCTTCGATGATCGCGTCCTTCGAGTAATAGCCGGCAAATCCGGGAAATCCGATCAATGCGAGGGCACCAATCAGGGCAGTCACATACGTCACTGGCATGTAGCGCCTGAGTCCGCCCATTCGGCGCATATCCTGCTCATGATGCAAGGCGATGATTACGGATCCGGCCGCGAGGAAGAGTAGCGCCTTGAAAAACGCATGCGTCATCAAATGGAAAATCGCGACCGAGTAGGCCGATGCCCCGAGGGCCACGGTCATGTAGCCCAGTTGCGACAGCGTCGAGTAGGCCACCACTCGCTTGATGTCGTGCTGCACGATCGCAACAAGCCCCATGAACAGCGCCGTGACCGCACCGATCACCAGCACTGTCGACAGCGCCACGGTCGACAGCTCATAGAGGGGCGACATCCTCGCCACCAGAAAGATACCCGCAGTTACCATCGTCGCCGCGTGGATCAATGCGGAAATCGGTGTCGGGCCCTCCATCGAATCCGGAAGCCAGACATGCAACGGCACCTGTGCCGACTTGCCCATCGCACCGATGAATAGCAGGAGGCAGATAACGGTCATCACCTCCCACGGCAAACCGGCAATAATCTCGATTTGCTCTCCCACCAGCGTGGGCGCCGCAGCGAATACTTCGCCGTAATGCAGGCTTCCGGTATAAGCAACGATCGCACCAATACCGAGGATGAATCCGAAATCACCCACCCGATTGACGAGAAACGCCTTGAGATTCGCAAAAATCGCGGATTCCTTCTTGTACCAGAACCCGATCAGGAGGTAGGAGATAAGTCCGACCGCTTCCCAACCGAAAAAGAGTTGCAGGAAGTTGTTCGCCATCACCAGCATCAGCATCGCGAAGGTAAACAGCGCGATATAGCAAAAAAAACGCTGATAACCGGGATCATCGTGCATATATCCGATCGTGAACACATGCACCAATAACGACACAAAAGTGACCGTCGTCATCATTAGAACGGTCAGCGGATCCACGAGGAAACCGATCTCGAAACGGATCCCCTCGACCACCATCCAGGTGTAGATCGCTTCGTCGAATACGGGCCCGCCATCAATAATGATGTGCCAGAACGCCACCGCAGAGAGGACAAACGACGCCGCGACCGTCAGGATCGTAACCCAGTGTGCGCCGGCCCGGCCGATCCATCCACCGAAGAGGCCCGCCACTAGCGCGCCGAAGAGAGGCAGCAGCGGGATTGCAAGATAGACTGATTCCATGGTGTCTCAGCCCCTCAGTGAATCGAGGTCGCCCACATTGATTGTCCCGCGGTTACGGAACAGCGCGACCAGAATGGCCAGCCCGATCGCCGCCTCTGCCGCTGCCACGGTCAGAATGAAGAAGACGAAGATCTGACCTGCAATGTCCTCGAGAAAGAACGAGAACGCGACAAAGTTCATATTGACCGCAAGCAGCATTAGCTCGATCGACATGAGCAGAACAATAATGTTCTTCCGGTTAAGGAAGATGCCAGCGACACCGATCGAGAACAGCGCGGCCGCAAGGATCAGAAAGTGTGATAGCGGTATCATCCAGTCTGTTCTCCCCGGCTACGGCGGATCCAGGTTCGCCAGCTCATTCCCGCTTCTCCGAATCCATTGGGACGATCCGCAGGCGATCACTCTTGCCGACGCGCACCTGCTCGCTCGGTGATTGATAATTCGTCGTTTCCGGTCGCTTACGCAGCGTCAGCGAAATCGCGGCAATGATGGCAACGAGGAGAATCACTGCAGCGATCTCGAAATGGTACAGGTATTCCGTGTAGAGGACCTGCCCCAGATGCTCCGTATTGCTGTAGTCCGCCGGCGCCCGCTCGGGCATCGCATAATACTCTTCACCGAAATGTCCTGGCCCGAGAATGAGCGCGAGCTGCGCGATCATCACCACACCGACCAAGATCCCAAGAGGCAGATAGCGGACAAACCCTTCTCGCAGTGGTTCTAAATTGATGTCCAGCATCATGACCACGAACAGGAACAGAACCATCACTGCCCCGACATACACGAGCACGAGCAGAATGCCGAGGAATTCTGCCTCCAGGAGCAACCACAGGCCAGCCGCCGTGAAGAAGCACAAGACGAGGAAGAGCACGGAATGCACGGGGTTCCGTGCAGTAATAACGCGTAGTGCGGATGCGATTAGCACCGCGGAGAATAGCCAGAACGTGATTTGCTCTACAGGCATGTTGTCCTCGTCGCCGGTTCATTCAACCGCGATCAGCGATACGGTGCGTCCAACGCGCGGCGCTCCGCGATTTCCTGTTCATACTTGTCGCCGATGGCCAGCAGCTCCTGTTTCGTGATGATCTGCTCGCCGCGTTGTTCAAAGTGGAACTCGTGGACATGCGTCTCCACGATCGAATCCACCGGGCATGACTCTTCGCACAGTCCACAATAGATGCACTTGAACAGGTCAATATCGTAACGGGTCGTCCGCCGCGTCCCATCTTCCCGCTCTTCGCAATCGATCGTAATCGCAAGGGCCGGGCATACGGCCTCACAGAGCTTGCAGGCAATGCAGCGCTCCTCACCATTCGGGTAGCGGCGCAACGCGTGCAGGCCACGAAAACGAGGCGACTGCGGTGTCTTCTCCTCGGGATAGGAAATCGTGACCTTCCGGGCAAAGAAGTTCTTCCCGGTCAGGCGCATGCCCTTGAGTAGTTCCCAGAGCAGGAATGTCTTGAAAAAGCGTGTTACTGCTGTCATCGCAGCACTACCTCCGCTCACGCCACCGCACTGCGCAAGTCACGAAAACCAGGGTCCGAATTCGAACCAGGCAGCCACCCCCTCGACGAAGATCCAGACAATCGTCACCGGAATAAATACCTTCCAGCCAAGTCGCATGATCTGGTCATAACGATAACGCGGGAAAGTCGCTCGGAACCACAGATAGAAAAAGCACATGATCGCGGTCTTGATGAGGAACCAGTGGATCCCGTCGACTCCTTCCGGGAAGGGCGACTGCCACCCCCCCAGGAAGAGCGTCGCGGCGAGCGCGGCGATCAGCACCATGTTCGCGTACTCCGCCAGGAAGAACAACGCGAAAGCGATCCCGGAATACTCGACGTGAAAGCCGGCCACGATCTCGGCCTCGCCTTCGGCGACATCGAACGGCAGTCGATTCGTTTCCGCAACCCCCGCGATGAAGTACACGAAAAACAACGGCAGCAGGGGGATGAAGTACCAGTGCAAGATGCCGCCACTCTGCCCATGGACGATTCCACCGAGGCTCAGTGTACCCGCGACGATAAGCACCCCTACGAGCGCGAATCCCATGGCGATCTCGTAGGCGACGATCTGGGCGGCCGAGCGCATGGCGCCGAGGAACGCATACTTCGAGTTGGATGCCCAACCCGCAATGATCACGCCATAGACACCGAGTGAGGTCAGCGCCAGGACATAGAGCAGCGCGGCATCGATGTCCGCAAGAATCCAGCCGTCCTGAAAGGGCATCACGGCCCACGCAGCCAGGGCCGGCGCCAGCGAGAGGATCGGCGCCAAGAAAAAGAGGAACCGGTTGGCATTCGCCGGCAGAATCACTTCCTTGGTCAGCAATTTCAGGGCGTCCGCAATTGGTTGCAACAGCCCCCGGAAACCGACCCGGTTCGGTCCCCGCCGACGCTGCATATAACCGACGATACGGCGCTCAGCGTAGGTAAAGTAGGCGACAGCGAGCATTACGGGGACCACGATCACGAAGATCTTGGCGAGGATCTCGACAACGATCCTCAGCTCTTCGGGCAGTCCCGACCAGAACGTGATTGCTGCTTCCATCATGCCGCCGCTTCTACCCGTTCCAGTTCAACCGCGCCGTAGCCGGATCCGAGCACGGCGGTCTCCGCGAGACCGAGCGGGACCCAGACACAGCCTTTCGCGATCCCGGAATCGATCACAAGATCGAACAGCTGATATCTGTCCCCTTGGCGCAGTCGGACGCGATCCCCGCCGTGGACCCCGTGCCGGCTCGCATCCTCGGGTGCCATGCAAACGATCGGACGACCCGCGTCAGCAGCCTCTTGCAGGGGTACGGACCGCCGCACGAGCGGATCGACCGAGTACATCGGGACATCTCCGAACCGGACCAATCCATCGGCGCGAGGTTTGGCGAGTGAATCCAGCGCCTCGCTACTCCGCAGACGATTGTCGAGCACGATATCGCGGCATTGCGCCTTCACGCTCGCCCGGATCTCGTCGGCGCTAGACCAATCGAATCCTGTAACCGCAAGTCGCTCACCGAGAACGCGCAGAATCTTCCAGCCCGGCCGCGCCTCCCCCGGAGGGTGCGTGACGGCCGTAACAGGCTGCCAATGTCCCTCCGCATTCACGAAGGTGCCCTCTGTTTCGGCGAACGTTGCCGCGGGCAGGATCACGTTCGCATATTGCAGCATTTCGTCCGTATAGAACGCGGAGATGGCCACCACATGCTCCGCCGATCGCAGTGCGCCGAGCGCCGCTGCGGGATCGATACTGTCGAATTCAGGCTCGACGCCATGGAGGATGTAGGCTTGCCGGGGCTGGCTCAGCAGCCGGGCGGCGGGCTCACCCGTCTCCGCCACTTCGCTTCCCCCAGCCTCCCGATGCGGGACGCACCCCGCGAGCCACGCACCGCTGGCGTTACCACCATCCGCAAGATAGCCCAGCCGCGCGTCAGCGAGCTCCGCGATGGCTCCGGTCAAGCGCCGCAACAGAGCGAAATCTGGATGGGCGAAGGCCTGGTTGCCCAGCAGGACGGTCCGTGTTTCCCCGTGCAGGAGGGCCGCGGCGGCGGCATGCTGCTCGTCGCTCGGGGTGACATCGGCGACCGCCCGCGCAACGCCATCCGGCAACGACCGCTGCGTCTGCGAGTTCAGCGCGACCAAGATGCCGCCGAGTTCCGCAGCCATCTCATCCGGGTGCGCCGTAAGGTACGCTGCTGGTGTGTACTGGTAATCGAAGCGTCGCGAGTTGACGAAGGCGACCTGCGCGCCACGCTCAAGTACGGCCTTTCGCAGCCGGTGCGCGAGCAGCGGCTGCTCCTTGCGCACATTCGATCCGATCAGCAGTGCGGCATCGATCTCCTCAAGTTGCTGGATCGATTGGCCAAGCCACGGCATCACGGGATCGGCAGGGTCACCGGAGAAGTCCATCTGGCGCATGCGATGGTCGATGTGCGGGCTCCCAAGACCCCGCACAAGGCGCGCCAGGAGGTACTGTTCCTCCAGCGTGGCCGTCGGCGCGACCAGAGCAGCCAGCGCATCACCGCCATGGGCGTCGATACTTGCGCGCAGAGCACTGACGACCGCTTCAAGCGCGACATCCCATTCGACCTCTTCCCAGATCCCGTTGCGCTTGATCAGCGGAACCTCCACCCGGTCAGGGGCATAGAGGCCGAAATGGCTGTAACGGTCCCGATCGGCAATCCAGGTCTCGTTGATCGCATCGTTCTCCCGGGGAACCGCACGCATGACCCGATCCATGCGCTGATGCAGGAACAGGTTGGCGCCGACACCATCGTGCGGCGAGACGGTGGGATGCTGCACGAGCTCCCAGGGACGGAAGGTATAACGAGCGGGCTTGTTCGTGAGCGCGCCCACCGGGCACAAGTCGATGACGTTACCGGAGAGCTCCGATGTCACCATGCGCCCGACATAGGTGCCGATTCGCATGTCCTCACCGCGCCCGGTCGCACCCAGCTCGCGGACCCCGGCGACTTCCGTTCCAAAACGCACACACCGTGTGCAGTGAATGCAGCGGGTCATGTCGGTCGCGATCAGGGGGCCGAGATTCTCGTCCGCTACGGCGCGCTTGCCCTCCGTAAAGCGCGATATGCCCTCCCCGTAACCGAGCGCAAGGTCCTGCAGCTCGCACTCTCCCCCCTGATCGCAGATGGGACAGTCGAGCGGATGATTGATCAGCAGGAACTCCATCGTGCCGCGCTGGGCATCGAGGGCGCGCTGCGACTCGGTTCGCACCTTCATCCCTGCAGCGACCGGCGTCGCGCACGCCGGCAGCGGTTTCGGTGCCTTTTCCACCTCGACCAGACACATCCGGCAGTTCGCGGCAACGGAGAGGTGCTTGTGGTAGCAGAAGCGCGGGATGTCGATACCGGCGGCATCGGTCGCCTCGATGAGCATCGAGCCCTTGCGCGCCTTAATGGTGCGCCCGTCGACCTCGATTTCGACCAGTTCTTCCGTCATGACGATCAGTTCACCCAGAGTATTGCAGGCGCGCCACACCGTGGCGCCGGCCGATCCACTCCCGTCCCGTCGCGCGAGTTCGCGTAGCGGATAGCGGTGTGCAGGTATCGAATCCGTTCAGGCGACTGCCCGGTCCCGATCCGCCAGCACACTGCATCCATGCTCAATGTAGTGTTCGAATTCCGGCCGGAAATGCCGCAGAAAACTGCGCACCGGCATCGCAGCCGCATCGCCCAGCGCACAGATTGTGCGTCCCTCGATGCGGCGCGCCACGTGGTCAAGGCGTTCGAGGTCCTCGTGCTTCCCCTGTCCACGAACAATGCGTGTCAGCACCCGATAGACCCAGCCAGTGCCCTCACGACAGGGCGTGCATTGTCCGCAGGACTCGGCCATGTAGAAACGCGAAATCCGCCGCAATGCTTCCACCATATCCGTGGTCTCATCCATCACGATTACGGCACCGGATCCGAGCATCGACCCGGCCCGGGTAATCGCATCGTAATCCATCGTCACGTCGAGCATCGTGCTCGCCGGCACAACCGGCACCGATGAACCGCCAGGGATGACGGCCTTCAGTTTGCGCCCCTGGCGCACGCCTCCCGCCAGTTCAAGCAGATCGGCGAACGGGGTCCCCATCGGGATCTCAAAGTTACCCGGCGCGTTCACATGGCCGGACACGGAAAACACCTTCGCGCCCCCCGCGTTCTCCACACCGAGGTCGGCAAACCAGCGTGCCCCCCGGCGCAGCACAGTGGGTACCGAGGCGAGGCTTTCCGTGTTGTTTACCGTCGTCGGCTTGCCATACAGCCCGTACTGGGCAGGAAAGGGGGGCTTGAAGCGTGGCAGGCCCTTGCTGCCCTCGAGCGACTCCAGCAGTGCCGTTTCCTCGCCGCAGATATAGGCTCCCGCGCCCAGGATATTGTACAGATCGAAATCGACGCCGCTGCCGTTGATGTCCTTGCCGAGCCATCCATGCTCGTAAGCCTCCGCAAGTGCCTGCTCCATGCGCGTGAAAACTTCGTCCATGAATTCACCGCGAAGGTAGTTGTAGCCAACAGTGGCGCCCATGACGAACCCGCCGATCGCCATGCCCTCGATCAGCGCATGCGGGTTGAATCGCAGGATATCCCGATCCTTGCAGGTACCCGGTTCCGATTCATCGGAGTTGCACACGATGTACTTCTGACCCGGCGCATTGCGCGGCATGAAGCTCCACTTGATACCGACAGGAAAGCCGGCACCTCCGCGCCCGCGCAGGTTCGAGGACTTCAGCTCCTCGATGATGGTCTCCGCGTCCAGCTCGCCCGCGAGCACGCGCTGCCACGCCTCGTAACCGCCGATCGCGACATAGTTCTCATAGCTCCAGGGCTCATCGAACTGTAGCGTCGCAAAGCAGACCTGATTGAGCTGATTGCGGTCGAGCATTGCCGGCTACTCCAGCGAATCGAGGATCTCGTCGACCCGTTCCGGGGTGAGATCGGTGTAGTAGACATGGTTGACCTGCATCATGGGCGCGCCGCGACACGCCGCCAGGCACTCCTCTTCATCCTTGAGGAAGATGCGCCCGTCCGAGGTCGTCTCGCCCACCTCGCAGCCGAGCTTCTGCTCGACATGCGCGACCAGATCATCCGCCCCACACAGCATGCATGAGATGTTCCTACAGATCGACACACTGTTGCGGCCCACCGGGCGGGTCTCGATCATCGAGTAGAAGGTCGCCACTTCATAGACCGTGACCCGCGGCAGCCCGATATAGTCCGCAACCGCGTCCATGAGTTCGCTGCTGACCCAACCGCCATTCTGGTGCTGCGCTGCGACGAGTGCCTGTATCGAGGCCGACTGCCGACCCTCTTCGGGGAACTTGGCCAGCCAGTGGTCGATATGAGCCTTGGTCTCCGCCGACAGCAGGTGCGACCTGTCCTCGGCGTCGTCATGTACGGTCATCGATCCACCTCACCAAACACCAGATCCTGTGTGCCCACCACGGCGACAACGTCAGCGAGCATATGCCCCTGCACCATTTCGCCGAAACTGGCCAGATGGGCGAATCCGGGGGCCCGAATCTTGACTCGATACGGCTTGTTGGCACCATCGGAAATCATGTAACACCCGAACTCGCCCTTTGGTGCCTCCACGGCCGCGTACGCCTCACCGGCCGGCACCGAAAAGCCCTCGGTGAAGAATTTGAAATGGTGGATCAGCGCCTCCATATCCGCCTTCATTTCTTCGCGGGCGGGTGGCGCGATCTTGCGGTCGTCGATCATCACCGGACCCGGGTTCTCGCGCAGCCAGTCGACACACTGCTTGATGATGCGCACCGATTGGCGCATCTCCTCAACGCGCACGAGGTAGCGATCGTAGCAGTCACCATTCGTTCCGACCGGGATGTCAAAATCCATTCGGTCGTACACTTCGTAGGGCTGCTTCTTGCGCAGATCCCACTCTACGCCGGACCCACGCAGCATCGGGCCGGTAAAGCCCAGCTCGATCGCCCGCTCCGGGGGCACCACGGCGATGTCGACCGTGCGCTGTTTCCAGATCCGATTATCGGTCAGAAGGGTCTCGAATTCGTCGATACTGGCCGGGAAGCGTTCACAGAAAGCATCAATGAAATCGAGCATCGAGCCCTCGCGGGCCGCGTTGAGCTTCTGTACCTCCCGCTTCGAGCGCCACCGCGATACCTCGTACTTCGGCATGCGATCGGGCAGATCGCGGTGCACCCCACCCGGACGGTAGTACTTCGCATGCATGCGGGCGCCGGAGACGGCCTCGTAGCAGTCCATGAGTTCCTCGCGCTCGCGGAAGGCGTAGAGGAACACGGTCATCGCGCCAATATCGAGGCCATGGGCACCGATCCAGAGCAGATGGTTGAGCAACCGCGTGATCTCATCGAACATCACGCGGATATACTGGGCACGGATCGGCGGCTCGACCTCGAGCAGCTTCTCAATAGCGAGCACATAGCCGTGCTCGTTGCACATCATCGACACGTAATCGAGGCGGTCCATGTAGCCGACACTGTGCAAATACGGCTTGGTCTCGGCGAGCTTCTCCGTCGCCCTGTGCAGCAGCCCCACATGGGGGTCGGCGCGTTGTACGACCTCGCCCTCCATTTCGAGGACCAGGCGCAGAACCCCGTGCGCCGCGGGATGCTGCGGCCCGAAGTTCAGCGTATAGCTCTGGATCTCAGGCATTACTGTCGCCTTCCTCTGCCGGACGGGTGTAGCGATTGTCTTCGCGGATAACCCGCGGCACCGTCACTCGCGGCTCGATCGTCACCGGTTCATAAACGACGCGGTTACGCTCGGGATCGAATCGGACCTCGACGTGGCCGATCAGCGGGAAATCCTTGCGGAACGGATGCCCGACGAAACCGTAGTCGGTCAGGATGCGCCGAAGATCCGGATGGCCGTCGAACAAAATGCCGAACAGATCGAAGGCCTCGCGTTCGAACCAATTGGCGCCGGGCCAGATCCCGGTCAGGGTCGGCAACACCGGCGCCTCGTCGTCCGGTCCGTAGCAGCGGATACGCAAGCGCTGGTTATGCGGCAACGACAGGAGATGGATCACCGCCGCGAACCGCGGGTGGTCAAGTTCCGGCTGCGGATTCTCATCCCCGAAGGTCAGACGCCCAGTACTGCTGGTATCGGTTACGCCACGCGAATAACCGCTCCCCGTATTCTCTCCGCGCCGCCATTCATCAATGCCGTAATAGAGATAATCGACCCCGCAGAGATCCGTTAGTTGGTCGAAGCGGAAGGGCTCTTCATCGCGCAGGGCGGTGCACACATTGAGCAGGTCGTCCGCATGGACTTCGATCGTGACCTCGCCAAGGGCGATTCGGCTATCGGCAATCGCACTACCCAAGCGCTCGGCAAGAGCCGCCGACAGTCGCTGCACACGCTCCGACATCAAACCCTCCCGGTGCCCCGCACCCCTTCTCAGCGTGCGATGGTGTTGGTCCGCCGAATCTTCTTCTGGAGCTGCAGGATACCGTACAGCAATGCCTCCGCCGTCGGCGGACAGCCGGGCACGTAGATATCCACGGGCACGATCCGGTCACAGCCCCGGACCACCGAATAGGAATAGTGGTAGTAGCCACCCCCATTCGCACAGGAGCCCATGGAGATCACCCAGCGCGGCTCGGCCATCTGATCATAGACCTTGCGCAACGGCGGTGCCATCTTGTTGCAAAGCGTGCCGGCGACAATCATCAGGTCGGATTGGCGCGGACTGGGACGGAAGATGATGCCGAATCGGTCCAGATCGTACCGCGCGGCCCCCGCGTGCATCATCTCGACCGCACAACAGGCCAACCCGAACGTCATCGGCCAGAGGGAGCCAGTCCGTGCCCAGTTGATGACCTTGTCGGCGGAAGTGGTGACGAACCCCTTCTCCAGAACGCCTTCTACTCCCATTCCAGAGCCCCCTTCTTCCACTCGTAGATGAAGCCGACCACGAGGATGGCGAGGAAAATCGCCATGGCCAGGAAGCCCTCCAGACCGATCGCGTCGAGCGAGACCGCCCAGGGAAAGAGGAAAGC
Organism: Ectothiorhodospiraceae bacterium; assembly: GCA_007134775.1. GTDB lineage: Bacteria > Pseudomonadota > Gammaproteobacteria > XJ16 > Halofilaceae > Halofilum. The sequence continues at coordinate 43,879 of SLKC01000071.1, read as the reverse complement.
GATTTCGAGATCGAAGATAATGAAGAGAATCGCAACGAGATAGAACCGGACGTCGAACTTCATCCGGGAATCTTCGAAAGCCTCGAAGCCGCATTCATAGGGAGAGGTCTTTTCGCGATCCGGTCGATGCGGTCCGATCGCCTTGCCGAGAATCAGGGTAATCACCCCGATGAAGAGCCCGACCATGACGAACATGAGGATCGGCAGATAGTTGGCGATCATGCGTCTCCCCTCAACGGCTCCGGCCGGCCAATGCCCGCTTGGCATTCGGGCTGTGCCGTTGCGTCCGATGGGACCGAGAATAACACAACGGCTAATGATGGTGCCGACGCCCGGACTCGAACCGGGACGGCCAGTGGCCACTACCCCCTCAAGATAGCGCGTCTACCAATTCCGCCACGTCGGCAATGCAATCTTTGACTTGCTCAAGGGGCACCTTCGTGCCCGACTTCGTAGCTTAACTCGCGGGATCACTCCTCGTCGATGGGGGGCAAATCCGTTTCGCCCTCGTCCACTTCCGACGAGTCATCCATCACGGGCACATCGTCGGCCCCAGGAAGCTCCTCACCCATTTCCGCGGGGCCCGCATCCTCGACCACACTCGGCGCGTCCGAGCGATGGGCCGCCATCACTGCCAGAGTGAGACTGGTTGCAAAAAACGCGGTTGCGACCAGCGTCGTCATCTTCTGCAGAAACGTGCCTGGCCCGCCGGCACCGAAAACCGTACCGGACGCGCCGCTACCGAATGCAGCTCCGGCGTCCGCCCCCTTGCCCTGTTGCAGGAGCACGAGAACGACCGTGGTGATCGCCAGAATTACATGGATACCGAGAACAATCGTTTCCATTTTACCTCATTCCGGGTGCGCGCGTGCGCCGGCGGCGCGACCGATCGCAGTGAACTGCTCGGCATCGAGTGAAGCACCACCCACAAGCGCACCGTCAATATCGGGCCGGGAAAACAGCTCGGCCGCATTACCGACCTTCACACTGCCGCCATAGACGATGCGTGTGCGCTCAGCGAGAGCATGATCGGTCTCCGCGAGCACGCGACGGATCAGCGCATGAATCTCCTGCGCCGCATCGGCATCCGCGCTGCGACCGGTCCCGATTGCCCATACGGGCTCGTAGGCAACGACACCTGCCCCGAAACCGGTAGCGCCGACCATGTCGACGACCGCACGCAGTTGACCGGCGACGACATCGGCAGCCCTGCCATCATCGCGATCGGCAAGCGATTCGCCGATACAGAGGATGGGCGCCAGTCCCGCCCGCACTGTCGCAGCGAACTTGGCAGCGACCAGCACATCATCCTCAGCGTGCCGCTCGCGGCGCTCGGAGTGGCCGACAATGACATAGCTGCAGCCGACATCACCCAGCATTCCCGCCGAGACCTCACCGGTAAAGGCACCCGCCTCGTGGTCGGAGGCGTCCTGCGCACCGACTTCCAGCCGGCTCCCGGTTGCCTGATCCACCGCCTGCTGGAGATACACGTTCGGCGGGCAGACCACGCACTCGATCTCATCGTGCTGATCCGCCAGCCGCATCGATGCGGCCACCAGATCCGTCGTCTGCGCACGACTTCCGTTCAGCTTCCAGTTTCCGGCAACCAGCGGGCGGCGCATCATGGCCTCAACCTCTCAACGGGCGGGCGCAAGGGTACCGTTACCAGTGGGACAAATCAATTTCCCTGTTCGACAACGCCGGCAGTTGCGCCACCGCGCATCAGCCGAAGGCACCCCGTACGGCCGAGGCAATGGTTTCGGCATGGGTCCGAACCTCGGCGTGTTCCGGCCCCTCGACCATCACCCGCACGAGTGGCTCCGTACCCGAAGGGCGCAACAGGACGCGGCCCTCATCGCCCAGCGCGGTCTCGACCGACTGCAGCGCCTGACGCACACCGGCATGGTCTGCGGGTTCTACCCGTTGGGAGACGGGGACGTTGATCAGCACCTGCGGATAGCGTTCGAGCGCGGACGCGAGTTCGGCCAGCGAGTGCCCGGTATCGACCATCCGTGCGAGGATCTGGAGCGCCGAGACAATGCCGTCTCCGGTTGTCGTGCGATCGAGCAAGACGATGTGCCCCGAGGACTCACCACCCAGTTTCCAGCCCTGTTCATGGAGCAGTTCAAGGACGAAGCGATCGCCGACTGCACTCCGCGCGAAGGGGATCCCGTGATTTGCCAGCGCCTTCTCGAGGCCGAGATTCGACATCTGGGTGCCGACCACTCCGCCATTGAGTTGCTCGGCTTCGGCGCGCGCCACTGCCAGGATCAGGAGCAGGCCGTCGCCGTCGACTACCGCACCGTGGTGATCGACCATGATCACGCGATCACCATCGCCGTCCAGGGCGATGCCGGCGTCGGCGCCTTCCGCTACAACGGTCTCCGCCAGCAGGGCGGTATCCGTTGCCCCGCAACCCGCGTTGATGTTGAGGCCGTCAGGCTCGGAGCCGATGGCAACCACGTCAGCGCCGAGTTCGCGGAATACCCGTGGCGCAATGGCGTAATCGGCGCCATGCGCACTATCGACCACCAGACGCAGACCGCGCAGATCGGTACCGAACGGGATCGTACTCTTGCAGAATTCGATGTAGCGGCCACTGGCATCCTCGACGCGTCGCGCTCGCCCCAGATCGCGCGGCGAGACCGTCGTCATCGGCTCATCGAGGCGCGCCTCGATGGCGGCCTCGGTCGCGTCCGCCAGCTTCGTGCCCCGGGACGAGAAGAACTTGACGCCGTTATCCTGGAAGGGATTGTGTGAGGCGCTGATCACCACACCGGCGCCGACGCGAAAGGTACGGGTAAGATGAGCCACCGCCGGCGTCGGCATGGGACCGACCAGCCAGGTATTGACACCCGCGGAAGCAAGGCCGGCCTCAAGCGCCGACTCGAAGAGATAACCCGACAATCGGGTATCCTTGCCGATGAGCACCTCGGTCTCACCCGCCTCCGCGAGCACGCGCCCGGCGGCCCACCCGAGGTGCAGCACGAACTCGGCCGTCATCGGTGGCGTTCCGACGCACCCGCGAATCCCGTCGGTACCGAAGTAGCGGCGTGTCCCCATCGGCCTCAGGCCGCCGTTCGCTCGGAGCGAGCGCCATCGACGGCGTTCACCACGGCCAGGGCATCACGCGTGGCGCCGACATCATGGGCGCGCACGATCCGCGCCCCCTGCATGACGGCGATCACAGCGGCCGCGACGCTGCCGTACAGGCGCCGATCCAGCGGTGCGTCTCCCAGGATCGTGCCAATCATGCGTTTGCGCGACATCCCCACAAGAACCGGTTTACCGAGACGCTCGGCGAGCCCCTCGAGTCCGGCAAGGAGCTCGAGATTGTGTGTCAACGTCTTGCCGAAGCCGAATCCGGGATCGACGACGATCCGCTCGGCGGCAATACCGTGCTGTTCACACACGCCCACTCTCTCGGCGAGGAAATCGCCAACCTCGCCGACCACGTCGACGTAGTACGGATGACGCTGCATCGTGCGTGGCTCACCCTGCATGTGCATCAGGCAGACAGCCACTTCCGACGCTGCAACCGCCGCGGCAGCGCCCTCGCCGCGCAGGGCCCGGACATCGTTGATCATCGCCGCACCGGCGGCGGCCGCCTCGGCCATGATCTCCGCCTTGGTGGTATCGACCGAGATCGGACAGCCCAGCGGCTGCAGGGCCTCGACCAGGGGGATGACCCGCTCGCGCTCGGTCTGCACATCGACCCAATCGGCGCCGGGCCGGGTCGATTCGCCGCCGACATCGATGATGTCGGCACCCTCTTCGACCATGGCCCGGGCGCGGGTGCGCGCGGCTTCGGCCTCGATGAACCGACCGCCATCGGAGAACGAATCCGGCGTGACATTGAGCACCCCCATCACGAGCGGACTGCGTCCCCGCAATCGCGCGACCAGCCGCGCGGCTGGGGTGCCTGCGTCCACTCCCTCACCAACCGCCAACGTCACGCCTCCCGGATCGTAGTCGACACCGACATCGACCGCGCCGGCTCAGTGCTGACCGGCCGGACCACCGATCGGGCCGGTACCGCGTCCGCTCTCGTCGGGTGCGCCCTCTTCGCTGGGCTCGTCATCCTGACCTTCCGCACTGTCCACACCTGTGCCCTCCGACTCGTCCTCGCGCCAGTCCTTCGGTGGCCCTGGCTCACGCCCCTCCATGATGGCATCGATCTGGTGGCTGTCGATGGTCTCGTACTTGAGCAGGGCATCGGCCATCAGATGGAGCTTGTCCATATTCTCCTTGAGGATGCGCTCCGCCCGCTGATAGTTCTGATCGATGAACTTGCGGATCTCCTCGTCGATCGCATGCTGGGTGTCGTCAGACATATGCTTGTGCTGCGTCACGGAACGACCGAGGAAAACCTCGTTCTCGTCTTCGCCGTAGGAGAGCGGGCCCAGCTTCTCGGAAAGCCCCCACTTCGTGACCATGTTGCGTGCGATCTGTGTAGCGCGTTCGATGTCGTTGGAGGCGCCCGTGGTCACGCGCTCCACCCCGAAGATCAATTCCTCGGCGATGCGCCCGCCGAACAGGCTCGAGATCTGGCTCTCGATGCTCTGCTTGGTCATGCTGAACTTGTCCTGCTCCGGCAGGAACATCGTGATGCCGAGCGCCCGTCCTCGGGGAATGATACTGACCTTGTAGACCGGGTCATGGTCCGGGACGAGCCGCCCGACAATAGCGTGACCCGCCTCGTGGTAGGCGGTCAGCCGCTTCTCGTCATCCGACATGACCATGGACTTGCGCTCGGTGCCCATGATCAGCTTGTCCTTGGCGCGCTCGAACTCCTCCATGCCGACGTTCTTGCGATTACCGCGGGCGGCGAAGAGCGCGGCCTCGTTGACCAGATTGGCCAGATCGGCGCCGGAAAAGCCGGGCGTGCCCCGGGCGATCAGCCGCGGGTCGACATCGTCCGCCACGGGCAGCTTGCGCATGTGGACCTTGAGGATATGCTCACGGCCGCGCAGATCGGGCAGCGGTACCGTCACCTGCCGGTCGAAACGCCCGGGGCGAAGTAGCGCGGGATCGAGCACGTCGGGTCGGTTCGTCGCCGCAATGACGATGACCCCTTCGTTGCCCTCGAAGCCGTCCATCTCGACCAACAGCTGGTTCAGTGTCTGCTCGCGCTCGTCGTGGCCGCCCCCTAGGCCGGCGCCGCGCTGGCGCCCGACAGCGTCGATCTCGTCGATAAAGATGATGCAGGGGGCGTGTTTCTTCGCCTGCTCGAACATGTCGCGTACACGCGAAGCACCGACACCGACGAACATCTCGACGAAGTCGGAGCCCGAGATGGAAAAGAATGGGACCTTCGCCTCACCCGCGATAGCCTTCGCCAGCAGCGTCTTGCCCGTACCGGGCGACCCCACCATGAGCACACCACGCGGGATCGTGCCACCGAGTCGCTGAAACTTGCCCGGATCGCGCAGGAAATCCACCAGCTCGACAACCTCTTCCTTGGCTTCGTCGCAGCCGGCCACATCGGCGAAGCCGACCTTGACGTCGTCCTCACCCATCATCTTGGCCTTGTTCTTGCCGAAGGACATGGCACCGCGCCCACCGGCGCCACCTCCTTGCATCTGGCGCATGAAGAAGATCCACACGGCAATTAGCAGCAGGAACGGGAACCAACTGATGAAGATCTGGGTGAGCATCCCGGTCGACTCGGGTTCGGTCGCGCGGATGGTCACGTTGTGCTCGAGTAGATCGCCGACCAGGGCCTGGTTGTCCGATTCGGGGCTGAAGGTGAGAAACTCGCTACCATCGACCCGCTGTCCTTCTACCCGGCGGTCATCGATCAGCACCGATTCCACGTCACCACTGCGCACCTGCTGGAGGAAATCCGAGTAGGAGACCTCTTGGCGCTCAACCGGCTGAGTGTCGTCGAAGGTATTGAAGACCGACATCAGCACGACGGCGATGACGACCCAAAGCAGAATGTTCTTGACCAGATCGTTCAACTTGCAACCTCTGTAGCGCGTCGCCAGAGCGCGCGCCTGTTCCGTGCAAACCGGATTGTCCCCGAAATGAGGGCTTTAACTGACCTAAACTACTACAGTTTCCGCGCTCTTGCCAGCATGTACACCTCGCGCGAGCGCGCGCGCGACGCCTGCGGCTTGCGCACCCGCACCGAGCGGAAATCGCGCCGCAAGGTCTGGAGCAGCGCATCGCTGCCCTCGCCCTGGAACACCTTGATCAGCAGTGTTCCGTCATCCTCGAGCATTTCGATTGCCAGCTCGTGGGCGAGTTCCGCCAGCAGCATCGACGCCGGCTGATCCACCGAATCGATCCCGCTCATATTGGGGGCCATATCGGACAGGACAAGGTCGACGCGACCGCCCGCCGCATCCCGGATCGCTTCGGCGACGTCGTTTTCGCGGAAATCGCCCTGGATGAAGGTGACCTCGGGAATGGGATCCATCGGCAGGATGTCGGTGGCCACCACCCGTCCCCCGGGTGCTACGCGCTCACTGGCGTACTGGGACCAGGCGCCCGGGGCCGCCCCCAGATCGACGACACGCAGGCCCGGACCCAGCAGCCCGTCACGCCGATCGATCTCCTCGAGCTTGGCTACGGCACGCCCGCGGTATCCTCGCGCGCGCGCGTCGCGAACGTAGGGATCCTTGTCGCGCTCGTGCAGCCAGCGCTTGCTACTACTGCTGCGTGCCACCGGTCCGCTCCAGGCGCGAGGCGTGGGCGGCCGCGAGCACGCCCCGGGTGCGACAGTAGAGCCAGAGCCCGGCGCCCGCCCCATACCCTCCGAGCAGTATCCACTCCAGCGGCCCCGAGAGCAGCCACATGACCAGTGGCGCGCCGATGGCGGCGACAACAAGGATCGCCCCCAGATCGATCTTCACCTCGTCGAACGGGCTCCGTTGCTCTGTTACGATCGCGCCTCCATTCTCCGCAGCATCTGCCGAGTGACCGCCATGCTGAACTCCCGTCAGATCCGATTCCTGCGCGCGCGTGCCCATCACTGCCATCCCATAGTACGCATCGGTCAGAACGGCCTGACCGACGCCGTCGTCGACGAACTCGATCACGCCCTCACGGCACACGAGCTGGTCAAGATTCGCATCGCGGGCTCGGACCGAAGCAGGCGGAACGCCTGGCTCGACACGATGTGTGAACGAACGGGCGCGGAAGTGGTGCAGCGCATCGGGCACACCGCCGCCCTGTATCGGCGCAACCCGGAGAAGCCGGTCATCACCCTACCCTGAGCGCGCCCGCAACGCGACCACGATGGGCCACTCGAAGTGACCACGCTATTCGTAGCGGATACCAACGATCTCGTATTCACGTTGACCGCCAGGGGCCGCCACCTCGGCGATATCACCTTCCTGCTTGCCGATGAGGGCACGCGCGATCGGCGAGCTCACCGAGATCAACCCCTCGTCGATATTCGCCTCACCATCACCCACGATCTGATAGGTAACCTCCTGTTCCGTTTCGAGATCAAACAGATCCACGGTCGCGCCGAACACGATCTTCGCATTGCCCTGCAGCGCCTGGACATCGATGACGTCGGCGTTGGCGAGCTTGTCCTCGATCTCGCTGATCCGCCCCTCGATGAATCCCTGCTGCTCACGCGCCGCGTGATACTCGGCATTCTCCTTGAGATCGCCATGGCCACGCGCCTCGGCGATCGCCTCGATCACCTGCGGCCGCTCGACCGACTTCAGCCGCTCGAGTTCGCGCCGGAGTCGATCCGCTCCGCGTGCGGTAATGGGGTTCTTGCCGCTCATCCGATCTCCTGATGCAGCGATTGCAGTCGATTCACCTGCCCGTCCTCGGGCCATTCCAGGGCCGCGGCAATCGCGCGGCCGCCCGCGATGGTTGTAGTGTACGCAACCTTGTGGTGCAGCGCTTCACGCCGGATGGTGTAGGAGTCGGCAATGGCCGACTTACCCTCGGTGGTATTGATGATCAGATCGATTTCGTCGTTCTTGATCATGTCTACGATGTGCGGCCGCCCCTCCTTCACCTTGTTGATATGCTTGCAGGGAATCCCCGCCGCTTCAACAGCCTGCGCCGTACCACGGGTCGCGACCAGGTCAAAGCCGAAATCGTGCAGCGCGCGGGCGATCTCCGCGGCGCTTGCCTTGTCGCCATCGCGCACACTGATGAAGGCACGCCCGCTGCGCGGCAGCGCAGCCCCTGCGGCCATCTGGCTCTTCGCGAAGGCTTCGCCAAAACTGCGGCCGATGCCCATGACCTCCCCGGTCGATTTCATCTCGGGCCCCAGTAGGGGATCGACGCCGGGGAACTTGACAAAGGGGAAAACCGACTCCTTGACACTGTAATAGGGAGGCGTGACCGTCTTGCCGGTGACACCCTGGGTAGCCAGCGAGCGCCCTGCCATGCAGCGCGCCGAGACCTTCGCCAACGGCACGCCGGTAGCCTTCGACACGAACGGAACCGTACGCGATGCGCGCGGATTCACTTCCAGTATGAAGACCTCGCCGTCGCGCAGCGCGAACTGCGCATTCATCAGGCCAACCACGCCCAACTCGCGCGCGAGCCCCTTCATCTGCTCGCGCAACTGCTCCTGCGTTGCCTCGGACAGCGTGTGCGGCGGCAGCACACAGGCCGAGTCCCCCGAGTGCACGCCGGCCTGCTCAATGTGCTCCATGATCCCGCCGATGAAGACTTCCTCCCCGTCCGCAACCGCATCCACATCCACTTCGACCGCATCGTCGAGGAAATGATCCAGCAGCACGGGCGATTCGTTCGACACCAGCACCGCTTCGCGCATGTAGCGCACCAGATCGTCATCGGAGTGGACGATCTCCATGGCGCGCCCACCCAGGACGTAGGAGGGGCGAACCATTAACGGATAGCCGATCTCCGCGGCAAGGGCGCGCGCCTCCTCCGGGTCCCGTGCCGTGCGATTGGGCGGCTGGCGCAGATTCTGGCGCTCGATGAGCTGCTGAAAGCGGTCACGATCCTCAGCGATGTCGATCGCATCGGGCGTGGTGCCAATGATCGGCGCCCCCGCCGCCTCCAACGCGCGTGCAAGCTTCAGCGGGGTCTGACCGCCAAACTGGACGATGACGCCGGCGGGTTGCTCCGTATGGAGAATCTCTAGCGTATCCTCGAGCGTCAGCGGCTCGAAGTAGAGGCGATCGGAGGTATCGAAGTCCGTCGAAACAGTCTCCGGATTGCAGTTGACCATGATCGTCTCGTAGCCATCCTCGCGCAGGGCGAGTGCGGCATGCACGCAGCAATAGTCGAACTCGATGCCCTGCCCGATGCGGTTCGGGCCGCCGCCGAGGACCATGATCTTCTCTCTCGAAGTCGGCTCCGCCTCACACTCCTCCTCATAGGACGAGTAGAGATAGGCCGTCGCCGTCGCGAACTCGGCGGCGCAGGTGTCGACGCGCTTGAACGCGGGGCGTACACCAAGCTCGTGGCGACGCGTGCGCACACTCGCCTCGCTCTCGCCGAGCAGGGTCGCCAGGCGGTGATCGGAGAAGCCCTTGCGCTTGAGCGTGAGCAGGGGCTCGCGCTCCATCGCCCGCAGCGAGGTCCCGCGCACGCTCTGCTCGATCTCGATCAGATCGGCGATCTGTACGAGCCACCAGCGATCGATCCAGGTCAGCTCGTAGACCTGTTCGACGCTCCAGCCGCGACGAAACGCCTCGGCCACATACCAGATCCGCTTGTCTCCGGGATCCCGCAACTGGAGGCGCAACACGCTCTCGACCTCCTCCGCATCAAGGTCATCGGGCAGAATCTCGTTGAGGCCGTCGGCCCCCGTTTCCAGCCCGCGCAGCGCCTTCTGCAGCGACTCCTGGAAGGTACGCCCGATTGCCATGACCTCACCGACCGATTTCATCTGGGAAGTCAGGCGGTTCTGCGTGTGCGGGAATTTCTCGAACGTAAAGCGCGGTATCTTGGTGACTACGTAATCGATGGTCGGCTCGAAGGAGGCGGGTACGGCGCCGCCCGTGATCTCGTTGTTGAGCTCATCGAGCGTGTAGCCGACCGCGAGTTTCGCCGCCACCTTCGCGATGGGGAATCCCGTCGCCTTCGACGCCAGCGCCGAGGAGCGCGACACGCGGGGGTTCATCTCGATGATGACGAGGCGACCACTGTCGGGATCGACCGCGAACTGCACGTTCGACCCTCCCGTGTCCACACCGATCTTGCGCAACACCTTCAGCGAGGCGTCACGCATGATCTGGTATTCCTTGTCGGTCAGCGTCTGCGATGGGGCGATGGTGATCGAGTCGCCGGTGTGCACACCCATCGGATCGAGGTTCTCGATCGAGCAGACAATGATGCAGTTATCCGCATGATCGCGCACAACCTCCATCTCGAACTCCTTCCAGCCCAGCACCGACTCCTCGAGCAGAACCTCATGCGTCGGCGAGAGCTCCAGACCGCGGCGACAGATCTCTTCGAACTCCTCGCGGTTGAAGGCGATTCCTCCACCCGAGCCACCGAGCGTGAACGAGGGCCGGATCACGACCGGGAAGCCGATCATCGCCTGCGCCTGCTGCGCCTCCTCCCACGAGTGGGCGATGTAGGCGTTGGGTGTCTCCAGGCCGATGTCGGTCATCGCCTCGCGAAACCGTTCGCGATCCTCGGCCATGTCGATGGCGGCCTTCGAGGCGCCGATCAGTTCCACCCCGTGATCGGCGAGGACCCCGTACCGGTCCAGATCGAGCGCGCAGTTGAGCGCGGTCTGTCCGCCCATCGTGGGCAGCAGCGCATCCGGCTTCTCCTGTTCGATGATGCGCGCGACGACCGACCAGTGGATCGGCTCGATGTAGACCGCATCGGCCATACCGGGATCGGTCATGATCGTGGCCGGGTTCGAATTGACGAGGATGACGCGGTAGCCCTCCTCGTTCAGTGCCTTGCAGGCCTGGGCACCGGAGTAGTCGAACTCGCACGCCTGGCCGATCACGATCGGGCCGGCGCCGATGATGAGGATGCTCTGGATGTCCGTGCGCTTGGGCATGGAGCGGGATTCCCGTTCAGGTGCGCTGGTGGTGGGCCATCAGCTCGATAAAGTGATCGAACAGGCCGCGCATTTCGTGAGGGCCCGGACTCGCCTCCGGGTGGCCCTGAAAGCTGAACGCCGGTTGGTCACGATGGTGGATGCCCTGGAGTGAACCGTCGAACAGCGAATGATGGGTGACGCGCACATCGTCGGGCAGGCTGTCTGCATCGATCGCGAAACCGTGGTTCTGCGACGAGATGAGCACGCGCCCGGTGGCGATCTCCCGGACCGGATGATTCGCCCCGTGGTGACCGAACTTCATCTTCTGGCTTCGAGCACCGCAGGCGAGGCCGAGGAGCTGATGGCCGAGACAGATGCCGAACAGCGGCACGCCGCGCTCAAGGAAGGTCTGCGTGGCCTCGATGGCATAGCCGAGCGGTTCCGGGTCACCGGGCCCGTTCGACAGAAACACCCCGTCCGGGGCCAGCGCCAGCACCTCCTCGGCCGAAGTGGTGGCTGGCACGACCGTCAGGCGACAGCCCCGGTCGGCGAGCAGGCGCAGGATATTGCGCTTGATCCCGAAATCGTAGGCGACCACGTGGAAGCGCGCACCATTCGGGTCGGCCGGCTCCGGTAATCCGTCGGCGAGCGACCAGCTGCCCTCGGTCCAAGTGTACATCCCCGGCGTGCAGACGTCGCGCACCAAATCCCTGCCGCCAAGACCGGGGAACTCGCACGCGGCGGCGATCGCGGCGTCCCCATCGGGGCTTTCGCCCGCGACGATGCAGCCGCCCTGCGCGCCATGCTCACGCAACCGCCGGGTCAGCGCGCGCGTGTCGATGTCGGCAATCGCCACGACGCGACTGCGCCGCAGGTACTCCGGCAGGGCCTCGCGACAACGCCAGCTACTCGCATACAGGGGCAGATCGCGCACGATCAGTCCGGCCGCCTGAACCCGGGACGACTCCTCGTCCTCGGGATTGGTGCCGGTGTTACCGATATGGGGATAGGTCAACGTAACCAGCTGGCACGCATACGAAGGGTCCGTGAGGATCTCCTGGTAGCCGGTCATGGCAGTATTGAAGACGACTTCGCCGACGGCCTGCCCGTCGACCCCGATCGACCGACCGCGGAACAGGGTCCCGTCGGCCAGGGCGAGCAGTGCACGGTGCGTCAAAGGGGAACTCCTCCTGCCGGTGTCTTGCCGATCCACGCGGGCGCGCACGCTGGCGCCGGATGCGGGCATCCGCCCGGCCCACGCGTGGTACCTGAGGATGTCATGCGGCCGAGGGGCCGGGACTACGTTTACGATGAGGCCTCACAGCACGAACGTATGCACACGGATCCGCCGCAAAAGGCACCTTCAGAGCAATCCCCGGCACCGGAAGGCCGGGCGGATTTTACGCCAATGCCAGTGCGACTGTCCACGCACACGCCGGATCATGCGACAGTGGCCGTGTCCACGACCTCGAACAGCAGGGCCGTGGCGAAGACGCCGGACTCGAGTTCGAAGGCCAGCTCCAGGGTGTCATCGTCGAAACCCCAGTCAAGGCCGGCGGCCGACGCGCGCAGGGCGCGTCGATCCGCCTCCATGCCCACGGCCTCCAGGCCGGCCACCAAATCCACATCGCCAGCCACCCACTCGCGCTCGCGCGCATGGGCGGCCGTGCCGGCCACCCGTGTGCCCCGCCCCCACAATGGGCCCGTCACATGCAGATCGCCCGCCACGATCCGGGACGCCAGATCCGTCTCCTCGCCGGTGCAGCGGAACATGGAGCGACGACCGGCGAGCATGAGTGCATCGTCGGGTAACGCCTGCAACCAACTGCCATCCGCGACTCGCGCGGCGAGCACGCGGTTGAACAGCCAGCTCCGTGCGGCGGAGAGATAGATCGAACGCAGACTGCGCCGCGGACGGATGGAGCCAGCGAACAGCGCCCGTGCCCGGCGCAGGTTCTCGCCGGCCTGACCGAAGCGCTGGGGCCCGAAGTAGTTGGGGAAACCGTCGGTAGCGATGCGCGCCAGGCGCACCTCGACCGCATCGCGGTCACCGCTAAAGTCCCGGACGCGAAGACGAAAGCGATTCGCCCGGTGTGTGCCGGTACGCAGCTTGCGCCCGTGGCGCTCGGCGCGCTGCACCCACCAATGCTCGCCGGAAAAGTCCGACCAGTCCGGCTCTTCGCGGCCGGGCAGATGCACACTGAACCACTGGCCCGTCACCGCGTGGCGGTCCTTGCGCCCCGACGTGCCGATCGCACTCGCGCGGACGCCCGCGAAGCGCGCGAGGGCCTCGACGACATCGCCCGTATTGGCGCCCCGCTTCTCGATCCAGAGCAGCACGTGCTCGCCGGCCCCGTCCGGCGCGAATCCAAGGATCTCCTCGACCCGGAAGTCCTCGGGCTCACTGCGCAATCGCCCGCACCCCCCTGGGCCACCCCATGCCTGCGCCATAGCGGACATCATCGCTCGATACTGTAGATGAGATCACCGCTCGATGAGGGCCCCGACTGGCCCTCGATCGCCCAGCGTCGCCCCAGGGAATAGCGTACCCGTACGCGCGTGAAGCTCTCGAACAGGCCCACTCCGTAGCTGACATAGAGTCGCGGATGCAGATAGGTGCCGAGCACGAGCTCCGTCTCATCCTGCGTGGCGCCCTCCTGGATCGCGATATCATCGATGCCCAGCTCGCCACCGACCTGGCCAGCGAGCCATCCCCCCGCCCCCGTCATCGCGGCGGCGAGGGCGCTGCGGTCCTCATCGCCGGCTTCGCCAATGGGCATGCCGATGACCAGGTAGGAGAGAATCTGCGATTGCTGCATCGGCGGCTCCGAGAACAGCTCAACCCTTGGCTCCTGCAGCGTACCGCGCACCACAACACCGACGACGACATTCCGCGGACGCCGCACCGCCCGGATGTCCAGTCCGGGGTCGGTGACGGCGCCACCATCGTAGATCAGCCGCCCACGGTCGATGCTCAGTTGCTGCTGATAGGCCGCGTAGGTGCCATCGAGCACCTCGATCTCCCCTTGCGCCGTGGTGATCTGTCCTGGGCGATCCCGCAGACGCAGTGCGCCGCTCACACGCCCCCGCAGCCCGAAGCCGTCGAAGCGAACATCGTCGCCCAGCTCGACATCGAGGTCGGTCAGCACTTCCAGACCCGCGACGCCGTTGTCACCGGCATCACGCTCATCCCCGATCCGCTCCAGGTCCGCGGTGGGCCGTACCGCGCCCCCGAGATCGCGCGGCGTGATCCGGGCGTACGGCACGTCAACGCGCCCACTGACGCGCATCTCGCCGTCGCGCACCACCCAAGCGATCGCCGGGGAGATATCGACGACACCCTCAGTCGTGTCGAACGCACGGAAGTCGCTGCCACTGATATCGCCATCGATGCGCCACTCTCCTGCTTCCCGCCGCGCGAGCGCCTCGACCTCGATACGCCCCTCTCCGGAATCCGCGCTCAGACGGGCGCGCAGGCCATCGGGCTCGCCGGCAAACGAGGCAGCCACCCCGGTCAGGCGCAACCCGATCTGGGGCAGGGTCAACAGGCCGTCGACCAGCTCGGCGCTCCCATCCACCCTGGGCTCGTGCGTGGTGCCGGCGAGTTCGGCAGCGACATCCAACCGCCCCTCTACGCGGCCGATCTCAGGGGAGAGATAGGCAAGCAACGGCAATTGATCGCTGTCGATTGCGATCTGGCCAGTCATCGGCTGTGGGCCGTCGCCGATGCCGGTCTCGAAATCGATCTCGATCCCCCCCGTCGGATCCAGCGGCATGTCGAGGCTGGCGCGCAGGCGCTCACGATTGGCCGTCAGTCGAAGCGACGTGGCCTGCCACGCCAGCAGTTCGATACGGTCATCGTTGTCATGATCGATATCGACCTCGACCAGATGCAGGTAGCCCGGGGCGAGTTCGACGATCGCGTCGATGTCGAGCTCGCCATCGGGGCCACCCTGGGCGCGCGCATCGATGTCGACTCGACCGCTCGCGGCCACATGGGGTACGACCAGTGCCGACCAGGGCGCGATCGGCAGCGCCTGCGCCCGAAACCATGCATTCCAGCCCATTCCGGGCTCCCAATCGCCTTCGGCGCAGGCCTGCCCCGCCGAAAAGTCGAGGGGTTCCAGACAGAGGGGACCGCCCCGCACGCCGTCCAGCCCCAGGCGCAGCGGCGCTGCCGTTCGCAGTACCCATCCCGGATAGTCATCGGGCAGCAGATCCAGGCGATCGATCTCGCCGCGCCAGACATTGTCCGTGTCGAGTCCACCCCGCAGTCCGCTCTGCGCGATCTGGCCCGCACGTTGCAGACGCAGATCGATGCGGTGGGCCGCCAGCGTCCCGGCGAGCGCGAGATGGGCGTACTCGACCGTTTCGTCGCCGAAGCGCAGACCCTCGATCTCGGCCTCGAGCGCCGCGGCCGCGTCCAATCTCGCGGGCAGATCGGCGTTCAGGCGCATGCGCTCGACCGCCGTATCCCCCCAAGCGAGGTCGCTGCCCGTGAGGTCGAGTTCGACGCCCGGGCGCTCCAGCGCGCCATGCACCCGCCCGTCGGCCTGCAGACTGCCGCGCGCGCGGGGTAACAGGTCGGCCAACTCGGGCGCGGCCGCGCGGAAGCGCAGATCGGGTGTCGGCAACAGGGCGCCATCCGCGTTCAGCAACGCTTCACCGGCTCTCAAACGGATCCCGTCGAGCGAGATCTCGTCGCCGCGCACGCGGACGCCGCCGCTGCCGTGCAGCGGCTCACCAGCGACCTCGCCGGCGAGTCGGTCGAGGTGGATATCGGCATCGAGCGCTCCCGCGCGCCAGACCCAATCGCCACTCGCCGTTGCCATTACGTCGCCCACCACGGGTTGCCCCAGCCGCTGAGGATCGAGGCCGTCGATGGTCGCGGAGAACCCTCCGCCCGGATCCTGGCGCCAGTCGAGATCGCCCTGGGCGCGCCAGGCGGCGTCGAGCCAGTCACCCGCGATGTGCCACGCATCGAGACCGCGATCGTCGCCGCTGAGCGCAACCTGCCACGCGCCATCGGGCTCCTCGGCCGGCCCGCCCAGGACCTCTCCCGCAATGGTATAGCCGTCCACGCCCCCCCGTAGGGCCAGGGTCCCGCGCTCACTAACCACGACAGGCTCGTCGCCGGGCCAGACGAGTCCGTCCCAGGAGAGATCGACCTCGGCGGCGAGATCGTCGCGCCAGTCGAGTGCCCCTTCGGCTTGCCAGGCCGCGCCGAGCCATTCGCCGTCGACGGCCCAGTGTTCGAGGGCATCGAGGCCACCGCGCAGCGCCACCTCCCACTCCCCGTCGGGATACTCACTGGGCCCGCCAGCGATCTCGCCGGACACCGCATAGTCGTCGGGCGTTCCCACGATGTGCAGCCGTCCACGCGGACTGACGCCAGCGGGCTCCTCGGCCGGCCAGGCCAGATCGGCCCAGGCCAGGTCGAGATCGGCGTCCGGCACGCCCTCGCCCCAGTCCAGTCGCCCATTCAGGTCGACCCGTGCGGGCGGCGCCGTCGCCAGCAGGGTCAGATCATCGATGGCCATGCCGCGAGGACGCACGCGCAGGTCGAGCTCAGCGTCGAGCGTCTCGACCGGCGTCGCGTGTGCCGCGATGTCACCGACCACCCGGCTCTCCCGGCTGTCGCCCCGCAACGCCAGAGTCGCCCGTGCCGGCCACGGGGGCGCATCCGGATGCCAGTCGGCGGGATTGAACTCGCCGATCTGCAGATCAAGATCCCAGCGCAGCCACTGGGCCAGCAGGTCCACATGCCCCGTCACCCGGGCGGGGTCAGGATCCAGGATCTCGAAATCCAGCCCCAGCCCATCGAGCGGTCCGTCGACTGCCAACGTCCCCGCCAGTGGCGGTGTCGCCGCAGTGGCTTCGGCCTGCCAGCCGAATTGGGCCATCATCGGATAGGGCGCCGTAGCCTCGGCCTGGAAATCGCCCGCCATGCTGCCCCACGGCGTGCTGGCCTCAAGACCGTCGACACGAACGGTCTCCCCGTCATGGACGGCCCCGAAGGCGAGCGCGAAGGGGCCGAGGTCACGACCGTCCTGAACGACGCGCAGGCCATCGAGCTCGAAGCGCGAGACCTCGACCGGGAACGGCAGTGTGAGCTCGCCCGGAAGTTCCAGTCCCGGGATCGCCTCGGGCAGCTCCACCGCAGCCGGATCCGTTTCGCCCAGCGGCAGCTCCACAACCACCCCGGCGAACGCCAGGTGATCGACCCGCACACGACTGAGCAGCAGTGGCGCCAGCGACCAGTCGAGTTCGAAGCGGTCAACGGCGACGTTCGCCTCACCGTCGGTGAGCCGGACATCGCGCAGCACCAGCGGCCCAATCAGCACCCCCTCCGCCTCCCCGAGGCTCGACCCGGGCGGCAGCATCGCTTCGACCCGCTCGAGCGCGAAATCACGCCCACTGGCCGTGGTCAGCAGCCACGCAGCCGCGGCGATGAGCAGCAGCAGGACCACTGCCAGCGTGCGCAGGCCCCAGATACCGAGGCGCCGACGCGTCACAGATCGACCCCCAAGCTCAGATGCAATCTTGGACTATCATCCGTCGTCAAGGACTGCGCCACGTCGACGCGCAACATGCCCACGGGCGAGCGCCAGCGAGCACCCACACCGGCCGACTGCTCCAGTGACATGCGCCGCTCGTTGGCGACATTGCCCGCATCGGTAAAGATCGCCGCGCCCCAGTTGCCTACAACCAAGCGCTCCAGCTCAATGCTCGCGGTCGTCAAGTAACGTCCGCCGATGACATCACCATCCTCATTGCGCGGCCCCAGGGACTGATAGGAGAAGCCGCGCACCGTGGCATCGCCCCCCGTGAAGAAGCGCTGCGACAGTGGCAGCCGGCCGACCTCGCCGACCGCTGACGCGCCCCATTCACCACGGGTCAGGATGCGGGTGCGGGGCAGGATCTTGCGTACCCAGCTAGCGCCGATACGAATCTGGGCAAAATTCACGTCAGAAGCCAGCTCTCTGGTCGAACCCCGCAGATCGATATTGAAGCGGTAGGCGCGGGAGGGATAGACCGCGTCATCGCGCTGGCGTTGTTCGAGACCGAGGTGCGGCACGATGATCTGGCGGGTCTCGCGAAAATCGCCGAGCGTGTCGCGCGAGCGCTCGAACAGTACGCCTTCCGTGAGCTGCCAGCGGCTGTAGGAGCGCACCCGGCGAGCACCCACCTCGTTCGTCCGCGAGAGTCCATCACCGAACTCCTCGCGACGAAATCGGGCATCAAGGATGAGGCGCTCGCGGTCGGGGCGGCCCAGTGGAATCGTATAGGCAACCCCGAATCGGCGACGCACTTCGGCGAGTTCGCCTTCGACTTCGAAGCCATGTCCCTGCCGGTTGACCCGGCGCCGCTCCCAGCCCACGCGCGTACGGGCCCCGGTATCCGTACCCCAGCCGATTCCCCAGGTGTAGCGATCCCGTGCCCGCGGCTCGGTCTGCACCCTCACTGGCACCCGCTTCGTGTCCGCCCCATCGCGGTCGGCGACGACATCAACGGCGTCGAAATAGTCACTGTCACCGAGCATGAATTGCAGATCGAGCAGGTCGCGGCGGTCATAGGGATCGCCCTCGGCAAAGCGCAGATAGCGGCGCAGGAAATCGTCATCGAGGATGTCCTGCTCGAACGCGATCGCCCCGTAGCGATACCGGGGCCCCGTGTCCATGTGCAGCGCAACCTCCGCGCGCCCTGCGGCGGGATCGACGAGCAGCCGGCGCATTTCCCAGCGCGCATCGAAATAGCCCCGCCGCACGGCTAGCGACTGCAGATCGCGCTTGGCCTGTTCGTAACGGCCATGGTGGACGCGATCCCCTTCACCAATCGCGAGGTTGTCGACTGCTTGGCGAAAGGCGCCATCGTCGACGCCCTCGCCGGTGAGCCGTACATCGATCTCGGTAAAGCGCAGTAGATCGCCCGGATCGACCGTGTAGGTCGCCAGCCAGCGATCCTCCTCGCGCTTGAGTTCACTATCGACCTGCGGACGATAGTAACCGAGCGGCTCGAGGGCCTCCCGGATCTGCTCTGGAGCACGCCGATGCGCCCGGCGCACGCGATCGGCCCGGACATCATCGTCCGCCGACAACCGGACGATCTGCAGGAACGCGCGAATGTTGCGCTCCGCCTCCTCGTCGACGCCCTCGACACGGACCTCGACAGCGGCGTGTGCCCCCCCCATGCTCACGATCAGGAACAGCAGACCGAGCACTGCCGCGAGCGCGCGAGCGCTCATGCGCGCCGTCCCCTGCGCCAGGCCAGTGTGCGCTCCCCGCGGCAGACGCCAGCGGCGTCGAAACGACGCTCGTGCACCGCGACCCGCCCGCTCGCACGCTCGGCCACGAGCACAGAGCTGCAGCGCGTCCCAAATACCTCCCCACGGATGAACACGGGGCGCGTGTCACCGGTTCCTGCACCGGGATCGGTCGAATCAGCCAGGACCGCAAAAAGGGCGGGGACCGGATCACCGGCATCGACAGAGCGGGCGACGCCATCGGCGGCGCGCCCCACGCGGGGGCCCGGCTCGGTGATCCCGGCGTTGCCGCAGGCGATCAGCGTCGCAGTCATGGCACGCGGTGCGCGCGCATCGCGCGCCACATAGGTCACCTCAGCGGGATCCCCGAGCAGGGCGTGGAAGCCCGTGTAGCGCGATGCCTGCGCCTGCAGTTCGGCGGGCGTTGCTCCCGGCGTCCCCAAGAAACGCGTAACCAGGGATCCGCGCGACGGGGCATCCGGGCGTGCCGGTCCCGCGGCGTTGAGCACTGCGGCAAAACGCCCGTCGCGCGCAACCGCAAACCAGCTCCCGCCCGCGCGGCGATCCCTGCCACCGGCGATCGCGGGCGCGTCGGGCCACCAGTGCAGTGCGTCGGCGGGGCGATCATGGCGTTCGTCGCGGTTGCTCGCGATTACGAGCTCCCACGGCGAGGGTGCGGTTGGGCGGGCGATCACCACGAGGCACATGGGTGCGGCTCAGCCTGTTCCGGGAAGTGGCTCGAGCGCCCAGTGCCACGGCTCATAGATGATCCCGTAACCGTTTGCTCGGGGATAGGAGAGGCGGAAACCGTGGTGCCCTGCATGCCGATTCAACCAGGCGAACGCACGCGTTTTCTCGAACGAAGTCGACAACGCTGCGCACCCGGGAGTTCCGATATCCACGGCGTGGCCGCTGTGATGCTCGGAGTATCCGGGGGCGGCAAGCACGGTCAGCGCCTCGTCCAGCGTCCCTCCCTGCTCGAGCTTGCGCCGGATCAGTCGGCCCTGGTATTCGAGCGATCGGAATCCCGACAGCAACAGCAACTGGACACCGTCGCGCTCGGCCGCAGCGACCAGTGTGCTCCAGGCCGCCGCGGCAAGCGGCGCCAGGCGGTGCTCCCTACCATCGGGTCTCGCGCCGACAACCACCGTCACGGCCGCTTCCGGAATCCGCGGCAGACCGCTGCGCTGCCCATAATCGGCAGGGATGCCGAGCTCCGCGTGCAGGCCCTGCAGACGCTCTGTTTCGTTGTCCACAACCGGACTCACTCGGACACAAAGAGCGCCTGCAGCATGGCGGAGAGGAGCAGGGCCCCGAAGATACCGGCCGCGATGAAAAGCGCATTGCGCAGCACGCGCATCTCCACACGATCCTTGGGAACCTGCAGGGCAGCCCAAATCAGCAGGCCCGTGACCACGATCAGGACAAGAAAAGCGCGCATGATCTCGCATCCATTGTTGAAGCCGTAGCAGAGGGGCGGACCGTCGCGCTCACGGCATCGGCTTCAGGGGCGGCACCGCGCTAGCGGTCGAGCCACCACCAACCGGCTCGGTCACCCGCCCACCAATGCCCCGCCAGTTCTCAGCTCGGCAGGTTGTCGAGGATCGCGCGCCGTACCGCCTCCTTCTCGGGCGGGACATCCAGCACCGGCCGCTCCGCCTGGGCGATCGCGACATCGGGGTCTTTCAGTCCATGCCCCGTCAGTGTACACACGACACGGCTGCCTAGCGCGATGCGCCCATTACGGACATCGCGCATAGCCCCGGCCACGGATGCCGCCGAAGCGGGCTCGCAGAAGATACCCTCCGTCTCCGCGAGGGTGCGCTGTGCAGCCAGAATCTCGTCGTCGCTGACCTCGGCGAACCAGCCATCGGACTCCTGTCGCGCAGCCTGCGCGGCGGCCCAGGATTGCGGATCGCCGATGCGGATAGCGGTTGCGACGGTATCGGGCTCGCTCACCGGTTCTCCACGCAGGAAGGGCGCACTGCCGGTGGCCTGGTAGCCCAGCATCCGCGGGCGCTTTTGCACCAGGGCCTGAGCGAAGCGGCACTGCCCGCCACAGAATGCACAGGCTTCTGTGAGTGTCGCGTCACCGACACCGGCACACTCGCAGTAACCGATCCAGTGCGCCGTGATGTTGCCCGCATTGCCCACAGGCAGGCAGTGATAATCGGGCGCGCTGCCGAGCTCCTCGATAATCTCGAACGCCGCCGTCTTCTGCCCCTGCAGCCGATAGGGGTTGATCGAATTGACGATGCTGACAGGGGCGACCTCGCCGACCTCCCGCACCAGACGCATGCCGGCATCGAAATTGCCTTTGATCTGGATCACCGTCGCCCCGTGAATCCGGGCCTGCGCCAGCTTGCCCTGGGCGATCTTGCCATCCGGGATCAACACGAACGCGGCGATGCCGGCACGCGCGGCATACGCGGCGGCCGACGCCGAGGTATTACCCGTCGAGGCGCAGATCAGTGCCCGCGAGCCCTTGTTCACGGCATCGGTCACGGCCATCGTCATGCCGCGATCCTTGAACGACCCCGTCGGATTCAGACCTTCGAACTTGACGTAAAGGTCGACATCGCAGTCGAGCACCGTTGGCAGGTTATTCAGCCGGATGAGGGGCGTGTTGCCCTCGCCCAGACTGATGATCCGGGTATCGTCGGCGATCGGCAGGCGGTCACGATAACGTTCGATCAACCCGGTATAGCGATGGCGGAACGGCATGATGACTCCTCGTCGTGCGGTGTCCTAGTGGCTAGCCCAGGGTTTCGACACGGATGCGCTGGATCTCGCCCACGATGGCGTCGAGTTCGCCGAAGCGGCGGATCGCCTCGTTGATGCGCTGCTCGCGAACACGGCGCGTGAGCATGATCAGCGGCACGGTGGTCTCGCCCGCGGCCGGCTCCTTCTGCAGGATCGCTTCCATCGAGATGTCCAGATCCCCCATGATCGCCGATACCTGGGCCATGACGCCGGGGCGGTCCACGGCCTGCAGGCGCAGATAGTAGGCGGTCTCGATCTCCTCCATGGGCTGGATCGGCAGATCGACCACCTGGTCGGGTTTGAACGCCAGATGGGGCACGCGATTGTCCGGATCGGACGTCAGCGTACGCACGACATCGACAAGGTCCGCGACCACGGCTGAAGCCGTCGGCTCGGCCCCCGCCCCGGGTCCATAGTAGAGGGTCGGGCCCAACGCATCGGCCTGGATCTGTACGGCGTTCATCACCCCGTCGACGTGTGCGATCAGGCGCTTCTCGGGCACCAGCGTCGGATGCACGCGCAGCTCCACCCGCCCCTCAGCCCGGCGCGCGATGGCGAGGTGCTTGATGCGGTAACCCAGTTGCTCGGCGTAACCAACATCCTCGCGCGTCACACCGCTGATACCCTCGGTATACACGTCCTCGAAGTGCAGCGGCATGCCGAAGGCGATCGCCGCGAGGATGGTCAGCTTGTGCGCGGCGTCGACACCCTCGACGTCGAAGGTCGGGTCGGCCTCGGCATACCCCAGGCGCTGCGCTTCGGCGAGCACATCGGCAAAGTCGCGGCCGTGATCGCGCATCTCGCTGAGAATGAAGTTGCCGGTGCCGTTGATGATACCGGCGACCCACCGGATCTCGTTGCCCGCCAAGCCCTCGCGCACCGACTTGATGATCGGAATGCCACCAGCGACGGCCGCCTCAAAGGCCACCATGACACCGCGGCGATGGGCAGCGGCAAAGATCTCGTTACCATGCATCGCGATCAACGCCTTGTTCGCCGTGACCACGTGCTTGCCATTCTCCAGTGCCCGGAGGATCAGGCTCAGTGCGGGCTCCGTGCCCCCCAGCAGCTCCACCACCACCTCGATCTCGGGATCGTCGACCACCGCCGCCGGATCCTCGGACAGGCGCACATCGCGCAACCCCAGGGCCTCCACGCGCGCGGGATTGCGCACCGAGGCGTGACTGACGATGATGTCACGGCCGGCGCGACGCGCGATCTCCTCCGCATTGCGCTGCAGCACGTTATAGGTACCGCCGCCGACAGTTCCCAGGCCCAACAGGCCGATCTTTACCGGTTCCACTCAGCACGCCTCCTTAAGTCGTCTGTTGCTGTGCCAGCAGTCCGTCCCGCCGGAACATCGTGCGCAGCCCGCGCAGGGCCTGACGTGTACGGTGTTCGTTCTCGATCAGGGCGAAACGGACATGGTCGTCGCCATAGTCACCAAACCCGATGCCCGGCGAAACGGCCACCTTCGCCTCCGCCAGCAGCTTCTTGGCGAACTCCAGCGAACCGAGCTCACGGTAGGGCGGCGGGATCCGCGCCCAGACAAACATCGTCGCCTGCGGCTTCTCCACCGCCCAGCCCATGCCATTGAGTCCGTCACAGAGCACGTCACGGCGACGCTGATACATCGCCCGAATGTCGTCGACACAGCGCTGGTCACTCTCCAAAGCATGAATCGCCGCGACCTGGATCGGGGTAAACATGCCGTAGTCGAGATAGGACTTGATCCGCGCCAGCGCGGAGATCAGATCGGCGTTGCCGCAGGCAAAGCCGACGCGCCAGCCGGGCATGTTGTAGGTTTTGGACAGGGAGTAGAACTCCACCGCCAGGTCGCGCGCCCCGGGGACCTCCAGGATCGAGGGCGCGCGGTAGCCGTCGAAGACGATCTCCGCGTAGGCGATGTCGTGGACCACCCAAATGCCGTGCTCGCGGGCGATTTCGATCACACGCTCGAAAAACGCCAGATCCGCCGTGTGGGCGGTCGGGTTCCCGGGGAAGTTCAGTACCAGCATCTTCGGCCGCGGCCAGGAGTCGGTGATCGCCTTCTCCAGCTCGGCGAAGAAGTCGACCTCCGGTGTCAGCGGCACGTGGCGGATATCGGCACCCGAGATCACGAAGCCGTAGGGATGGATCGGATAGGCGGGGTTGGGCACAAGCACGGCATCGCCCGGCCCCGTGGTCGCCAGCGCGAGATGGGCCAGTCCCTCCTTGGATCCGATGGTGACGATCGCCTCCGAATCGGGGTCGAGATCGACGCCGAAGCGCTCGCCATACCAGCGCGTGATCGCGCGCCGCAGCCGCGGGATACCGCGGGATACCGAGTAGCGGTGGGTATCCGGGCGCTGGGCTGCTTCGGTGAGCTTATCGACGATGTGCTGCGGCGTGGGCTGGTCCGGGTTGCCCATGCCGAAATCGACGATATCCTCGCCTCGTGCACGCGCGGCTGCCTTCAAATCGTTGACGATATTGAAGACGTAGGGAGGCAGGCGCTCGATCCGGTGGAAGCGGGTCTCCACGGGCACTCCGTTACGGGTTCGGCATCAAACGATCCAGTATAACCCGTGAAGCACGATCAACGCAGGCCCTAAGGCATGGAAAATGCCTTTCGCCGTCGCGCAAAAGGGCCGCGACCCCGCACTCTGTTATCCTGTCGCCACGACTACCAGCATTCGTTCGGGAAACGGCAAGGCATGGAACTCCATCGCGAGATCGGCGCGGCGTCCAACCGCATCCGCGCCTACGACACGGGCTCGGTCACAGTCAATGAGACCGTCTACCGTGAGCCGCTGGTCATCATGCCCGAGGAACTGATCTCGCCCTGGGCCGCCCCCGCGCTGAACGAGATCACGGCCGACGACTTCGCTGCGCTTGTCGAGCGCGATCGCGAGATTGTGCTGCTCGGTACGGGGCGCCACCAGCAGCTCCCCGACACACGTCTGATCGCGGCGATGGCTCGCCAGGGTGTCGGCCTGGAGATCATGGACACCGCGGCTGCCTGTCGGACCTATAACGTCCTGATGGCCGAAGACCGGCGTGTGGCAGCGGCCCTGCTGATGATCGAGGGGTAGGCCCTGCGCCCAGGGCCCGCTCAATCCCGTGCCGGCAGGTAGTTGAGGGGGTCGACGGGTGAACCCTCGCGCCGTATCTCGAAGTGGAGCAGCGGCCGGTCACCGTTCGCCAACCCCATCTCCGCGATCGGCTCACCGACTTCGACCCGATCTCCTTCCTCGACCAGCAAACGGCGATTGTGGGCATAGGCACTGAGATACTCGCCAGAGTGCCGGATGATGACCAACGGCCCATAGGCCTGCAGACCCTCGCCGCTATAGACCACTTCCCCGCCCGCGCTGGCGCGGACCGGCTCGCCCTCCTCGCCGGCGATATCGAGCCCCCGCCCGTAGACGAGCCCGTCCTCGAATGTGCCGACGATCTCCCCGCGTGCCGGCCAGTCCCAGCGCTCGGCCGCCCCGGTCGCTGTGATCTCCCCGCCGGGCGTCTGCCGGGACGCATCCCCTTCGTTGTCCGCATGCGATTCGCGCTGGTCAGCGGGATCGGGTGCCGGATCCGGAACGCCTGCGGCCTCGTCCACGGCAACCCGCTCCCGCGCTGGATCTTCGACCGTCGCGTCGGAGCGTTCGAACCCACTGGGCGGATAGAGGCGCACGCGCTGCCCGACCGCGAGTTCATCCGGCGAGTCGAGTCGGTTCCACGCAATCAGGTCCTCCACATTCCGGCCATACCGCCAGGCGATTGCATAAAGCGTATCGCCGGAGCGGACCTTGTAGTACTCCGGCTCAAACGCGGAGCCCATGCTCCGTGTGCCGCTGCATGCCGCGAGCGCGAGGGCCATCGCGGCGATGCCGATAAGCAGCAACGGCCTCAGCCGCCGTACTGCCAGTACAGCCACAACAAACCGATCAGCAGCAACAGGCCCCACCCGAGCCACTCGATCCATCGCCGCACCCAAGGCTCGACTTTCGGGCCCAGCATACCCGCGACACCCGCAACAAGGAAAAACCGGGTTCCGCGCCCGATAAAGCTGCCGATGAGGAAGGGCAGTAGCGCCAGCGACAGGGCGCCCGCTGCGATGGTAAAGAGCTTGAACGGCAGCGGGGTGAACCCGGCAAGCAGCATGACCCAGAGCCCCCATTCGTCGAACCAGGCGACCGCGGTGTAGTAGTCGTCGGCCATGCCCGCGCCCTCGATCCAGGGGAACAGGAGTTCGAGGGCGAAATAGCCCACGGCGTAGCCCAGCAGGGCGCCGGCCACCGAGGCGAGTGTCGTGATGAGTGCGAAGTGCAACGCGCGCTGCGGCCGCGCCACCGCCATCGGGATCAGCATCACGTCGGGCGGAATCGGAAAGAAGGACGACTCGGCGAACGAGACGCCCGCGAGATAGCGTGGCGCCAGGCGGTGCGCGGACCAGCGCAGCACCCGATCGTAGAGGGGGCCAAATAGGCGCATCGGGCCCACGTCAGCCCCGGCCGCCGCGGAACGGGACGAAGCTCACCCGGCCGAGGACCTCACGCTCCATGCGCCCGCCGCCGCAGCGCCGGTAGCGCACCAGCTCTTGATCGCTACCCTCACCCACCGGCGCCACCAGGCAACCGCCGGGGCCGAGCTGATCGAACAGCGACGGCGGGATGGCCGGTGGCGCGGCCGTGAGCAGGATGGCGTCATAGGGCGCGTGCTCGGCCCAACCGATCGCGCCGTCGGCGTGGGCACTGCGCACGGCATCGAGGCCCAGGTCGCGGAAGCGCTCGCGCGCGCGTTCGAGCAGCGGGCGGATCCGCTCGACCGTACAGACCTCGCTGACCAGGCCCGCGAGCACGGCGGCCTGATAGCCGGAGCCCGTGCCGATCTCGAGCACCCGGCCCGCCGCCAGCGGCAGATCCGTACAGACCGCCGCCGTCATCCGGGCGACGACGAAGGGCTGCGAAATGGTCTGACCATGGCCGATCGGCAGCGAGGTATCTTCGTAGGCGCGGTGGGCGAGCGCCTCGTCCATGAACAGGTGGCGCGGCGTGCGCCGCATCACCTCGAGCACACGCTCGTCGCGGATCCCTTTGGCACGCAGGCGCTCGATCAACCGATCACGAGTGCGCTGCGACGTCATGCCGATACCCGCGATCTCGCGTGCGCTCAGTCTCGGTCGCATACCCCGATCCATTCCTCGACGGCCGGCAACGCCGTATGCCGCGTCATGTCCGACGCGAGCGGCGTCACCGAGACGCAGCCGGCGGCGACGGCGTGGAAGTCCGTGCCCTCGCCGGCATCCTGTTCGGGACCGGGCGCGCCGATCCAATAACACTCGCGCCCGCGCGGATCGCGCGTAACGATGACCGGTTCCGACTTGTGCCGATTGCCCAGGCGCGTGGCCCGCCATCCCGCGAGTTCCTCATACGGCCTGTCGGGTACATTGACGTTGATGATGCTCGCGGGCTGGCGGCGCCCCGCCAGACGGGCAATGAGTTCGCGCACGACCCGGGCGGCGGTCGCATAGTGGTGCAGGGGCTCGTGGCCGACGAGCGAGACGGCGATCGCCGGCAGGCCGAGGGAACGGCCCTCCATCGCCGCGGCGACCGTGCCCGAGTAGTGGACATCATCGCCCATGTTCGCGCCCGCGTTCACCCCCGAGACGACCATGTCGGGCGGCTCCTCGAAGAAGCCATTGATGGCGAGATGGACACAGTCCGTCGGCGTGCCCTCGACGGCGATGAAGCCGTTGTCCTGGCGATGCGCGCGCAGCGGACGCGTGAGCGTCAGGGAGTTGCTCGCGCCGCTGCGGTCGCGATCGGGCGCGACCACCGTACATTCAGCGACCGTGGCGAGTTCCGCGTGGAGTGCAGCCAGCCCGGGGCTGCGGAAGCCGTCGTCATTGGCAATCAGTATTCGCATCGTGCTCGGGAAAAGGGACGCCCGAGCGGATGATACGTTACTTCGATCAGCGTGGCAGCCACTGCTGCCACGTCGACGGGTGCACGAGCGCGACGGCGATCTCTATACTGCCGGGCATGGGCCAGCGCGACGACATCGACGACGAGGAGCGCCGGCTGTTCCGCGAAGCGATGCGCGAGGTGCAGCCGGTGAAGACCGACCGGCGTGCGCCCGAGGGCCCGCGACCGGCGCCGAGGGCCCGGCAGCGCGAAGCGGATGAGGCGGCGGCGCGTGAGGCGCTGGCCAGTGGCGCCCTGGACGACCCCGACGCCGATGTGGCCGAGGAACTCTTCCACGCCCGCCCCGGTGTGCAACGACGGGTCCTGCGGCGGCTGCGCCGCGGCCAGTACAGCATGCAGGCGGAACTCGACCTGCACGGGATGACCCGGGCGCAGGCCGCACAGGTGCTGCGGGATTTCCTCGCCGACTGCCGTGCGCGTGGGCTCAGTGGGGTGCGGATCATCCACGGCAAGGGCCGGCGCTCGGCCAACGAGGGGCCGATCCTCAAACCGGCCGTGGCCAACTGGCTGCGCCGGCGCGACGAGGTGCTCGCGTTCTGTTCCGCGCGCCCGGTGGATGGCGGCGGCGGCGCCCTCTACGTGCTCCTGCGCCGGCGTTAGCTTCGCGAGCGCGCGAGCGGACTGCACCGCACGCCCATCAAACGGGGACAGTCGCTAGTGGGCCATGCGGGAATTTCGGTGATTCTCTGAGCGGACATGGCGGTCCAGCACAAGGCGCGCCGAGCGAGCGTAGCGCGTCCTACGTGAGTGAGGCGCAACGCGGTGATGGGCCGCCATGTCCGCTCCCTGCGCGCGGTGCTGTGCGCTCCCGCCGCGGCGTTGCTCGTCACTTGTGTAGTGTCGCTACACGCGCTCCTCGCGCCTTGCGGCGAAAGCGCGCAGCACCGCAGAGAATGACCGAAATTCCCGCATGGCCCACTAGCGCAGGCTCTTGAGGTGCGCGATCCGCTCGTCCAGCGGCGGGTGGGACATGAACAGCCGCTTCAGCCCCTGCCCCATGTTGCCGCTGATGCCGAAGGCCTCCACCTGATCGGGCAGTGTCGAGGGCTCGTAGTTGCGCTTGAGCCGCTCGAGCGCCGCGATCATCTTCTCGCGCGAAGCAAGCCGGGCGCCGCCCTCATCGGCATGGAACTCGCGATAGCGGGAGAACCACATCACGATCATCGAGGCCAGGATACCGAGCACGATCTGGGCGACGATGGTCACGATCCAGAACCCGGGCCCATGACCCTGCTCGTTTTTGAACACCACGCGGTCGACGAAGTGGCCGATGATGCGCGAGAGGAAGATGACGAACGTGTTGACGACGCCCTGGATCAGGGTCAGCGTGATCATGTCGCCATTGGCGACGTGGCTCACCTCGTGGCCGAGCACCGCCTCGGCCTCATCGCGCGACATGTTCTTCAGCAGCCCCGTACTGACGGCAACCAGGGCCGAGTTGCGCCGCGCCCCAGTGGCGAACGCGTTGATCTCGGGGGCGTCGTAGATGGCCACCTCCGGCATCCCGACACCGGCGCGGTCGGCCTGACGCTTGACGGTCGACACCAGCCAGTGCTCGACCTCGTTGGCGGGCTGCTCGATCACCTTCGCGCCAGTGGCGCGCTTGGCCATCCATTTCGAGATCGCCAGCGAGATCAGCGAACCGCCGAAGCCGATCACCGCTGCAATGATGAGTAGCGCGGTGTAGTTGATGCCGATCTGGTCCTCGTCGAGCATGCCGCCGATCCCGAGCAGGCCCAGGATGACGGAGAGCACGACAAGGATCGCCACGTTGGTCAGCAGGAAGAGCCCGACACGCTTGAACACAGCCTATCCTCCGAGGGATGCGATCACGCAATTGATCAACCGCACACCATCATGGAGACAGCGCGCGCAGATTCAAGTTTCACCCTCGCCGGCCGCGGCGGCCCGGCCGCGCGCCGCAACGGCGGCCAGGATCCGCTCGCGTTCAGCGGCGTCGGCGCCCGGCCATGCACGGATCTCCTCCGGTGTACGTCGGCAGCCCACGCAGAGCGTGCCCCTGGCGTCGAGACGGCAGGCGCCGATGCATGGCGACGCGGGCAAGGGGGGAATCGCTTTCGTGTCGGCCTTCATGCCTACGATGGACCGCTGCTGCGGAGGGCGTAGTCGCTCCCGGCCAGACGCGCAAGATGGCTCGCCTCGAGGGCCCACTCCAGCGTTGCATTGCCGGCCCGCGGCACCGCTGGAAACTCGATCAGGCAGACGGCTCCCTTGTACATGGGATAGAAGCTGCGGCTGACTCCCGCAAGGGCGAGACTGACGAAGCGCCCCAGATCCGGCTCGTGACCGACCATTGCGACCAGCCGCCCCTGCCGCGTGCCCAGCCACGCCATGATGTCCTCGGGTCGGCTGCCCGCGGCAAGGCTCTCGGTGACTTCGACG
Source organism: Ectothiorhodospiraceae bacterium (assembly GCA_007134775.1). Lineage (GTDB taxonomy): Bacteria > Pseudomonadota > Gammaproteobacteria > XJ16 > Halofilaceae > Halofilum. The sequence goes on along the minus strand of SLKC01000071.1, from coordinate 13,533 downwards.
GCGGGGAGATTCGCAAATGCGTCGGCGATGATCCGCCCGGTCTCCTGCGCCCGCTCGTACGGGCTCGTGGCGATCAGTTCGGGGCGGCGCACGATCTGCGCGAGCCCGTACGCCGCATCGCCCATGCTCGCACTGCCGCGATCGGTGAGGGCCCGATCGACATCGAGGCCGCTGTCGGAGACCGATTCGGCCTCGGCATGGCGTACCACGAGGCAGCGGAACATCAGTGGACTTCCCGCGGTTCATCGCCGTCGGCGCCATCCCCGGCGGCGTCATCGTCCACGTGCGCATCCGCCCCGCTACTGACGGCGGCGTCCGTCCCCGCGCCATCGCTCGGGCCCGCTGCGGAGTCGTCAGCCTCGGCCTCCCGCCCTGTGGGCTCCGCCTCGAATGCCAGTTCGGGATAGCGTTGATCCAGATCGCGCACTTCACTGAGTGTCGGCAGCTGATCGAGCGTCTTCAGATTGAAGTGATCCAAGAACTCGCGCGTGGTGCCATACATCGCCGGCTGTCCCGGTGAATCGCGGTGGCCGACGACGCGGATCCAGTGGCGCTCCTGCAAGGTCCGCATGATCTGAGTGCTAACCGAGACGCCGCGGATCTCCTCGATCTCCGAGCGCGTCACCGGTTGGCGATAGGCAATAATGGCGAGCGTCTCCAGCAGTGCGCGCGAATAGCGGGGGGGCTTCTCCTCCCAGAGGCGCCCGAGCCAGGGCGCGAACTCTGAGCGTACCTGCAGACGGTAGCCCGATGCCACCTCGCGCAGCTCCAGGCTACGCGCGGCACAGTCCTCCTCGAGCGCCACCAGCGCGCGCCGGATGGCATCGCGCGGCGGCGCATCGGCCTCACCGGCGAACAGTCGCTCGAGATCCCGAATCGACAGGGGGTGCCCGGCCGCAAGCAAGGCCGCCTCGATCACCCGCTCGACCTGCTCATGCTCCATCAGGACCTCCCGGCGCTACGACCGCCTCCCCGCTCTGCGCCGTGACCGGCTCCTCACGCGCACTACCGGTGGCGCGCAGATAAATCGGCGCGAAGGGCTCCGCCTGGACCACTTCAATGACATGCTCCTTGAGTAGCTCGAGGGTCGCCAGCAGGGTCACGACGACTGCGGCACGCCCTTCGCGCGCGCTGAGCAACGCGCGAAACTCGACCGGGCGACCCGGCTCGAGCCGGGAGAGCATCTCCGACATCCGCTGGCGCACGGACAGCGGTTCACGCTCGATGTTGTGATGGGAGAGCAGCTCGGCCCGCCGAACGACCTCAGCGAAGACCGTGAGCAGCTCGCGCAGTTCGATGTGGGGCTCGACCTCGTTGCTTGGCAACGTCGGCACACCGGCCGAAGCGGGGAAGATCTCCCGCCCGACACGCGGTAGTTCGTCAAACGCCTCCGCGGCCCGACGATACCGTTCGTACTCCTGTAGACGCCGCACCAGCTCCGCGCGCGGATCCTCCTCCTCCTCGACGACCGCCGGCTTCGGCAACAGCATGCGCGACTTGATCTCGGCCAGCATGACCGCCATCAGCAGGTACTCGGCGGCCAGCTCGAGGCGGAGCTCGTTCATCAACGCGATGTACTCCATGTACTGCCGCGTGATGGTGAAGATCGGGATGTCGAGGATATCGAGGTTCTGCCGCCGGATCAGGTAGAGCAGCAGATCGAGCGGGCCCTCGAAGGCCTCGAGTATGATCTCGAGCGCGTCGGGGGGGATATAGAGATCCTGCGGCAGTTCGGTAAGGGGCTCGCCCTGGACGACGGCAAAAGGCATCTCCTCCTGCCGTCCGCCCACCGGCGCTGCGGTCTCCTGCGGCCCCCCCGCCGTCACCGTTGCACCAGTCCCATCACCCGGCGCACTTCATCGAGCGTATCGCGCGCCATATCCCGCGCCGCCTCAGTCCCCTCGGCCAGCACAGTGCGTACCTGCGCCGGATCCTCGGTGTAATCGCGCGCCCGTTCGCGCATCGGCGCGAGCTCTTCCTGCACCTGCTCAATCACGCACTGCTTGCATTCGAGACAGCCGATGCCAGCGCTCGTACAGCCCTCGACCACCCAGTCGCGCGTGGCCTCGTCCGAATAGACCTGATGCAACGGCCAGACCGGGCACTTCTCCGGATCGCCGGGATCCTTGCGCCGCACGCGCGCGGGATCCGTCGGCATGGTACGGATCTTCTTCGCCACCTCGTCGGGCTCTTCGCGCAACGCGATCGTATTATTGTACGACTTCGACATCTTCTGACCATCAAGGCCCGGCATCTTCGGTGCCTCGGTCAGCAGTGGCTGGGGCTCCGGCAGGATGACCTTGACCGAGCCCTCCAGATAGCCGAAGAGGCGATCACGATCGCCGACGGAGATGTTCTGCTGCGATTCGAGCAGGGCACGCGCGACCTCGAGCGCCTCCTCGTCGCCCTGCTCTTGGTAGCGGCGGCGGAGGTTGCGGTAGAGGCTCGCATTCTTACGCCCCATCTTGCGCAGGGCCCGTTCAACATTGGCCTCGAAGTCGGGCTCGCGGCCATAGAAGTAGTTGAACCGTCGCGCCACTTCGCGCGTGATCTCCACATGCGCGACCTGGTCCTCACCGACCGGCACCGAGCCCGCCCGGTAGATCAGGATATCCGCACTCTGCAGCAGCGGATACCCCAAAAATCCGTAGGTTGCGAGATCATGTTCGCGCAGTTTCTCCTGCTGGTCCTTGTAGCTCGGGACGCGTTCGAGCCACCCCAGCGGCGTGATCATCGACAGCAGCAGATGGAGTTCGGCATGCTCGGGCACACGCGACTGGACGAACAGCGTCGCCGAGCCCGGATCGACGCCGGCCGCCAACCAATCAACGACCATATCCCAGCTATTGCCGGCGATATCGCCCGGATTCTCGTAGTGCGTGGTCAGCGCGTGCCAATCGGCCACGAAGAAGAAACACTCGTAACTGTGCTGCAGCTCGATCCAATTGCGCAGCACGCCGTGATAGTGGCCCAGATGGAGATGACCGGTCGGTCGCATGCCGGACACGACCCGCGAATTCTGTGTGGCTACCGAACTCAAGACTGTACTCCCAGTCAGCATCGGGTGGTGACCGCGATTGCACCGGTCCACCCACCGCTCCCGCGGCAGGAGGGGCGAGCAACAACAACGGGCGCCGGATTGTACGCCAGCAGGGCGCGTCGGCGCACTCAGGCCTCCAGCCAGTCCACCGGCCCGGCGCCCCGGCGCTCGATCTCGACGCGGTCGTTGTCCAGGCGCAGGACCGTCGTCGGCTCCATACCACCGGCACCGCCGTCGATCACGAGATCGACGGCATGCTCGACCCGTTCACGGATCTCGCTGGCGTCGGTCATCGGGAGGTCATCGCCCGGGAGCAGCAGCGAGCTGCTCATTAGCGGCTGGCCGAGGCTCGCCAACAGCGCCTGGCTGATCGCATTGTCCGGTACCCGCAGGCCGATCGTCTTGCGCTTGGGATGCAGCAGGCGCCGCGGGACCTCGTTGGTGCCGCGCAGGATGAAGGTGTAGGGCCCCGGTGTCAGCGTCCGCAGCAGGCGATAGTCCGATTTGTCGACCCGGGCAAACTTGGCCAGCTCGGATAGGTCGCGGCAGACCAGGGTGAAGTGGTGATCGTGGTCGACACCGCGCAGAGAACGGATCCGTTCCAGCGCAGCCTTGTCACCGAGATGGCAACCCACTGCGTAGGTCGAATCGGTCGGGTAGACGACGACCCCCCCCGCATCGACGATCTCGGCGGCACGGCGGATCAGTCGCTGCTGCGGGGTCTGCGGATGGATCTGGAAATACTGGCTCATCGGTGGCGACTCCCGGAAGACAGGCGGCAAAAACGGTCCGCGCACTGCCGCCGCGGCCGCTTCCAAGCATTGTGCCGGCGCCGCGCGGCTAATGCACGCGCGCCCCGGCTGCCACGGCCTGTCCGACTAGGGTATGATCCCGGCACAAACCATTCAACGCGATCCCGCCATGCTCTACACCATCTGGGCGACCGATGTCGCCGATAGTCATGCGCAGCGCGCCGGAGCCCGCGACGCGCATCTCGCGCGGCTGGAGCGCCTCCAGCAGGAGGGCCGGCTCGTACTCGCCGGCCCGCACCCCGCCGTCGATGCGAATGACCCCGGCGACGCCGGCTTCGACGGCAGCCTGATCGTGGCGGAGTTCGAGTCCCTGGCGGCCGCGCAGGCCTGGGCCGACGCCGATCCCTACGTCGCCGCCGGTGTCTACGCAAACATCGAAATTCGCCCGTTCCGCCGCGTGCTGCCACGCTAAGCACCGTGCCACGCATGCGCGCAATCCCACCCATTCAGGAGAAGGTGATGACGCTCCATCGTATCCGGGCCACCACACCGGCGTTGGCGTTGCTCTTCCTCGCCACCGCGTGCGGCGGCGATGACCGCAACGAGTCGACAACCGGGGCCTCTCCCCCCGATGACGCCGAGGTGATCGCCCGGGTCGATGGCGAGCCGGTGACCGTGACCGATCTCGATGCGCAGCTACAAGCGATGGCACACCGGGGCGAACACGCGGACGAGGAGAGTGCCCTGGAGGAGGTGATCGACTTGCGCCTGCTGGTGCAGAAGGCCGAGGCGGAGGAGATGCATCGTCAGCCCGAAATCGCCGCGGAGATCCGGCGCCAGCGGGGCATGTTGCTAGCGAATCACCTCGTCCGTGCGCAGATCGACGCCCTCGAGATCGACGAGGCGCGTCTGCGCGAGGCCTATGACGCCTATATCGAGGACGGCGACGCGCGGCGCGAATACAAGGCCCGCCACATCCTGGTCGATGAGCGCGCAGAGGCTGAACACGTCATTGAGGCCATCCAGGAGGGTGGCGACTTCGCCGAACTCGCACGCGAGCACTCCACCGGCCCCTCGAGCGAGCGCGGCGGCGACCTCGACTGGTTCCGCGCTGATGACGTGGTGACCCCCTTCGCCGAGGCAGTCGCACGGCTGGAGACCGAGGAGTACACCGGCGAACCGGTTGCGTCGGACTTCGGTTGGCACGTCATCCTGCTCGAGGATAGGCGCGAGATCGAGCCGGAATCGTTCGACGACATGCGTGACGAGCTGCGCAGGCAGATCATCGACGACCACATCACGGAACTGTTGCGCGACCTGCGCGAAGGCAGCGAAATCGAGATCCGCTAGGGCCCGCACGTCGGCCCCGCGGTGCCCTCATGCACCGCCGACGAGCGCGTCGAGGCCGCGCGCGAGATCGGCGCGCACGTCGGCAGGCGACTCCAGACCGACGGCAACGCGGATCAGGCCCTCGCCGATGCCCGCCCGCTCGCGCTGCTCTGGCGCCAGCCGGCCGTGCGTCGTACTCGCCGGGTGCGTGATCGTGGTCTTCGCATCGCCGAGATTCGCCGTAATCGAGAGCAGGCGGGTGGCATCGACCACCTGCCAGGCCGCCTCGCGCCCTCCCCGCACCTCGAATGCAACGATGCCGCCAAAGTGCGACTGCTGGCGCGCCGCCAGCTCGTGCTGGGGATGCGCCTCCAGGCCCGGATAATGCACGCGTGCGACCGCGGGATGCGCCTCGAGCCAGCGGGCAATCCCGAGCGCATTGTCGCAGTGGGCGCGCATGCGCAGCGTGAGCGTCTCCAGGCCCTTGAGAAAGACCCAGGCATTGAAGGGACTGAGTGTAGGCCCCGCCGTGCGCAGGAAACCAAACACCTTCTCGCCGACGAATTCGTGCGAGCCGACCACGGCGCCACCGACGCAACGTCCCTGGCCGTCGAGGTACTTCGTCGCCGAGTGGATGATCACATCGGCGCCCAGCTTGAGGGGGCGCTGCAGCGCCGGCGTACAGAAGCAGTTGTCGACCGCAAACAGCACATCGTGCTCACGCGCGACGGCGGCGATGGCGGGGATATCCGCGACCTCCGTCAGGGGATTCGTCGGCGTCTCCAGATAGAACAGCCGCGTCTCCGGGCGAACGGCACGGGCCCATTGCGCCGGGTCCGTCGGCGACACCCAGGTTGTCGTAATACCGAAGCGCGCGAGGTGGTTGTCAAACAGCGTCGTGGTTGCGCCGAAGACGCCGTAGGACGCCACAATATGGTCGCCCGCCTGTAGCAGCGCCATGCAGGTCGAGAGCACGGCGGCCATGCCCGAGGCGGTCGCCACGCAGCTCTCGCCGCCTTCGAGCGCGGCGAGGCGCTCCTGGAAGGTGCGCACAGTCGGATTGGTGAAGCGCGAGTAGACATTGCCCGCGCGGTTGCCGGCAAAGGATTCCGCGGCGTCGCGCGCGGAACCGAAGCAGAAGCTCGAGCTCGCGAAGATCGGTTCGCAGTTCTCGCCCTCGGCCGTGCGCTCGTGTCCGGCACGCACGGCACGCGTCTCCGGCCCGAAATCGGCCCAGTCGTTGGCAGTCATGGTCGGGAGGACCCCCTTGCGTTGCGCAGCGAATACCGGCACCGAGCCGGGTCGACAGGGGGCTAAAGCGGGCTATCGCTCGCTTTAGCTGCATTTGTAACGCGCCCGCAAGCTGATGCAGTCAAATCGGCGCGAAATCACGGATCGCGATCGTACGGCGAATGCGCACCGCGGTCAACGCATGCGCCATCACCCCTCGTCGGTGTGCTCCACGGCGAACAGGGCGCCGATGATCGCGCGCACGTTGTCCATGCCCTGGGAGAGGTTCTGCCAGATCGTGTCGAGGGATACCTCCCCGCCGTCGTTCTTGCCGGCCGCCCGGTTCACCACGACCGCACAGCACGCATAGTCGATGCCCAGCTCACGCGCGAGCGCCGCTTCGGGCATCCCCGTCATCCCGACGAGGGTGCAGCCATCGCGTTCGAGACGGGCGATCTCCGCCGCCGTCTCCAGCCGCGGGCCCTGCGTGGCGCCATAGCAGCCACCGTCGACCGCATCGACCCCCGCATGCACGGCGGCTGCCAGCAGGCGCCGGCGCAATGCCTCGGTGTAGGGCCAGGTGAAGTCGATGTGCTCAACGGGGGACTCCGGCCCCTCGAAGAAGGTCGCCGGCCGCCCCCAGGTATAATCGATGAGCTGGTCGGGCACCGCGATACCCCCTTCAGCGGGTTCCGGCGCGATGCCGCCGACGGCACCGACGCCGACGATCGCCCGCGCCCCCGCCTCGCGCAGGGCCCAGAGATTGGCGCGGAAATTGATCTCGTGCGGCGCGATCGCATGGCGCACTCCGTGCCGGGCGAGGAAGACCACGGGCTGGTCCGCGAGGCGACCGAGCACCAACGGCCCGGAGGGCGGTCCCCAAGGCGTCACTACGCTCTCCTCGCGGACTTCGTGCAGGCCATCGAGCTCGTAGAGCCCCGTTCCACCGATAATTGCGAGCATGTTCAGGAATCCTCTACGACTGCAAAGATGCCAGGGGCATTGCGGTGCCAGCCCAGATAGTCCATGCCGAAGCCGAAGACGTAGCGGTCGTCGACCTCGAGGCCGACGACGTCGGCCCGGATATCCGGGCTCTTGCGCCCGTGGCGCTTGTCCACGAGCACCGCGGTTAACACCCGCGCCGCGCCCTCGGCGTGGCAGCGCGCGGCGACCGCAGCGAGCGAATGACCCTCGTCGAGTATGTCATCGATCAGCAGCACGGTCCGGCCGGCGACCGGCGTCGCGAGCCATTGGCGCCACTCGATGGCACCGCCACGGGTCGTGTTGCGGTAGCGCGTGAGCTGCACGCTGTCGAGTTCGAGGGGGCTGCGTAGACGCGGCAACAGGTTGCCTGCCGGGACGATGCCGCCCTGCAGCAGCACAACCGCAAGGCAATCGGCGCCCGCGAGTTCCGCATCGACCGCCGCCGCCATCGCATCGAAGGCGCGGCCGACGGCCGCGGCATCGTGGATGAGTTCCGCACCACTCGTGGCGGGGATCTCGGGCCGGCCGGTACGAGCGCTCATGGTGGTGTACAGGCTCCTGGACAAAGAACGCCGGTGCGTAGCGCGAGGCCGCTATCCTACCGGAAGGTCCCGGCACAGGTCATGGTTACGCCTGTGCTCAGGCGGCCACCAGGTCCTCGGCGATGCGACACGCCTCGGCCCACGCCTTTTGCCGGTGGAGGCGCTCGCGCCCGGGCGCGCCCCCGCGTCCGTGCATGCGTGCGAGCCGCACCTGCGAGAGGGGGCGCTCGGCCCGACCGAGGTGCTCGATCACGGCTTCCGCGGCTGGGCGGTCATTGCAGACCAGCACCATGTCGCAACCGGCCGCCAGCGCCGCTTCGCCACGCGCGCCGGGCGGCTGGCCCGCGACGGCCGCCATGCTCAGATCGTCGCTGAAGAGGGCACCGGTGAAGCCGAAGCGCTGGCGCAGGATCTGCTCCAGCCACACGGCGGAGTACCCGGCGGGGACGTCGTCGACAGCGGCGTAGCGGACGTGGGCGGGCATGATCCCGGGCAGCCCGGACGCCACCAGCGCCGCGAAGGGGCGTGCATCCCGCTCCAGGATCTGCTCGAGCGGCCGCTCATCGACCGGGCACTCATGGTGTGAATCGGCCGCCACACTGCCGTGACCGGGGAAGTGCTTGCCCACCGCTGCCATCCCGGCGCGCGCCATGCCCCGCACCAGCGACGTCGCGAGCGTCGCCACCGCCGCCGGTTCGGCGTGCAATGCACGATCACCGATCACGTCACTGATCCCTTGGCCCAAGTCGAGCACCGGGGCGAACGAGAAGTCGATACCCACGGCGCGCAGCTCGGCAGCGAGCAGCCAGCCTACCTGCTCCGCGTACCCCCGCGCCCGCGCCGGGTCCCGATCGTAGAGCGCACCAAGCCGCGCCGCCGGTGGCAGCGGCGTGAAGCCCGCGCGCAGACGCTGGACCCGCCCGCCCTCCTGATCGACCGCGATCAGCACGCCGTGGGCGGCCGCATCCCGGATCGCGCCGATCAGCGCCTGCAACTGCTGCGGATCGACGTAGTTACGGCGGAAGAGGATCACGCCACCGACATTGGGATCGGCGAGCAGCTCACGTTCGGCCGCCGAGAGCTCAGGACCGTCGAGGTCGATCATCACGGGCCCGAGTGCCACGCTCAACGCCCTCCTTCAAGCAGACACACGGCGTGGGCCGCAATCCCTTCGCCGCGCCCGATCGCGCCGATGCCCTCGTGGGTCGTCGCCTTGATGTTGACCGCCTCGCGCGGCAGGTCCATGCACTCGGCGAGCACCGCCGCCATCGCGCCGACGTGCGGACCCAGCCGGGGCTGCTCGGCCACCAGCGTGATGTCGCAGTTCACGACCCGCCAGCCCTCGGCAACGAGCCAAGTCATCACTTGAGCGAGGAGATCGCGACTGTCGGCATCCAGCCAGGCCGGATCATCATCGGGGAAGTGGCGCCCGATATCGCCCTTGGCTGCGGCGCCGAGCAGGGCATCACACAGCGCGTGGAGGACGACATCGCCATCGGAGTGGGCCTGCAGGGCCAGATCGCATTCGATGTCAACGCCGCCGAGGCGCACACCGTGACCGGCGACCACGGCGTGAACATCATAACCGTGACCGATACGGATCACTGCGCCCCCCTCCCCCGCACCCGCGTCAGGATCAACTCGGCGAGCTCGACATCGCCCGGATGCGTGACCTTGAGATTCGCCGCCTCGGCGGCGACCAGCACCGGCGCATATCCGGCCCGTTCCATCGCCTGCGACTCGTCGGTGACATCCACCCCGTAAGCCGCGATGGCGGTGCGCAATGGCCCCAGCGGGAAGGCCTGCGGCGTCAGCGCCTGCCACAGATCCGCGCGATCCACCGTTGCCGTCACCCCCGGCGGGTCGGCGTGGGCCCGCTTGAGGGTATCGCGCACCGGCAGCGCGAGCAGCGCACCGTGGGGCCCGAAGGCGGCAAGGAGGCGATCGATGTCGCCACGCCCGAGGCAGGGCCGAGCACCATCGTGGACCAGTACCGGCGTGTCGGCCTCCGCATCGGCCAGCTCGGCGAGGCCCGCGGCGACCGACTCCGCGCGGGTGCGCCCGCCCACGGCGGTCACAACCCTGGCGCTGCGTGCCGCAGCGGTCGCAGCGAAGCGTGTATCGTCGGCCGCGAGCACCACGACCAGACGTTCGAGCTGCGGATGGTCGAGCAGCGGCTGCAGGGCGTGCTCGAGCACGGTGCGCCCGGCCAGCGGCAGGTACTGCTTGGGCACGCCGGCACCCATGCGTTCGCCCGAACCGGCGGCAACCACGACCGCCAGAAAGCGCGGCAGGCTCACTCTCCGACCTCTGCGCCGACCACTTCCGGCTCGACGATCTGGTAGAAGGTCTCGTCCTCGCCGATCATGCCGAGTTCACCGCGCGCCCGCGCCTCGATCGCGTCGAGCCCCTGCTTGAGGTCATCCACTTCGGCCGCCAGCGCGTCGTTGCGCTCGCGCTGGCGCTCGAGCTCCGCCTCGCGCTCGGCCACTTCCTGCTCAAGCTGCCGGACCTCAATGCGTCCGCCTTCGGCAAACCAGAGGCGATACTGCAGCAACAGCAATAGAGCCAGCAACGACGCGATGACGATCTTCACGGTCCTGGTTCAGCTCCCCGTCGCCCGGCGCCCATATCCCGTATCAGGCGAAGCGGGCGAACGCCGATCGCCCAGGATAGCGCGCACGCGTACCCAGGCGCTCCTCGATCCGTAGCAACTCATTGTACTTGGCCACCCGGTCCGAGCGTGAGGCGGAGCCGGTCTTGATCTGGCCCGCATTCGTCGCCACGGCGATGTGCGCGATCGTCGTGTCCTCGGTCTCGCCCGAGCGGTGTGAGATCACCGTACGGTAGCCGCTGTCCTGGGCCAGGCGGATCGCGGCCAGCGTCTCGCTGAGCGTACCGATCTGGTTGACCTTGATCAGAATCGCGTTGGCGGCACCGCGCTCGATGCCCTCGCGCAGAATGGCCGGATTGGTCACGAACAGATCATCGCCGACGAGCTGCATGCGGTCGCCGAGGCGCCGGGTCTGTTCGATCCACCCACTCCAATCCTCCTCAGCCATGCCGTCCTCGATCGAGAGGATCGGATAGTGCTCGGCCCAGCCCGCGAGGTAGTCACTGAATCCGGCCGCATCGAAATCGCGCCCCTCTGCAGCGAGGTGATAGCGCCCGTCACGGTGGAATTCCGAACTCGCGACATCGAGCGCGAGCCAGACATCCTCGCCGGGGCGATAGCCGGCGCGCTCGATCGCCTCGATGATCGTGTCCAGTGCGGCCTGGTTCGACGCCAAGTTCGGCGCGAATCCGCCCTCGTCACCGACGCCCGTCGCGTGTCCCTGGCCGCCGAGGACCTTCTTCAGCGCATGGAAGATCTCGGCACCGCAGCGCAGCCCTTCGCTGAAATCGGGGGCGCCCGTGGGCACGACCATGAACTCCTGCAGATCGACGCTGTTGTCGGCGTGGGCACCGCCGTTGAGGATGTTCATCATCGGCACCGGCAGCGTGTCGGCGCTGCCCCCACTGAGGTGCTCGTAGAGGGGCACGCCCGCATCGGCCGCGGCGGCGTGCGCGGACGCCATCGACACCGCGAGCAGCGCGTTCGCGCCGAGGCGGCCCTTGTTCTCCGTGCCATCGAGCGCGATCAGGCAGCGGTCGAGGCCCTCCTGGTCACGCGCATCCCGGCCCTGCACCGCCTCGCGGATCTCGCCACGCACATGCGCGACCGCCTGGGTAACGCCCTTGCCGAGATAGCGCCCGGCATCGCCGTCGCGGAGCTCGATCGCCTCGCGCACACCGGTCGATGCCCCCGAGGGCACCGCCGCGCGGCCACGGGCGCCGGAGGCCAGGCCGACTTCGGCTTCGACAGTGGGATTGCCCCGCGAGTCGAGGATCTCGCGGGCGAGTACTTCACGGATTTCGCTCATGGCTGGTTCGGCTGCCGTTGGTTCTTGTGGGATTCATCATTGTGCCCCGCAGTGTACCGCCGCCGCGGCACCCTGCGATACGCGTGAGCGGCGTCGGCATGCGCGGCTGCGTCGAGCACAACGCTTCAGTCGGCGCCCAACCCGTCCTCAGCGAAGGGCCGCGCCTTGACCACACGATCGACCTCGACGAGCGTCGCCAGCAGCGCGGCCATGCGCTCCAGCGGCCACGCATTCGGCCCATCGGAGAGCGCTGCCTCGGGGCGCGGATGGGTCTCCATGAACAGCCCCGCCACACCGGCGCCCACGGCCGCGCGCGCCAGTGTCGGGATGAACTCGCGCTGCCCCCCGGACGAGCTGCCCTGCCCCCCGGGCAACTGCACCGAGTGCGTGGCGTCGAAGACCACGGGACAGTCCGTGGCGCGCATCGCGGCCAGGCCGCGCATATCGGCGACCAGATTGTTGTAGCCGAAGGACACACCGCGCTCGCAGACCAGGATGCGGTCGTTGCCCGTCGCGCGCGCCTTGTCCGCGACATGGACCATGTCCCACGGCGCCAGGAATTGCCCCTTCTTGATGTTGACGGGCAGGCCCGCAGCGGCGACGCGCTCGATGTAGTCGGTCTGGCGGCAGAGGAAGGCCGGCGTCTGCAGCACGTCGACCACGGCGGCGACTTCGTCGATGGGCGTGTACTCGTGGACATCGGTGAGCACGGGCAGGCCGGTCTCACCGCGCACCCGCTCAAGGATCGCCAGCCCGGACTCCAGGCCGGGCCCCCGGTAGCTCGCCCCGGACGAGCGGTTCGCCTTGTCGAACGAGCCCTTGAAGATCACGGACAGGCCCAGCGGGCCAATCTGCTCCCTCAGTGCATGGGCGACCTCGAGGGCGAGGCCCTCGCTCTCCAGCGCACACGGCCCGGCGATGAGGAACAGCGGCTCGCGCGGCCCGGCACGGAAGCCGCAGATCTCGGTGGCCCCGGCATCGTGCGTCATGTCACCTCCCGCGACCGATCCCCGTACGGCGTCTGCCCCGTCTCACAGACCGCCCGTGCCGCTGCCGCCACAATCGAGCCGGTGCTCCAGCGCCGCAGCGATGTAACTGGAGAACAGCGGATGGCCGTCGCGCGGATTCGAAGTGAACTCGGGATGGAACTGACAACCGACGAACCAGGGGTGATCCTGCAGCTCGATGATCTCGACCAGGGCGTCGTCGGCGGACTTGCCGGGGAAATCGAGACCGGCCTCGCGCAGGCGGGCGAAGTACTGATTGTTGAACTCGTAGCGATGGCGGTGGCGTTCCACGATCCGCTCGCTGCCGTAAATCTGGTGGACCCGGGAGCCTGGGCGCAGCAGGCAGGCCTGTCCGCCCAGGCGCATGGTGCCGCCCAGGTCGGAGTCTTCGCCGCGCACTTCGACACGCCCGTCCTCCGTCTGCCACTCCGTGATCAGCGCAATCACCGGATGCGGCGTCGCGCGATCGAACTCCGTGGAGTTGGCATGCTCGAGACCGGCGCGGTTACGGGCGAACTCGACGACGGCGACCTGCATGCCGAGACAGATGCCGAGAAACGGGATGCGGCGTTCACGGGCGTGGCGGACCGCGGTCACCTTGCCCTCGATGCCGCGCACGCCGAAGCCGCCCGGGATGAGTACGGCATCGAGGCCTTCGAGCAACGACGGCCCCTCGAACTCGAGCTGCTCGGAATCGATGTAGCGGATACGCACACGCACCCGGTT